>CBFHHI010000061.1:0-11505 GCA_965655675.1 Methylophilaceae bacterium | reverse complement strand
CGCCATGTAAAAACGACATGGCTCAAACAGTCCTCGACGAAATCCCCTTGCTTACCTCCGTTGCTCGGCGTGGCTAAAGGGGGCGAAAAACCTGTGAAGTTTCATCATTGCATCACTGAAGAAAGATTAAACCTCGTCATTCCCGCGAAAGCGGGAATCCAGATTAAACCTTTAAAACTCAAAATGGATTCCCATTTGCATGGGAATGACGGCAGTCTGAGTTGGGTTGCTTTACTTTCCCCTTTATCAAGCTGAGTAGCGCAGACAAAATAAGATGAAGGCGAGGACCTGTTTGAGCACCGCGACAGACTACGGTTTGTGTAGTCTGTTAGGGCGAGTTCCGTCTCAACTGACTTGCCACTTTAGTGGCTAGCGAAGTTGGTGATGCCCTTCACGGGTACAGCCGCTTATTTTGTTGAGCAACGCAAGGTACCCGAAGGGCTTGATAGCAGGGTGTGTATTTCTTTCTCAATCGACTTAGTGCTTTAGCACTTAGTGAGATTGGGGATGCCCCGTGCGGGTATGGTTACTTTCTTTGGCACAAGCAAAAGAAAGTGACTAGGTGTCGGGCTACCCCCGACTTGGTGAGAAGATAATAAATGAATCATTTTTATTCTTCTTCTTGTTAAAAAAGAAAGCCCTCAAACGAGGGCTTTTTAATAGATAAAACTAGTTACTTTACTCAATACCCAATAATTCAACTTCAAACACTAGTGTTGCATTTGGACCAATCGCTTGACCAGAGCCGTTTGGGCCATAAGCTAGATCAGATGGAATGGTAAGTTCAAATTTATCGCCAACACTCATTAATTGTAGTGCTTCTGTCCAGCCAGCAATCACGCCACCAACTGGGAATACGGCTGGTTCGCCACGGTCATATGAGCTGTCGAATACGGTGCCGTCAATGAGTGTGCCACGGTAATGTACTTTTACCGTATCGCTTTTTGTTGGTTTTTTACCATCGCCGCTCGCGAGTGATTTGTATTGCAAGCCGCTATTCGTTGTTGTCACACCGTCTTTTTTGCTATTGGCTTCTAAATAAGCTGCGCCTTCTGCAATGTTGGCGGCATGTTTGGCTTTTTGTCTTTCTTCGCTCACTTTTTGAATTTCTTCAATTGCGCTTCTTTTATCGGCTTCTGATAGACGAGATGGATTTCCTGCAGCGACATCTGCGACTGCCGTTGCAAATGCATGGGCGTCTAATTCGATACCGTCATTTTTCAATTGATGGGCCATGTTCTCACCAACAATATAACTTAATCGTTGATCTAAGGTTTCAAATGTTACTTCTTTTGTCATTGGGCTTCTTTCTTTAGTGCTCTCTTTATTTGATTAGAGAGGTGGTTAAAACAGAATCATGTCTTTTTGATTTGAAATGGCTTCTGTTTGGAATGCGATCCCAATAATGTTGCTTGTTGGGTTCAATCGCGCTGGATTCAATGCATACCATGATGCAGTGGCAACTGCATGTTATTTTACTTGGTATGAGCGCAGGTTTCTAGTTTTGACTTATTGATTGATTAGGGTTGCTAGCATGGCTTCGTCTCCAGGTGCATGCGCAATCTTTACATTTAAGCCCATTTGCAAAGGCTGTTCAGCCACTCTGGCGTGATTCACACAGATGCTAATTTTCTTTAACCAGTCCGCATCGCCCGCCATCGCTAATAGGTAGCGCATGGCCTCTGAGCTGGTGACGACAATGGCCTGTAGTTTGCCATCTTTGTAAGCTTGCGCTAACAGTTGGCAATTGGTTTGCGGATTAATACGTTGGTAACACTCTGCGAAAGTGACTAGCGCGCCGCGCGCAGTGAGAGTATTGGCCAGCACATCGCGACCGCCAATGCCGCGGACTATCATGACTTTTTTATCTTGCATCATTTGCATTTCTGGCAAAGAGAGTAAAGACTCACTATCAAATCGACCTTGTGGAATGAGTACTTTGTTAACCCCAAATGTTTGTAAGCTTTGTGCAGTTGTGGGGCCAATGGCAGCAAATTGTAAATGTTGCGGAATGCCTTGCTGAATCAGTCTTGGTAGACTGTTTTGTACTGCGTTACTACTGATAAATAATATCCAATCATAATGGTTAATATCAGCAATCACTTGTTCAAACGCTGTGTAATCATCTAGGGGAGAGATTGCAACCAGTGGAAACGAAATGACATGGCCACCAGCCATTTCAATGTATTGCGTCAGTTTTTTGGCTTGCTCGATGGGACGTGTAATTGCCACACCGATATTAGTGAGTGCCAATTCTGGCATTGAGCCCATTACTTCACGCCATCCAATGTAGCTAAAATCCTGTCTGCACCTAGACTGATTAGTTTAGCCGCCAATGCTTTACCAATTGACTCGGCATTATTTGCATCGCCTGTCATCGTTTCGCGCAGCATTTGTTTGCCATCAACGCTAGCAACAAAACCGGTGATATTGATGGTGTTGTTCTGTTTGGTGGCAAATGCACCTAATGGCACCGTACAGCTACCGGCCAAAGTGCGACTAAAACCGCGCTCGGCGGCAACACATTGCTCGGTATCAAGATGGTTAAGTGGCGCAAGAATCTGAATCAAATCGGTTCTATCCGATCTGATTTCTATCCCCAAAGCACCTTGTCCAACGGCTGGAATGCTGTCTTGAGCTGAGATGACGCTACGAATTCTATTGCCCAATTCAAGTCTGATTAAACCAGCGGCTGCCAATATAATTGCTGCGTATTGACCCTCATCTAATTTACGCAAGCGTGTTTGCACATTACCACGTAAAGATTCAATGTTAAGGTGAGGAAATCGCGCCTGAATTTGGCTTTGACGACGTAAACTAGACGTGCCGACAATACTGCCATGTGGTAAATCGGCTAACTTATCGTAATCATTTGACACAAAAGCATCGTGAGGATTTTCTCGTTCACCGGTAGCCACCAAGGCAAAACCATCTGGCATATTCATAGGCACATCTTTCATGCTGTGCACAGCTAAATCGGCACTGCCGTCTAGCAAAGCACTTTCCAACTCTTTGATAAATAAGCCTTTACCACCAATGCTGGCAAGTGGTTTATCTAAAATTTGATCCCCTGTAGTAGTCATACCTAAAATTTGTACATCGCAACTGGGATATAACGATTGCAAACGCGCTTGAATATGTTTAGCTTGCCACATCGCAAGTGCACTTTCGCGTGAGGCAATCACTAATTTTTTTGGATTGGGTAGCTGTATTTTATTCATAGACAGAATTTTAGCATAGGCGTAAGCGTATAAAGTGCTATAAGAAATTGTGATTTTTGAGTTAAGCTAATATATTGCTGAGTTTATAAATCGCTGTAGCGGCGATGTTCAGGGTTAAATTTGGGAGATTTTTATGCAATATCAATTAGATGTTTTTCTTGCTTCATTAAATCAATTTTGGGTGCAGTTAGTTAACTTTGTGCCTAAATTATTGGCTGTAGTCGTGATTTTATTTTTTGGATGGATCATCGCAAAACTAGTTAGAACCGCAGTAAAGCATATATTAGAGCTGGTTAAATTCGACAATTTTGCGCAAAAGTCTGGTTTAGAAGCGTTTATGAGCAGTGGTGATGTCAACGTTACACTCAGTGGGATTATTAGCCAAGTGGTGTATTGGTTGGTGATTATTATGTTTGTGATTACAGGTGCCAATATGTTGGGCTTAACCGAAGTTGCCCAGCTATTGCATGATTTAGCTGCTTATTTACCGCGCATTATTTTAGCCATACTAGTCATGATATTTGGTACTTTGTTGGCGCGTTTTATCAATCGATTGGTGTTTGCTTGGTTGCATAGCATTAAGTTTGAACGTGCTTTAGTGGTGAGTACAACGGTAGAATATGGCATTCAAATTTTGGCATTGTTTATTGCATTAGAGCAACTGGGCATTGGTGTACAGCTCATTAATTCATTATTTGTGATTGTGTTTGGTGCTATTTTCTTGGCGCTAGCACTTGCTTTTGGCTTGGGCGGAAGAGACCGTGCTGCTAAAGTGATAGAAGAGTTAAGCAACAAAAACAAAAAATAAATTTTAGTGTCGCGCGACAACAGCATTTAGGTTTTACGGATGAGATGCTGTTGTCGACGACTGACAGCGATGGTTTCATTGACGCCTTTTAAAATGGCATGCCATTGCAGATGGCCGCTGTCATCTTTGCGTTTTTCATAGCCAGTGATAAAGCGCTTTGCGACTAAACAATTGCGGTGTAAGCGAATCAATATCTCGCCAAACTCTAATTCCAATTGGGTTAATGACTCTTCTAATAAGTACTCTTTTTTTTGCGTACGTACCGTAGTATATTTGCGCTCAGCACGACAATAAATAACCTCTTCAATAGGAATCAACACAATGCTGCCTCTTTCATGAATACTGAAATGACTGCGTGTTTTTTGCAAGGGCTTAAGTGCCTCTAGTGCGGCAGGGGCAAGCCATTTTAGTTTCCCAATGGCTGCTTGCAAACGCTCTAAGCGAATTGGCTTTAGCAAATAATCAACGGCATGCAAATCAAATGCTTTAATAGCATAAGCATCATAAGCGGTAGTAAAAATGATATGCGGTTTAGGTACTAATTTTTGCACATGTTCTGCTGCCTCAAGCCCATCCATCAGCGGCATTCTAATATCAAGTAGCATCAAATCTGGTTTTTGCTGGGTTGCTAAGTGCACCGCTTCTTTGCCATTTTTTGCTTCCGCAATAACCAATACATCTGCAATATCAGATAGCAAATCTTTTAAACGGTTACGCGCGGGCGTTTCATCATCAGCAATTAATATGGTTAATGGTGGTGACATCATGGTTTCTCACAAGGGATGCGTAGGGTAACGACATATTCATGACGATTGATTTGATGGCGGATAGAGGCTTCTAAATCAAAGTGTAGCGTCAAGCGCTCTTTAATATTGTTTAAAGCCATTTTATTACCCATATGATGGTTGTTTTTACCATGATAGGGGTTGCTTATTTTAATGACAAGCACATCTGCCTTGTGCTGAATGCTAACGGTTATCTCGCCACCTTCAGCAATAGGTTCTATCCCGTGATAAACCGCATTTTCTACTAGTGGTTGTAGAATTAAAGGCGGTATTAATACATGATCAGGCGCGCCACTGATTTGCCAATTGACGCGCAAACGATCTTCCATGCGCAAACTTTCAATATTTAAATATTGTTTGCAAAGTGCAATTTCTTTTTCTAATGGCACTAAATCACGGTTTTCTGCCATTAAAACGCGAAATAAATCAGCCATATCTTCTAATGCTGTTTCTGCGCGTTTGGGTTGGCTGCGAATTAAAGAGAGCACTGCATTAATGCTATTAAACAAAAAGTGTGGACGAATACGTGCTTGCAACGCTTGTAACCGTGCTTCTGTGATGGCTGGAGAAAACGCACGTTGCCGTAAATCAAAATAATAGAGCATTGCCGTCGTGCTGATGATCGTTAGGCTAATAATGCGGTAAGTGGTGAAGCCGTTTTCTATCACTAAATAACGAGTGAATAATAAGGCAATTAGCGCAGAAACAAGGATTTCAATAATCAAGATAATGACAATGCTATGCCAATAGGCTAGTTTTTTTAACAAGGGATAAAGCACATACAACACCGATATACTTAGCAGCAAAAGAGGTTGTAAAATCGTTGAAAACCCAGTGAAAATTGGCAAAAAGTCACTAAATTGATTGCTCAGTGCCATACTAGCAATAAGCGCAAATAGATTGATACCGACTAAAATGTGCAACAGAATGCCTACATTTTGCAGATTGGGTAACTGTGTATGTTTACTCACGTTTGCTCACAGTGTGTTCTCGGTTAAAATGTCTATGAATCTTACCTGTAAGTGTATTATTATTAAACCATTTTTCAACAACCTTAACCAAAGATAAAGCTACCTAAACCGTGTCAGAACATAATAAAGAGACAACATCATCCCTGAATGCAAAATCACAAGCATGGTCAGGGCGTTTTAATGAGCCAGTAGCTGAGTTGGTGAAACGCTATACCGCTTCTGTGGATTTTGATACACGCTTAGCCGAGTTTGATATTCAAGGATCCATTGCACATGCGCAAATGTTAGCAGCGCAGCAGATTATTTCGGCAGATGATTTAGCCGCAATTGAAAAGGGTTTAGCTGAGGTTCAGCAAGAAATTCAAGCAGGTAAGTTTGAATGGTTATTAGATTTAGAAGATGTGCATTTGAATATTGAAAAAGCATTGACCGATAAAATTGGCGATGCAGGTAAGCGTTTACATACTGGACGCAGTAGAAACGACCAAGTGGCAACCGATATTAGGCTGTATTTACGGGCGGTTTGTGACGATGCCATTGCGGCGATTAAAAAGTTGCAAATAAGCTTATTAGAGTTAGCTGAGCAACATGCCGATACCATCATGCCAGGCTTTACCCATTTGCAAGTGGCACAACCAGTCACATTCGGTCATCATTTGTTGGCGTATTTTGAAATGCTAAAGCGCGACGCGTCCCGTTTTGCCGATTGCAGAAAACGCATCAACCAATTGCCTTTGGGCGCAGCGGCATTAGCGGGAACCAGCTATCCGATAGATCGCGAAATGGTAGCAAAATTATTAGATTTTGATGGCGTTTGTCAAAACTCACTCGATGCTGTTTCTGATCGTGATTTTGCCATCGAGTTTACCGCCGCAAGCGCGCTATTGATGACGCATTTATCGCGTTTTTCAGAAGAACTTATTTTATGGTGCTCGCCACGGTTTGCCTTTATTGAAATTGCCGATCGCTTTTGCACGGGTTCTAGCATCATGCCGCAAAAGAAAAATCCAGATGTGCCTGAGCTAGTGCGCGGCAAAACAGGCCGTGTTAATGGCCATTTAATGGCATTGCTCACGCTAATGAAAGGTCAACCGCTAGCTTATAACAAAGATAATCAAGAAGACAAAGAGCCATTGTTTGATACGGCTGATACGCTATTGGTTACTTTAGAAATCTATGCCGACATGATGCGTGGCATTACTGTTAATAAAGATAATATGCGCCAAGCGGCTTTTGAAGGTTATGCAACAGCAACTGATCTAGCTGATTATTTAGTCAAAAAAGGCATGCCATTTAGAGATGCACATGAAGTGGTGGCTTTAGCTGTCAAACAGGCGGTGCAAAAGCAATGTGATTTGTCTGAGTTAAGTTTGAGCGAGTTACAAGCATTCAGTGAAACCATCACAGAAGACGTGTTCTCCGTGCTAACGTTAGAAGGTTCAGTTGCCAGTCGTAATCATGTTGGTGGCACAGCGCCACAGCAAGTATTAAAAGCAATCGCAAGTGCCAAAGCAACCATTCATTCTCAATAGGGGTAACGAAATGCAGATAAAAGCAGTTAAATTGTCGTTATTAGTTGTCATAATGTGTTTATCCACCAGCTTATTGTTTGGTGTGACAGATGCCAATGCAGATAATATGCAAGATACAATGTTGTGGGAAATACGACCGAATGAAAGTTTGGTCGAGCTGGCGGCTTTGTTTTATCCTAAAAGTGCCACTATGCAACGCGCATTTGTCACCAAAACGCAGCAACTCAATCAAGATACGCAAGTGTATGCAAACAGCAATGAGCGCTATCCAACAGCAACTACTATTGTCATTCCAACGTTAAAATCGTTGTCAGTGAGGGGCGCTGGCGCAAAAAAGCTTAAACGTTCCAAAAAGATAAGCGAAAAGAATTCGCAAGAAGCGCAACAGTTGGAGGAACAGAAGACTGCTCTAGATACCGAGCTAGCAAAGCACAATGAAAAAATTAAAGCCTTACAAGATAAAGCAAATCAATTACAACAACAGTTAGATCAATCTAAAAACACACTTGCAGAGAGTAAGTCTTAATAGACTACTCTAAAAAAATCGTTAGCAAATCGTTTAAAAAGCGTTGACCTAGTAAAGTCGGTTTAATGCGTTGTGCATCTCGCGTAATGAAGCCTTTTTCTTCTGCTGTTTTTAAACGTTTTGCAATGGTGATTAACGGCAACCCAGTCCGCTCATGAAACAAATCCGTATTAAATCCCTCGGTTAAGCGCAAGCCATTCATCATAAACTCAAAGCCAAGGTCAGCTTGCGGAATCAGTAAAGTTTGGTCAACCGCATTACCCGCTTCAGCATTGTCCATAAACGCTTTAGGATGCTTATGCCGTGTTTCGCGCGTGATTTTATCGTGATAGCTCAACTTGCTGTGCGCGCCAGCGCCAATGCCTAAATAATCGCCAAATGACCAATAATTAATATTGTGTCGCGCTTGGCTTTTTGGTTTGCAAAAAGCAGAAGTTTCATAATGCGTATAACCATTTTCTGCTAACAATAACTCGATTTTTTCCTGCATTTCAGCACTGTTATCGTCACTCGGCAAACTAGGCGGCGTGCGATAAAAAGCCGTATTCGGCTCTAAAGTTAAATGATAAAACGACAAATGATCAGGATTCAGCACTATCGCTTGCTGCGCATCTTGCAAAGCATCGCTCAAGCTTTGATTCGGCAAACCATACATCACATCAAAATTCACACGGTCAAACGTTGCTAAAGCCAATTCCGCCGCCTGAATTGCCTGCTTATCGTCATGAATTCTACCCAACGATTGTAAATAATCAGGGTTAAAACTCTGTATGCCAAGCGACACCCGATTCACCCCAGCTTGTTTATAACCTTTAAAGTGAGCGGTATCGACAGTGCCAGGATTCGCCTCAAGCGTCACCTCCGCATCAAATTCCAGCGGCGTTAACATATTCACCGCTTCTAAAATGGCATTAATCGATTCCGCACTAAACAAACTCGGTGTACCACCCCCAAAAAAAACACTTCGAATTTTGCGTCCATACACCCGCGGCACCGATTGCTCCAAATCCGCAATCAACGCCTGCACATAACGCTTTTCAGGTATCTCAGCACGACTCTCATGCGAATTAAAATCACAATAAGGACACTTCTTAACGCACCAAGGAATATGGATATATAAAGAAAGTGGTGGTGAGTTCTTTAAGCCAGAAATGGTATGGCTACCAGTGGTGGGGGCAGGGCTATTGATGGTTGGTAAATTGGCGGCTGGGATAATGGGGATCATGGGGGGTATTATAGCGGCGTAGCTATGCTTGATAAATAAAAAGTTATGGCGTAAAGTGCAGATAAAATAATGAATAAAAAGGGAATTATTTGATGATGTTGGTTGGTAATCATATCTCAAGTTATTGTGGGGTGGACTCGTTTATAGTCTGCAGTATTACAAACTGCACAAATATATACGGCGTACCGCAAGCGGGTACGTCCTACGCGAACTATGAATAGAGATTGTAGAGGGGCCCATGACAACCACACTTAGTTTTATGCAGGAAGATTTTAAATCTTCGTTATTCCCCTTGAAAACGAATCTCATAATGGCTGAGTACCATGGAGATGAGCTTTCAAAATATATATATCAAAAAATTTTGAGTAGTGTCCACCCTAGTGATAGCTTTCTTCCTCAGCAAACCGTATACGCCACCAAGCCCAAAGGTCACCTTCGAAGAACAGTTAAACTAGATCCAGTTGCAGAATATTTTATCTATGACCTGATCTTCAGAAATAAGACAATATTCAGGCCCCAAGTAAGTGATACACGTAGAAGCTTTGGCTACCGTATTATCAATGGATCGAGAATACCCGTACACATTGCATATGCAGAGTATAAAGAACATCTTAATGAGTGTGCGCAACTTTATCAGCACAGCATTCAATTCGATATTGCTTCTTATTTTAATAGCTTATACCACCATGATTTATCCCATTGGTTTGCAGATAAAAACATATCGGAAGTAGATAGTAATGCTGCGGGGCAATACCTTAGAGAGATTAATTCAGGGAGAAGTATCGATTTTCTTCCCCAAGGTATTTATCCATGCAAAATGATTGGTAATGAATTTCTAAAGTATATTGACTTGTGCGGAACCCTAAAGTCATCTCAGCTTGTACGGTTCATGGATGACTTTACATTGTTCGATAATGATCCAAACGTATTAAAGCAAGATTTCATTCGAATCCAACAGCTACTTGGTAAGTATGCTTTGAATATAAATCCATCTAAAACCTATTACGATAATAAAGTTGGTGATTTGCAAGAAACATTAAGCGACATTCGCCAATCCCTAAGAGAAATTGTTACTGACTTTGAGGAAATTTATACTGCGTCTGGCGTTGATGTTGTTGAAATTGAGCACATCGAAGAAAATAAATTAAGTGCTGAGCAAGTTGATGGTTTGATGGCTCTATTAAAAGATGATGCGATTGAAGAGTCTGAAGCAGATCTGATTCTTAGCTTTTTGAGACTACACAGCGATAATCTTCTTGAATTAATGCCAATTCTTTTAACAAGATTCCCTAATCTTATAAAACACATTCATTCAGTATGTGCTGATATTAAATATAAAGAAGGTTTGACGAAAGTCATCTACGATTATCTTAATGCAGAATCTAATTTTCTTGAGTATCAGCTATTTTGGCTTGGAGCAATACTTGAGGATTATTTACAGGGTGAAAAGCTATACGGAGAGTGTTTGATAAAAATATATGAGCTTTCAGTGGAGTTCAAAATATCTAAAGCGAAAATACTTGAAATACCGGAGATGGGTTTTGGATTAAAAGAAATTAGAGATGAATTTTTGAAAACAGGTCAATCTGACTGGCTTTCATGGTCTTCAGCTATTGGCTCACGTTCACTGCCTTCAGGAGAACGTAATTATTCACTTAACTATTTTTCAAAGTGCTCCCCAATGAATTTCTTGGTTTCATCTTGTGTGCAAAAAATATAGCTTATTAAAATCGGCTAACAAGCTAACTAGTGTGGGCAACTTGTTGCCCACGCGTAAATTGTCCAACACAATAAGCGATGTCATCTTGCCGACGTGCTAATCAGCTAGCGTAGGGCGGATTAGCGTAGCGTTATCCGCCGTATGAAAGATTCGTGATTTTCTCACCAAGTCGCTTTTCGCGCGACGGCGACCCTATTTCTTTTGCTTGTCCAAAAGAAATAGGGGAAAGAAAAAGACACCCCGCTATCAAGCCCTTCGGGTACCTTGCGTTGCTCAACAAAATAAGCGGCTGCGGAACTCGCCCTAACAAGCCACACAAACCGTGACTTGTCGCGGTGCTCAAACAGGTCCTCGCCTTCATCTTATTTTGTCTGCGCTACTCAGCTTGATAAAGGGGAAAGTAAAGCAACCCAACTCAGACTGCCGTCATTCCCATGCAAATGGGAATCCATTTTGAGTTTTAAAGGTTTAATCTGGATTCCTGCTTTCGCGGGAATGATGGTGTTTGATGTTTGTTCAGCTAGCGTAGGGCGGATTAGCGTAGCGTTATCCGCCGTATGAAAGATTCGTGATTTTCTCACCAAGTCGCTTTTCGCGCGACGGCGACCCTATTTCTTTTGCTTGTCCAAAAGAAATAGGGGAAAGAATACCCGCAAGGGGCATCCCCAATCTCGCTAAGTGCTAAAGCACTAAGTCGATTGAGAAAGGACACCCCGT
>CBFHHI010000060.1:0-11715 GCA_965655675.1 Methylophilaceae bacterium | reverse complement strand
TGGCAGTGCATAGGTGCTAGCACCCACACGCACCAATAAGACCTGGGCAAGTGATTGTGTTACCGGCACATAAATATTAAATACAGCCCCTCTGCCTATTTCGCTCGCCATATCAACGCGTCCACCAAGGCCGCTGATGTCATTTCGAACAACATCTAATCCAATGCCGCGACCAGAAATTTGTGTTGCTGTATTTTCTGTAGAAAAGCCTGGTTCAAAAATAATGGATAACAAAGTGTCTTCTGTTGTATCGCTTTCAGGTGCTAACAGGCCAGTTTGTATCGCTTTTTCTTTCACTTTTTCTAAATGAACACCTGCACCATCATCACTTAATGTGATTTGAATCTCATCATTCACAGCAGCTACCCGCAGACGAATCAGGCCTGTTTCGTCTTTGCCAGCTGAGATTCTTTCTGCTTTATCTTCAATGCCATGTGCGACTGCATTTCTTAACAAATGCTCTAAAGAGGCGCTCACTTTTTCCAGCACACTACGATCAATTTTGGTTGTTTCACCTTCAATTATCAGATCAACTGACTTATTTAATGCTCTTGCCGCCTGTCTCACTGTGCGTTGTAAACGCTCAGAAATCTGTTGGAATGGCAACATGCGCACACCAAGCAAACCTTGTTGTAAATCTTTACTCATACGACTTTGCTGTGCTAATGCAGCTTCAGTTTGGCCAAGGTTAGCCAACAAGCCGCTTTGTATAGTCCCCACATCATCTACACTTTCAGCCATCAATCGGGTTAGCTCTTGTAAACGTGTAAAACGGTCAAACTCCAGCGGGTCAAACGCTTCATGAGCTTCTTGGAGTAAATTCATACGAGATTGCATCTGCGTTTCTGCTTCAATTTCTAATTCACGCAAATAACGTCGCAAGCGTGAAATACTATCGGTAAGATCATTAGAAAACGTTTTAAAACCTAACATCTCCCTATCAATCTGAGACCGAATAATTGACACTTCGCCAGCGCTATTAATTAAATGATCTAATATATCTTCTTGCACTCTTAGCACATTTGCCGCTTGATTCGTTAATTGCACCAGTGGTTGCATATGATGCACTGTCTGTGTTGCCGCTTCACTTTCTGGCACTTTTTCCTGTGTTCTATCATCAAAATAACCAATCATAGTGTCTAGGGCAATAAACATGCTTTCGAAGTCGCCTGCATTTGGCGCCTCTGTTATTTTATGCAAGATAGTTTCTTCTAAATCGTGCGCAATATTACCAATTTCATCCTGTCCCGCCATACGCGCACTGCCTTTTAAGGTGTGTAATAAGCGTTGCAATGTTTCAGCGTGCTGATGATCTTGTGGCGTCAATTTCCAAGCACGCAAGGCAGCTCCCATTTCTGGCAAAATAGCATTTGCCTCTTCAACAAACATTGCCAACAAGTCTGTATTGATATACTGAGCATCTGGCTTGTCTTGCTCGACCGAAGAATACAATACATCGCTAGGCTGGTCTGTTGGCAATGTGGGTACTTGGTTTTGTTGAGCTGATTGCGCTGCCGCCTCATTAAGCAACTTCACCAATGACCTTGCTGCACGTGGCATTTTAAATGTCGATATGCTTTGCCACATGTTAGCAATCGTCTTAGTGGTATTTTCATACAAAGACAAATAAGAAGGTGTCCAAGCGATGACATCAAGCCAATTTTCTAGCGCTCGGCATAGTTCACCCATGGGTTTAAACCCTGCTGCTAAAGCATTACTAGCCAGCGTATGAATCGCTTGTTTTGCAGATTTATCCGGTTTTGGTCTACGCTTATCTTGCAAATGCGCAATATCTTGCTCAATCAGCGCAAGATGTTGCATGCTCTCATTTAAGAAAATCTCATATAACTGCCGACTGACTTTATGCTTGCCACTAATCAGCACATATGGATTTTCCGTTTCTTTAGCTGGCGCTGATTGCAATCCTGTTGATTCTGCCGCCTGATACAAAGCATCAACTTGCTTCAACCAATACTGTTGATTGATGATCGTTTGATGATTTGCTTTGAGTTCCGCCGTCCAATCTGCAAAGGCAGCGGTAATCTTTTCTAATTGTGTAATTTGTCTTGTATCTAAACGCGCCGCCGCTTCTAACACCACATTCAAGAAACACTCAACACGGTATGCAATCTCAGCTTGATTGATTAATCCGACTGTTTTTCCACTGCCTTTGAGCGTGTGATAATACCGACGAATATCGATTAAAGGCGGCTGCGCTGTGGCATTTACACGCAAGGCTTGCAAGCTTTGTGCGATTTGCGCAAGAATTTCTTCTGCTTCAGTTAAATAAATATCAAGCAACTCTTCATCATAAGCCTGATCCAACAACTGTTCCGCAACATCCGCATCCCCTATCAACGCCGACACAGCATGATCATGCTCTTCAGTAACCTGCGGCTCAGTTTCTATCGACATATTGTCGTCATCCAATGGCTCAGACAATGCCACCTGCGCGAGCGAACTGGTGTCATTTAATGCAATCAACGTATGTGTTAATGCTGACATTGTTTGCGCTCTGACATTCGGCATTTCATCTGTATACAAGCCAACCAAAGCTAAACTTTCAGCCAAGCGTTCAAAATCCGCCTGATTTGCATCATAATCCGCGTGTTGAAAGTACTGAATCATGTGTTGACAAGCATCAACAATCTGCTTTGGCAAGGGTAAGTTGAGCATGTCAAAAATAGCGGCTACTTGTTTTAACGGTTTTGGTGTTAATGACAAAGTGGCCTTGTCATCTGGATTTCTAAAGAAGGTATCTAATGATTGCTCAACTACTTTTAGAGACAGTCCAATATCCTTAACAACAGCTGCCAGCGTTTCTTTATCCAAACGTGCTTGTTTGATGACTGCTGTCTTGCTGTAATCAAGACCCGTCGCTATTGCTTTAAGCCGTTCAGTTTCTGCAGCCAACTGTTCAATTGTATTGGCATCCATGACCTGATTATTGACTAAAATGGAATCCAATAGACTTAATGCAGAAGCTACTTCAACTAAAGCACCTTGCGTAACCTTGCTTGGCTCGTCGCGCAATACAATACCAGCCTCCAATAATGCCGCGTAACAATCAACCAAAGCCGTCTGGCTTAATGCAGAAACATCAGCTAGATTTACTTCTAGCTTATCAACAAACTGGCTAATTAATACAGCATCTAGTTCGACAACTGCGAGATCGGAATTGAGATTCACTTGATCTAAAGCGATACGATTAGAAACTTGTTGCCAAATCTCATGCAATTGGTCGATAACGATTTCCAAACCTGCAATAAAAGGCGACGCATCTCCATCAGCGTGCTCGAAATGGCTGTTTTGTGCTTTTTTATCTACCAGATTATCAAGCGAAAACACGGCTTTTACTTGCGCGATACTCTCTGTTTCAACATCACTATTAGCAACAAAATATAACACTTCTCGCAGTAATTGATTATTCGGTTTAGTCTCTCCCGCCACCAACTGTCTGAGTGCTTGGTCTAACTTTCTACAAACTTTTTTTGCGGCTACACTTGTCGTCAAATTTGGTGATGTGAGTGTTTGTATAAACGCACTTGCTACCCACCATAAGGTTTTAATGCGTGAATCATTCTGCGCAAAAGCAACCTGACTTAGCGCCTCATACATATCATTAACCGCTTCATCAGTTTGTGTCTGCATCCAAACAAGCAATGCCTTTTGATAAATAGCGCGTTGTTGCAGCATGGTTCTCATATATTCAGTATCGCTGAGCTCCTGACTGAACACATCATGAGGCACACCAATACTGGTATCAGGAAAAAACAAATCACTTTCTTCTATTGTCTGTCCCATGGCAGCCATGAGTGGTTCTAAGAGAGCGTGTAATCTAGTGGGAATATCGGGAGCACCCTCTAACAAGCGCTCCATATAGGCTTTTAATCCATGAATCGCGTGCATAAAAAGCGCTATATTGTCAGCGTCGGCTGCTAGTACTTTTTTTTCTAATTGAACAGCAAACTTTTCTAATTGATTGCAATAGTGTTTACAGCCAACCAATCCAACCATATCAAATGCACCAGACACCTGATACAGATATGTCTGCGAAAAACGCATACTAGCGGTATCTTCTGGTTGGCTAGAGAGAGATAAAGCACACTCTAATACAGAATCAAGTGATTGATTTATGTCATCTTTCACCCAAAGCAATGGGCCTATATCAAAATGTTCAACCACCTAATAAACTCCAGTTATTAAAGGCGAAAATCAAGACAATTTAAAACCAGCCACAGACTTACGCAAATCATCCGCCAGCGCGGTTAACTGCATAATCGACTGTGTAGTTTGCTTAGTACCATCTGTGGTGAGTGTTGTAATTTCTTGAATTTGCTGCATATTCTGCGTCACTTGTGATGCCGCTTCGGCTTGTACCTCTGTCGCAGAGGAGATCGATTGAATCAATGTTGCCAGATTAGTGGTCACCGTCTCAATTTCCGTCAACGCCTGTCCAGCCGCATCAGACAAACGCGCCCCTTCTACTACTCCCTCTGTGCTTTTTTCCATAGCGGCAACTGCATTATTCGTATCAGTTTGAATTGTTTTTACAATCGCACCAATTTGCTTGGTTGCCTCTGATGATCGTTCTGCAAGTCGCTGCACCTCCTCAGCAACCACAGTAAAACCACGTCCAGCTTCACCAGCCGATGCTGCCTGAATCGCTGCATTTAAAGCCAAAATATTGGTTTGCTCAGTAATATCTGAAATTAATTCAACGATTTCACCAATTTCTTGCGAACTTTCACCTAGCCGTTTAATGCGTTTGGATGTTTCTTGAATTTGCTCACGAATGCCATTCATCCCTGCAATGGTATTTTGTACCGCTTGTGAACCTTGAGTAGCTGTATGTAGCGATCGTTGTGCCACCTCTGCGGCTTCATTAGCATTGGTTGATACTTGCCTAATCGACGTGGTCATCCCATCAACTGCTTTTGTCGTATCAGCAATCTGCTGAGATTGCATTTCTGCTGCTTGTAGCAAGGCAACCGATGTGCCTTGTGCAGCCTCGGTTGCCGAATTGACTTGCTCAGTCGCTCGGTTAATTTCTAGCACCACATCGCGCAAACTATCAATCGTATAATTCACAGAGTCGGCTATCGCGCCAGTAATTGTTTCTTTCACTTGCGCACGAACGGTCAAATCACCTTCTGATAAGTCCCCCATTTCATCTAACAACTCTAACACGGCTAGTTGATTGTTCTGACCGTCTTCTTCGAGTAATTTCATCGCAGCATTGGTTGCTTCAATTTGTTTTTTACCAATAAAGTAAATAGCAAGCGCAATAACAAGCGCCAACAAGGCTAACCCCACTAAAAAATAACGTAATAATTGATTGGCATTAGATGCTGTTGCTCTACTCGCCTGCTCCAGAGTCGTTACAAACGATTGCACGACCTCACTATTTGCTACATAAGCCCTTTCTAAATCAATGAGGGCTCGAGAAGATGTGCCAATATAACCAGAATGTAGTGCAGGCAACAATTGATCTTCATAAACAGTAAAGAACTTTTCGGCCGACGCCACAACCGACTGATAAGGCTTAATTAATGCCTTAGGCAGAGGCGTTTGATTCCAACGCTCAACACTTTCTATGTAACGTTTTTTATTCACATCAAAACGCTCTTTTAATGCTTGCAAGCGTTCATTATTACCATCAACTAATGCTAAATGCATGTTTTGCGCCAGTGCATAAGGTTCTACAATGAACAATGGTGGTGGTGCCAAATCTCCACGCAAATCATTTACTTTTTCAATCTGATTAAAAATAGGGCCATTTACTTGCACTTGCGAAATTGCATAATAAGCCACTAACACAAAGATGATTAACCCAATAATTGGGATAATCACTTGCATGATGCCTAATTTGCCATCAGTCAACTGTCTAGTAAATTTTGAGAACTGATTTTTTAATCTCTCAAAAAAGTTTTTTGCAAAAGCCATATTGATTCCCTTTGGTAAATTCTTTTCTTCTTAGATGACAAACTATGGTTGTGAACGATAGTATTTACAGCGTTGCATAAGGCATTTCAAACATTCTTGAATTCACCAATTTTTTACAATCTAGTACATACCATGTTCTTTTTTCGTCATCCTCATAACTTAGTGAAGAGAAACAAATACTCTCTTCCGTCGATTCAGCAATCGGCTTAAGTGCATCTTCAGTTCGTAAGCCAATCAGCTTATCGACCACAAAACCAATGTTGGAAATGATGTTTTTGTTAATTAACAACATTCTTGTATTTGAAGAAATTTCGATAGGCTTATCATCAAGCAACTGAACTAAATCGTTGATTGCATATAAGGTACCTCTGATATTTGACATGCCTAAAAACCATGGTTTTACTAATGGAATTGGCTGAATACCAACCATCGTTAATGTTTCACTTATTTCCAACAAATTAACTAACACATTTCGATCGCCAATATTGACGCCCAAATAACGAACACCGACAGGATTGATATCGGTTTTAATTGATTCTAGTTTATCTAGAATGCTTTTTTGGTAATCTTTAAGCTTTAATTTATCTGCCATACGAACCATTAATGTCACTATTTGTGAGGTCAAAGCTTAGCAAGATGCTCTCTCAAATCCTCAATTGTGATTGGCTTTAATAGACAGCCTCTAGCACCCATTTTTGTAGCCCACGTCAGATCAGTCACCTGTAACTTACCCGAACATAAAAAGATAGGAATCATCGCTGTTGCTGGATCTCTGCTGAGTAAACGTGTGGCTTGAAAGCCAGTTAAGCCTGTCATAATAATATCCATGATAATTAAATCAGGTTTAATATCAGCAGCTTGCTCTACACAAGCCTCTCCACTTTCCAATGCAACCACCTGAAAACCTTCGGTTTCTAGTAATGCTGTCAAGTAAAAACGATCCGTCGTTGAATCATCAACAATTAATATTGTATGGATGTCCATTTTATTCTCCATGACCTGCCGCGCGCATCTTATCCATGCTATTGATTAACGTACTGATTAACGACATCTACTAAACTATCACGGGTAAAAGGCTTGGTTAAATATTGATCAGATCCTGCCATGCGACCACGCGCGCGATCAAACAGTCCATCTTTACTGGACAACATAATCACAGGAGTCGATTTGAAACGTGCATTACGTTTAATTAAAGCGCAGGTTTGGTAACCATCCAAGCGTGGCATCATGATATCAACAAAAATAATTTCAGGATGTTGATCGGCTATTTTTGCAAGCGCATCAAATCCATCCTCTGCCAATATCACTTGATAACCTGCTGATTTAAGGAATAGTTCCGCACTGCGTCGCATGGTATTGCTATCATCAATTACCATCACTTTTACCCCAGTAGACTCTGTTTGCGTCAATAAAGCTTCCCCTATTTAGAATACACAGACCGCACATTTATCTTAATTATCGGTTTTTTGACGATCTATCGATGAAATAAGCCAAAACCCTGATTGGGTCTATAATACGACGAATATAATTTTTTGAATATAATAAATATAATTTTTTGCAAAAATTTTACATTTAAACTAATTTGTAATACATTTTAGCAAGTTATCACTTATTGCTAATAAAGTACTTTAAATATAGAAAAGCATCAAAAAAGATGGCAATCAGATGAGTAGTCATCGTTCAATTGAAAGACGATGAATACAATTCAAGAGGATTGCGTTAAAACAACAATTAAATTAAGCAACGCTTATAACAATCGGGACGATAAATGATTATTGCGCAGGAATCTGTAGATTCAACAGCCAGTTTAAACAATCTCTCTAATCAATCGCCATTAGAGACGGCCAATTTAGTGTTAGTGTTTGGTTCTATTAAAAGATTTAACGAGAACAAATTACAAAGCGTCCTTAAGTCGCGTTACCCAACAGCACAAATTGTGGGCTGCACGACTTCTGGAGAAATCAGCCCTAATGGCGTGTATGACGATAGCATTCAGATTACTGCCATTCAATGGGAAAAAGTTATCCAACGTGTTGTGCACAGCAAATCTTCTAAGATGCAAGATTCTTTCGAAACGGGTGCTAATTTAGCAACACAATTAAAAGCGTCCACATTGCGTACAGTAGTGCTTATTTCTGATGGGCTGCATGTAAATGGCTCCGAATTGATTAGTGGCTTCCAATCTATTTTAGGACAGACTCCAATCATTGGCGGCTTGGCTGGCGATGGTGGTGCATTTTCAAAAACACTACAATTATTCAATGACTCTATTTCAGACAGCATGGTCATTGCAATTGGTTTGTATGGCGATGCATTGCTTATGTCAAGTGGCGCACTGGGTGGCTGGAAACCATATGGCCCACCAAGAAAAGTGACAAAATCAATCAAAAATGTTGTCTATGAACTAGATGGAAAACCTGCACTACCTTTGTATAAAATGTATATTGGCAGCGCTTTCTCTAAAGGCTTGCCAGGCACTGGACTGAAATTTCCATTAGCCGTCATTGAAGAAGGTAAACGAGATGTTGAGAAAATACGCACCCTTTTAGCGATTAATGAGCGTGACAACAGTTTAACTTTTGCTGGCAATATTGATGAAGGCGAAACGATTCGCTTGTGCCAAACCAATCACGACAAATTAGTGGAAGGTGCTGGTGCTGCTGCCAATCTTGTACTGGATGGATTAAGCAATCAAAAAACCAATCACACTGGTTTAGCACTTTGCGTTAGCTGTGTTGGTCGCAAAGGCGTTATGGCAGAACAAGTTGTAGATGAGATTAAGTTAGTTCAACAAATACTAGGCAAACAAACATATATTGCTGGTTTCTATTCCTATGGCGAAATTGCACCCAGGCCCAACACAAAAGACAGTGTGCTACATAATCAAACAATGACTATCGGTTATTTAAGCGAAATCATTTAATTTATTTTTTTGAAAAACACCTGCACTATTCAAGTGTTTTTTGTTTTATGATGACATATCAATATGAATAAAACCTATTTTTAAGGAGGCGATTATGTCAAGTTCAGTAATGCTTAAAGGAAATCCTGTTGATGTTGCAGGTAACCTACCCCCTATCGGCAGCACTGCCCCAAACTTCACTTTAGTTAATGAAGCACTGCAAGATGTCACTCTAGACACCTATGCAGGCAAACGTAAGGTACTTAATTTATTTCCTAGTATAGACACCCCAACTTGTGCAAGCTCAGTACGTGCATTTAATGAACGTGCAAGCAGTATGGATAATACAGTAGTGATTAATATTTCTGCCGATTTACCATTTGCGCAAAAAAGGTTTTGTGCTGCGGAAGGTATTGAAAATGTTGTCAATTTATCAACCATGCGTGGTCGCGATTTTTTGATGAACTATGGCGTGCTTTTGTTTAGCAGCAAGTTGGCTGGTTTAGCTGCTCGGGCTGTGATTATTCTCGACGAGAATGACGTCATTAAATACATAGAATTAGTACCAGAGATTACCCAAGAGCCCAACTATGATGCTGCTGTTGCCGCATTATAATTAAGCTTGCATGATGCAAATAAGCCCAGCAATGCTGGGCTTATTTATTGTTGCTTTTGAGCGCTTTTTTAGCGTTACGCTTTCACAAACAACCCTTGCTCAGCATTCGCTAGCAAAGACATTAAATCCGCACGCTTTAAAGCAATAGCATAGCCCAATACACCACTACCGATAACCACAGTTTCATAGTTTAAAATAGCGTGATCGACTAATACCTTTAGATCACTAGGCAACGCAATCGGAGGCACAGCCCCCACCACATAACCTGTCACTGCTGGTACTTCATCAAAATCAGCCATGCGCAATTGTCGCTCATTCAGTTGTCGACGTAAAACACCCCAATCCGCTCGCCCACCGCCAGCCACAGCTAGCATGTAAAACTGCTCCGAACCGCCACGAAACAATAGACTGCGTACCACCGAGCCTGACTCCAACCCTTTTGCAATAAGTAGCTCTTCCAAACTTCGTACCGGTTTTTTGTCTTCAGTTAACGGGATTTCGATGACATCAAAAGCGATGTGATGGTGTTTTAATAAATCGATTACAGCAGACTGAATGATATAGTCCATGGCTTATTCCGTTGTTTGATTGCATTCATATTCAGTATATTTTGCATGACTACCTTTGACTTTGTCGACAGGATATTTTTTTGCATTGAGATCAATTTTTTGATTGGCAGCTTCAATTAAATCAATACCGCACACTTCTGCAATCCGCAATAAATAGACAAAAGTATCTGATAACTCTTGCCCAACTTGCTCTTTCTTTTTCGCATCCAGCTGGCCACTCTCTGCCTCGGTCAACCATTGAAAATGCTCCACCACTTCGCCGGCTTCTACGATCATTGCCATTGCGAGATTCTTAGCTGAATGAAATTGTGACCAATCGCGTTCTTCTACAAATTGATTCACTCGCTTCCTTAATTGGTCAATAGAGTCAGTCATAACGGTTTGACATCCTTATAGGTTAATTTTCGGTTGATCTCTGCTTTTGGTTGTTCGTCAGCGAAGGGCACTTTATGCGTTTGCTTATCTTTACGATTACTCCCTGTCACCATTTTAATTTCAAATAAACGACACTCTAGCGGACCATTAAACAAAGGTGTTTTTTTACTAGGCGATAAGCGCATCATTTTTGGCATCCGTAAGTCATTAGTCAAAAAGTAAGCATTCCAGCCTGCAAATTTACGCTTCAATGCTTCCCCCAATTTAGGATAAAGCGCGGCCAAATCTTCATCTTCGCCAATACGTACACCATAAGGCGGATTGGCAACTAATACGCCATGATCAGCGGCTGGCGGCACTTCGGTCACATCAAATTGAGATAACTGCACCGCTTCTAGAAAGCCTGCTTCTTCTAAATTACGTTTGGCAATTCGCACAGCACGCAAATCAATATCGCTGCCGTATATTTTTTGAAAGGTCACTGGCTTTACATTTTTCAGTGCTGCGTTTTTTACTTTCTTCCAAGTATCAGATTCAAAGTTTTTTAAACGCTCAAAACCAAATCCACGATTTAATCCTGGTGCAATATTCAGTGCCATCATCACCGCTTCTAATAAAAATGTACCACTGCCACACATGGGATCTAGCAATGGCTGCCCAGCCTCCCAGCCACTTAATTGCAACACACCAGCTGCTAAATTCTCGCGCAAAGGTGCTTCAATGCTGGCTTTGCGGTTGCCGCGCTGATACAGCGCATCACCAGAAGTATCAATATACAAAATATAATCTTGCTCAGTTAAGTAAGCATGAATACGCACAGCTGGTTTTTTGGTATCAATATATGGCCGGCTACCAACTGCCAATCTGAATTTATCGCAAATCGCATCTTTAATTTTTAATGTTGCAAACTCCAAGCTTTTTAACGGGCATTTTACCCCCGTCACCTTCACCATAAAGTCATGCTTCACATCAAACCAATTAGGCCAATTCACTTTATAAGCTGCTTGGAATAAATCCTCCTCCGTCTCGTATTGACCTCTGGTTACTTGCCACAACACGCGCGTTGCAATGCGCGAATGCAAGTTGATGTAATAACACACCGCCACATCACCCAAAAACGAAACACCACCATCCGTTTGTTTAATGTTTTTTGCGCCACCAACTTGCAACTCTTTGACTAATAATGCTTCTAAACCGCGTGGACAAGTAGCGAAAAATGTTTGGTTCATGCTGATTCCAATAATGAATACAATTTTTGGTAACCATTTTGCTCATGCAATTTGTCCAAAAACTCGTTAAAGTCGATG
>CBFHHI010000059.1:0-11871 GCA_965655675.1 Methylophilaceae bacterium | reverse complement strand
TGTTTTATAATAATGAAACACTCAGCGAGTGCATTCGGGGCGTAGCGCAGTCTGGTAGCGTACTTGTCTGGGGGACAAGGGGTCGCAAGTTCAAATCTTGCCGTTCCGACCAATTCACTTTTAAAGCCAGTTAGAGACGACTTACATGCAAATCAAGACGATAGCAACTCAAGCTTTTTTAGATCAAAAACCAGGTACATCTGGCTTACGCAAAAAAGTAAAAATTTTTCAACAGCCTCACTATCTAGAAAACTTTGTACAAAGTATTTTTGATACATTAACTTTGCCACAGAACGCTGTGTTGACCTTGGGTGGAGATGGACGCTTCTACAATCGCACAGCAATCCAAACGATTATTCAAATGGCAGCGGCGAATGGCTTTAGTAAAGTGATTGTTGGGCAGGGTGGTATTTTGTCTACGCCAGCGGCTTCACATATTATTCGTCAATATCAAACTTTTGGCGGCATCATTCTTTCTGCTAGCCATAATCCTGCAGGTCCAGATGAGGATTTTGGCATTAAATACAATACTGCTAATGGTGGCCCCGCACCTGAAAAAATTACCGAAGCGATTTTTGAAAACAGCAAGTTGATGCAAGCGTTTAAAATTGCTGATATCCCAGAAATTGATTTGGATAGTTTGGGCAAAACGACAGTGGGTGGTTTTACTGTAGAAGTCATTAATCCTGTGACTGACTATGCAGATTTAATGGAAAGTATGTTTGATTTTGCCGCCATTAAATCATTGCTGGCTAATGGATTCAGTTTAAAGTTTGATGCTATGCATGCGGTGACGGGGCCTTATGCAAAAGAAATCTTAGAGCATCGCTTAGGCGCGCCTGCTACTAGTCTGATGAACTGTGAGGTGAGTGAGAATTTTGGTGGTGGACATCCTGACCCGAATTTGACTTATGCACATGACTTAGTGGATATTGTTTATGGTCAACAAGCGCCTGATTTTGCAGCAGCTTCTGATGGTGATGGCGATCGTAATATGATTTTAGGTAAAGGCTTTTTTGTTACCCCTTCTGATAGTTTGGCTATTATTGCGGCCAACGCACATTTAATTCCTGCTTATCAAAGTGGTATTGCCGGTGTAGCCCGCTCAATGCCAACCAGCGGCGCAGTTGATCGAGTGGCTGAAAAAATGGGGATTGATTGCTATGAAACGCCCACTGGTTGGAAGTTTTTTGGCAATTTAATGGACGCTGGTAAAGTGACCTTGTGCGGAGAGGAAAGTTTTGGCACAGGCTCTAGTCATGTCAGAGAAAAAGATGGTCTTTGGGCAGTTTTATGTTGGCTTAATATTATTGCTGCTAAAAAACAAAGTGTGGAGGCAATTGTAAAAGCGCATTGGGCTGAATATGGGCGCAATGTTTATTCGCGCCATGATTATGAAACGATTCCAACAGCAGATGCCAATAGTGTCATTGCGCACATTCGCGACCAATTTGAGACACTCATAGGTCAACATCTTGGTAATTATGAAGTGAACACCTGTGATGACTTTGCATACGCCGATCCTGTTGATGGCTCGGTTAGTCAACAACAAGGCATTAGAATTTTATTTACCGACGGGTCACGTATCGTGTTTAGGTTGTCGGGTACAGGAACCGAAGGTGCGACGATTCGTATTTATTTAGAAGCATTTGAACCAGATGTAGCAAACCATCATTTAGATGCACAAGAAGCTTTGCAGGAAATGATACAAATTGCGCTGCAAATTTCAGATCTAAAAGCACGTACGGGGCGAGATAAACCCACAGTGATTACTTAAAAAAAAAGCCAGATATCAATCTGGCTTTTTAATGACACCATCGTTAATCAACGACAGGTTTAATGGTCATTTCACCTTTATATAAGCGTACATCCATGCGGCCTAAAAAGCTCATTCCTAACAAAACATCGCCTTGTAAGCCTGGTGCAATGGAGGCGGAGACGTTTTTGGCTTCTATACCACCAAGCTTTACAGACTCTAATCTCACTAAATAACTGACGCTTTCACCATTGGCAGTTGCTGTGCGAATGGCTGAAATGCTTTTGAGATTAAGTCGATCAGCTATTGCTTGAGAAATAGCAACGCCAGTGGCGCCGGTGTCGACTAGCACATTCACTTTTTGATCATTAATGAATGCCTCTGCACGATAGTGACCATCTAGACCACGCTTTAATATCACTTCTGTATCAGAGCCTAGCGCGGATATTTTGTTTGGATTCTGAATATTGTCTGCAAGAAAATAAATCATTGCACCAACACAAAGCCAAATCAAGCTTATATAAAAACCACTTCTACTCATGTGTTAAAAAGGGAGCGTAACATTTGGTGCTGCTGCCAAAATAACCGATCTAAAACAATCTTGTATCCGCTTTAATGCGCTTGCGTCGTCTGCTTCAAACCGCAATACAATGACAGGCGTTGTGTTAGAAGCCCGCATTAAACCAAAGCCGTCTGCGTATTCAACACGTAATCCATCTATGGTAAGTACTTTTGCCTCTTCAAATATTGCTGTTTTCTGTAATGTGGCAATCAAAGCATGTGGTTCACCTTCTTGCATGTGGATGTGCTGCTCAGGTGTGCTGACACTGTCAGGCAAGGCGTTAAGTACAGCAGAGGGATCATCAAACTCACTTAGAATTTCTAATAAGCGTGCGCCAGCATAAAGGCCGTCATCAAAACCATACCAGCGCTCTTTAAAAAATGTGTGACCGCTCATTTCACCAGCAAGCGCCGCACCTGTCTCTTTCATTTTTGCTTTTATGAGTGAATGGCCTGTTTTCCACATCATAGGGATGCCGCCACGAGCGGTAATCCATGGCGCCAAATGACGTGTTGATTTCACATCATAAATAATCGTAGCGTTAGGCTGGCGTTTTAAAACATCTTCTGCAAATAATAATAATTGACGATCTGGGTAAATAATATTGCCATCTTTTGTGACTACGCCTAAACGATCACCATCACCGTCAAAAGCTAAGCCAATTTCACTACCTGTTTTGAGGGCATTGATTAAATCAGTTAAGTTTTCTGGTACAGAAGGGTCTGGATGGTGATTTGGAAAGTGTCCATCCACTTCGCAAAACAGTTCTTCTACTTCACAACCGAGTGCTTCATACAATTTCTTTGCAAAAGCGCCTGCAACACCGTTGCCACAATCGACAGTAATCTTCATTGGACGCGCTAACTGAATATGATTGCTAATTTTGGCAATATACGCATTATCAATATGGTAGCTACTTTCTGTGCCTTTGCCTGTTGTTAAATCTTTATTCTCAATACGTTGGCGCAAGGATTGTATTGCTTCGCCTGATAAAGTGTCACCGTTTAGTACCATCTTTAATCCATTATAATCTGGCGGATTATGACTGCCTGTGACCATGACGCCACAGTTGGTTTGAAGGTGGTATGCAGCAAAATACACGACAGGCGTCGCAACTAATCCTAAGTTAATCACATCAACACCTGCCTTGCGAATGCCGCGACTTAGGGCGGCAGCAAGTGTAGGCCCCGATAAGCGACCGTCGTAGCCAATGCAGATAGTTGTTTGTTGGCGATTGATCGCTTCGCTACCTATGGCATGGCCAATATTTTCTACAATGTTTGGGGTTAAGCTTTTACCGACAATGCCGCGAATATCGTAGGCTTTAAAGATTTCGTTAGGCGGTAAGTCAATGGATGAGCGTGATGACATCGTTAGCTAGCTTCGTCTATCCAAGCCAGTTGAATTGCTTCTAAAACCTTTTCACCACAGTGCTCCTCGGTGTCATCAAAACCATCTAAGTCCATAACCCATTGCATTAGGTCAGTAAAGCGAATAGTTTTAGGGTCAATATCTTCATGCTTATCGAATAATTCTTCAGCGATACGCTGTGTGTCTGTCCATTTCATCTTGATTAATTCCATCTTACTTAAAAATTAATTATAACTTGGTTGCAATTGGTTTGGGAGAGGCAAAAAAAATCCCAACCACTAGGGTTGGGGAAAGGGAGGAGACGAAACTTTGGAGAATTACGCTCTGATTACATTAGAGCAAAGAGTATGCCAATATTATTTTCATTAAAAATCAATAGTTTATTTTTTTATGATAAGTAAAGTGGTCTTCAATGCACGCACTACATGCAAAATAATGCATGCTTTTAGTGCATGATTTGTCTTTTTTTATATACGCTATAAGAGCAACATGAGTATTAACTAAGCAGATGACATGATAAAATATTACATTATTTAACTCGTCATTTTGGAAGTCATTAACTCATGTTTAGCTATTCAAAGAAACTTCATCTTGCTGATCCTGCTATTGCCAAACTCATTGATGCAGAAGTGATGCGCCAAGAGCAGCATATTGAACTCATTGCATCTGAGAATTACACCAGTCCAGCAATTATGGAATCACAAGGTTCACAACTTACAAATAAGTATGCAGAAGGTTATCCTGGCAAACGTTTTTATGGTGGATGTGAATATGTAGATCAGGTAGAGCAATTGGCGATTGATCGTTTAAAAGCACTGTATGGTGCTGAGTACGCTAACGTACAACCTCACTCTGGCTCACAGGCCAATCAAGCGGTGTATTTTGCCATGCTGAAACCAGGCGATACCATCATGGGTATGAATCTCGGTCATGGGGGTCATTTAACACACGGCTCTCCAGCCAATCTTTCTGGTAAGTTATTTAATATTGTTGCTTATGGCTTAAATGAGCGCGAAGAAATTGACTATGATGAAATGGAACGCATTGCCGTTGAAAATAAACCGAATTTATTAGTAGGCGGTGCTTCTGCTTATGCTTTACGGTTTGATTGGGCGCGTATGGCAGAGATAGCAAAAAAAGTTGGTGCTTATTTCATGGTCGATATGGCGCACTATTCTGGTTTGATTGCAGGAGGTGTTTATCCTAATCCAGTGCCGCATGCTGATTTTGTCACCTCAACTACTCATAAGACATTACGCGGTCCACGCGGTGGCATTATTATGGCAAAAGCTGAGTATGAGAAAAAATTGAACTCAAGTGTTTTTCCGAGTCTGCAGGGTGGTCCTTTGATGCACGTGATGGCAGCTAAGGCAACCGCTTTCTTAGAAGCAGCAACGCCAGAATTTAAAATGTATCAAGAGCAGGTCGTTAAAAACGCAGTTGTCATGGCTGAAACATTAACAGAGCGCGGTTTGCGTATTATTTCAGGCCGTACAGAGTCTCATGTGTTTTTGGTTGATTTGCGTGCTAAAGGTTTAACGGGTAAAGCGGCAGATGCTGTACTTGGTTTGGCACATATTACTGTTAATAAAAACGCAATACCCAATGATCCTGAAAGCCCATTTGTGACTTCTGGTATTAGAATAGGCTCACCAGCCATTACAACGCGTGGTTTTAAAGAAGAAGAGGCTAAGTTAGTTGCTCACTTAATTGCGGATGTGTTGGACAACCCTGCTGATGAAGAAGCAATTGCAGCAACTAAGGCGCGCGTGCACGAATTAACCTCGCGTTTCCCTGTGTATGGTGCATAGATTGCATACAATTCAATGAAGTGTCCTTTTTGTAATGCGGATGATACTCAGGTTGTTGATTCGCGAGTGAACGAAGACGGTGATTCTGTTCGCCGTCGCCGTCGCTGTGTGAGCTGTGATAAGCGGTTTACTACTTATGAAACGGCAGATTTGCGACTGCCACAAGTGATTAAAGGCAATGGTAATCGTGAAGATTTTAAAGATGAGAAGTTACGTGAGGGCTTTTTTCTTGCCCTACATAAACGGCCTGTTTCTGCTGAGTTAATAGAAGAAGCACTGCATCATATTAGAAGTAAGTTATTGGTGCTAGGCGAACGAGAAGTACCCTCAAGACAAATCGGCGAGTTGGTGATGGCTGAGTTACGCAAGCTGGATAAAGTCGCTTATATTCGTTTTGCTTCGGTTTATCGCAGCTTTCAAGATGCAGATGATTTCCGCGATGCTCTCAAAGAGTTGAAGTAAGCCTTGGCATAATGACGCACTTTACGCCTGATGATCACCTTTTTATGACGCAGGCTCTGCGGTTAGCTAAGCAAGGGCTAAACACCAGTATGCCTAATCCTCGCGTGGGTTGCCTTATTGTTAAAGACGGTCATGTGATTGGTGAAGGCGCTCATTTAAAAGCGGGCACGCCACATGCAGAAGTGCACGCCATTCAGCAGGCTGGCGTGCATACAATTGGTGCAACCGCTTATGTCACTTTAGAGCCATGTAGTCATCACGGGCGAACGCCTCCTTGCGCCGACGCTTTAATCAAAGCTGGTATCACTAGAGTTGTGATTGCGATGCAAGACCCCAATCCACTTGTTTCAGGTCAAGGGGTTGCATTGTTGCAAGCCGCGGGTATTGAAGTATTGGTTGGCTTAATGCAAGACCAAGCAGAACAGTTAAATTTGGGCTTTATCAAACGTATGAAACAGCGGATGCCATTGATACGTAGCAAAATTGCTGCAAGCCTTGATGGTAAAACGGCTTTAAGTAATGGTGTTAGTCAATGGATTACAAGTCCAGCATCACGGACTGATGTACAGCACTGGCGGGCAAGATCATGCGCCATCATGACCGGCATTGGCACTATCATACAAGACAATCCCAGTTTAACTGTACGTGAGTTAGAGATTGGTCGCCAACCGCTCTGTGTGATTGTAGATAGCCAATTACGCATACCGATTGATGCAAAGGTATTGCACAATCAGCATGTATTGATTGCCTTTGCGACTGATCCAGAAAGCAAAGCGACCCAATTAACAGCTTTGGGAGTTGAATTGCTGTGCATCCCTAATGAGGCGGGTAAAGTGTGTTTAACTAGCCTGTTAAGTCATCTAGCAAGTATTGAAATAAATGAGTTGATGGTGGAAGCTGGGGAAGGCTTAAATGGCGCGCTGATGGGGTTAAAACTCATTGATGAGTTGGTGATTTATTACGCACCTAAACTGATGGGCAATGAAGGCAAAGGGCTGTTTGCATTACCTGCTTTGCAGACAATGCAAGAGGTGATTAACTTAACTATTGATGATGTGCGTCAGTTTGGACACGATATTCGTGTACTAGCCAAATGCGCTTATTAGGCATCTGATGAATATAAAGCTGATTAAATGGCTGACCTAACGATTATTGACACACATTGTCATTTAGATGCCACTGAGTTTGACGGCAATCGTCACCAAATCATACAGCAGGCTATTGCATCGGGAGTGGGTGTGATTGTCATACCTGCGGTGACGCCCAATCACTTTTCTAAGGTTGCTGATTTGTCACAGCAATATCCACAGTGTTGTTACGCACTGGGAATGCATCCAATGTATATTGATGCGATTAGTCCAAGTGATGTGGCAAAATTAGATGCTTTAGTTGCTAAAACTTTGACATCCGATAATCAACTCGTAGCCATAGGTGAAATCGGGCTCGACTTCTATGTGACCAAACATAATAAAGAGACTCAGGAGTATTTCTTTAGAGAACAACTTAAATTAGCGCAAGACTATGATTTGCCCGTTATTTTGCATGTACGTCGTGCTATTGATGATGTGCTAAAGCACTTGAGAAGCATTAAAGTGCAGGGTGGTATTGCGCACGCTTTTAATGGTAGTAGACAGCAAGCAGAGGCATTTATCGATTTGGGCTTTAAGCTTGGATTTGGTGGCGCAATGACGTATTCACGCGCACTAAAGATTCGAGACCTTGCCAAAAATTTACCACTTGAAGCGATAGTATTAGAAACTGACGCACCCGATATGTCGCCCGCATGGTTGGACAAAAAGCAATACAATAGTCCGAAGGAGTTATTATCAATAGCGAAAGAACTCGCTGATTTGAGAGGCATGTCAGTGTCGCAAATCATTGAAATAACAAGGAAAAATTCTATCGATGTTTTGCCAAAAATAGCCAACTTATGCACACGAGTTGAAGCGTTACATTAAGTATGGCAAAAAAACAGCATAAAACCAATGAGATACAGTAAGTTATTGATTTAATTGAATAAATAAATAGATTAAAAATTGAACTTTTATAAAAAACCCTTTTAAATTGGTAAGTTACGTTTTTATGTCACTTTAATCCACAAAGTTATCCACAGATTCTGTGGATGGAAAAACGCAGAAAATACTTATCAATAAATAGCAAGGAGTTTATTTAAATTTTTTTACCGCTTTTATTGTGAATAAGGTTGCCTTAGGGCTCGATTGTATGTTTATAAATAACACCCATTACCGCACTATTTGGCCAAGCGCTAACAATGACGCTGTGCATATTATTGATCAAACGAAATTGCCTTTTGAATTTGAAATTGTATTGATTGATTCGGTTGAGAAAATGATTGATGCTATCCGCACAATGCAAGTGCGCGGCGCACCATTAATTGGCGCTGCGGCTGCTTATGGAATAGCATTGGCGCTAGTGACTAACACTAGTGATGCGCATTTGATGATGGTAGCGCAACAATTAATTGCATCTAGGCCAACTGCCGTTAATTTGGCTTGGGCAGTGAATCGTATGGTGACGCAATTGATTGCCATTCCTCAAGATAAGCGACTTGATGTTGCTTGGATGCTAGCCATGCAAATTGCAGATGAAGATGTTGAACAGAATAAAATGATAGGGCAGCATGGCTTGGCGTTGATTCAACAACTACATCAGCAAACACCTTTTCATGTTCTTACCCATTGCAATGCAGGTTGGTTGGCGACAGTCGATTTTGGCACTGCCTTGTCACCAATTTATGCCGCGCACGATGCTGGCTTGGCTATTCACGTTTGGGTTGATGAGACCCGGCCGCGTAATCAAGGTGCCAGTTTAACCGCATGGGAGCTTGGGCAACATGGCGTACCACACACGGTAATATCAGATAATGCTGGGGGTCATTTAATGCAACAAGGCCAAGTTGATATGGTTATCGTTGGAGCAGATCGCGTGGCAGTTAATGGGGATGTTTGTAATAAAATCGGCACCTACCTTAAAGCGCTTGCTGCGCATGATAACAATATCCCATTTTATGCGGCAGTGCCTAGCCCGACGATTGATACCAATTTGGCACACGGCAGAGAGATTGAAATAGAGGAACGACACCAAGATGAAATTGCCTATATGCAAGGCCAAGCTGCTGATGGTAGTTTGCAGACAGTGAGAGTGATGCCAGCAGTCAGCAAAGCGGCTAACCCTGCTTTTGATGTTACACCGGCCCGTTTGGTCACTGGTATCATCACTGAAAAAGGAGTTTTTGCTCCAAGTCATTTAGCGCAAGGATAATCTGATGATGAGAGAGCAATTATGCAAGACTGCACAAAAGCTGGCGACATTGGGCTTAAATAAAGGTACTTCTGGTAATTGTAGTGTGCGTGACGAAAATGGCTTTATTATCACGCCAAGTGGCGTTGATATTGAAGCGATGAGCGTGAGTAGTATGGTTAAAATGGAGATAAATGGTAGTTTTGAGATAGGTAAAAAACCTTCTTCAGAATGGTTTTTTCATCGCGATATTTATCAACAGCGGCCAGAAGTGAATGCCGTGATTCATACCCATAGCATGTTCGCTACTACCATCGCTTGCTTACATAGAGATATCCCGCCATTTCACTATATGATTGCTGTCGCAGGGGGCGATAGCATTCGCTGTGCACCTTATGCCTTGTTTGGTACACAAGCGTTATCAGATGCTGCCATGCATGCGCTAGAAGGACGTAAAGCCTGTTTGTTAGCCAATCACGGGATGATTGCTACAGGCGCGAGTTTGGAGGAAGCATTGGCGGTTGCAGTTGAAGTGGAAAACCTCTGCGAGCAATATTGGCGACTATTGCAATTGACCCCAAGCCCCTATTTATTAAGTGAAGATGAAATGCAAGCAGTCTTGCAGCAGTTTAAGGGGTATGGTAAGTGGAATACATAAATCCTATTTTTGTATCAATTGACGAGCTGTTTGATTGTGGTTGTATGGCCTTTCACGTAAAATAGACTCCCGTCTGCAATAACTCTTATATAAAGCCTTTTCATGACCAAATATGTATTCGTAACCGGCGGTGTTGTTTCTTCTTTAGGAAAAGGCATTGCAGCGGCAAGCTTGGGAGCTATCCTCGAGTCACGTGGCCTTAATGTGACCATGCTGAAATTAGACCCTTATATCAATGTTGACCCTGGCACCATGTCACCTTTCCAACATGGTGAAGTCTTTGTGACCGATGATGGCACAGAAACAGATTTAGATTTAGGCCACTATGAGCGATTTATTAGCGCCAAAATGGGTAAAAGCAATAACTTTACCACGGGTCAAATTTATGAAAGCGTGATTAAAAAAGAGCGCCGTGGCGAGTATCTAGGTAAAACGGTACAAGTGATTCCGCATATTACCGACGAAATGAAAATGCATATCCGTGCAGGCGCACAGGGTGCTGATGTAGCCATTGTAGAAGTAGGTGGCACAGTAGGAGATATTGAATCGCTACCCTTTTTAGAAGCGATTCGCCAAATGGGCTTTGAAGAAGGCTCAAAAAATGTCTGCTATGTACATTTGACTTTACTGCCTTGGATTCCTACCGCAGGCGAATTGAAAACCAAGCCAACACAGCATTCTGTCAAAGAATTGCGCGAGATAGGCATTCAGCCTGATTTATTATTATGTCGTGCAGAACATGAAATTCCTGAAGATGAACGTCGTAAAATTGCGCTTTTTACCAACGTGCCATTTGAAGCAGTCATTAGTGCGGTTGATGCAGATACGATCTATAAAATTCCGTTGTTATTGCATGATCAAATGATGGATGAGATTGTGTGTCACAAATTAGATATTCTGGCGAAAGCGGCTGACCTGACAGAATGGAAGAAGATCACCCACGCGCTCGCCAACCCTTCGCAGCATGTGGATGTTGCCTTTGTTGGTAAATATGTAGATTTAACGGAATCGTATAAGTCGCTAACAGAAGCGCTTATTCATGCTGGCATCCATACTGGATCTAAAGTGAAAATTCATTTTATCGATAGCGAAGAGATTGAGAAAAATGGTACAGATGCACTCAACAATATGGATGCAATCTTGATCCCAGGAGGTTTTGGTAAGCGGGGTACGGAAGGCAAAATTCAAACCATTCAATATGCTCGTGAAAACAAGATTCCTTATCTTGGTATATGCTTAGGTATGCAATTAGCAGTGATAGAGTATGCGCGCAATGTGGCAGGTTTAAGAGATGCCAATAGTACTGAATTTAATCCAGAGACAGCACACAAGCTAGTTGGACTGATTGATGAGTGGCAAGATGCCTCTGGTAAAATTGAAAAACGCGATGCCAACTCTGACTTAGGTGGCACCATGCGTTTGGGCGCTCAATCGTGCCCAATTGAGCCTAATACCAAAGCGGCCAGTATTTATGGCGAGCAAGTCAATGAGCGACATCGGCATCGTTATGAGGTGAACAATCATTATGTTGAACAATTAAAAGACGCTGGTTTAGTCATTTCTGCTCGTACGCCTACAGAGCAATTATGCGAGATGATCGAGTTGCCAGAATCGGCTCACCCGTGGTTTGTCGCTTGTCAATTTCACCCTGAGTTTACCTCTAACCCTCGTACTGGGCATCCATTGTTTACTGCTTATGTAAAGGCTGCATTGGCTTATAAAGGAACAAAGTAAATGAAATTATGTGGTTTTGAAGTTGGATTACACCAGCCTTTATTTTTAATTGCAGGTCCTTGTGTGATTGAGTCGCGCGAGTTTGCAATTGAAACAGCTGGCCAATTAAAAGAAATGGCAGCGCGTATAGGCGTGCCGTTTATTTATAAATCGTCATACGATAAAGCCAACCGTAGCTCGACTAAAACCTTTCGTGGTTTTGGTATGGATGAAGGCTTAAGAATTTTAGATGAAGTGAAAAGCCAAATTGGTGTGC
>CBFHHI010000058.1:0-12106 GCA_965655675.1 Methylophilaceae bacterium | reverse complement strand
GGAATTTTTTAGAATCAAAAAAGACATCCCATTTATGAGTTATGGTCGTTTAACCACGACCATCTCTTTGGTGACTTTTATTTTAGCGGTATTCTTTTTGGGTACGCGCGGCTTAAATTATGGTGTTGATTTTACTGGTGGCACCGTGATGGAAGTGAGCTATCCGCATGCGGCAAATATTGATAGCATTCGTCAAGCCATTGATGCGATTGATTTAAAAGATGCTACCGTACAGAACTTTGGTACTAGCCAAGATGTGCTGATTCGCTTGCCAATCAAAAAAGAACTATCAATTGCACAACTATCTGAAGAAGTGACAGCTGCATTAAAAGCGGCAGATAGCGAAGTGGAAATACGCCGGGTTGAGTCTGTGGGCGCACAAGTAGGTGACGAGCTGTTTGAAAATGGTGCATTGGCTTTGTTAATTGTGCTTATTGGTATTGCTGGTTATCTTGCCATGCGTTTTGAATGGCGCTTTGCTATTTCTGCCATCATCGCCAACATGCATGACGTTGTCATTATTTTGGGCTTCTTTGCTTTTTTCCAATGGGAATTTAGCCTGACCGTATTAGCGGCAATCTTGGCAGTCTTAGGCTATTCGGTCAATGAGTCTGTTGTGGTGTTTGACCGCGTACGTGAGAACTTCCGTAAGATGCGAAAAGCGAATACAGTCGAAGTGATTGACAATGCGATTACTCGCACACTTTCTCGCACAGTCATCACGCACACCTTAACCCTGACCATGGTTGGGTCAATGCTGCTCTTTGGTGGCGAAGTATTGCATTACTTTTCACTTGCATTAACAATTGGTATTTTATTTGGTATTTATTCCTCTGTCTTGGTTGCCTGCCCAGTTGCGCTATTGTTAGGTGTTAGTCGCGCCAATTTAATTGGGGACGTTGGTAATCAGAAAAAAGAGAATGATGATGAAGAGGTTATCGTTTAGCTTTTTTAGCATCAATAAGCATTAACAATCACCCTTTTTAAGGGTAAACTAAACCATCATATAACAAACTCAACTAGCGCTTGGACAACATTCCTATTTCTTGGCAGTTCGGTGGATTAATACTACTGCTGTTGCTGTCGGCATTTTTTTCCATGTCTGAAACTGCGTTGATGTCAATCAACCGTTATCGACTACGTCATTTAGTCAAGCAAGGACATCGTGGTGCAAAATTAACCCATGCTCTTTTATTGCAGACAGACAAGCTGCTCGGTGTTATTTTATTGTGTAATAACTTTGTTAATACAGCATTAGCCACTTTAGTCACCATCATTACTGTTAACTTGTTTGGCGAAGGCAAGTGGGCGTTGATGTACAGCACGATTACAGTCACATTCGCTATTCTTATTTTCAGTGAAATATCCCCAAAAATTATCGCCGCAGCCTATGCAGAAAAAGTCGGTATTTATGTGAGTTATGTTCTATATCCGCTACTGCGCGTGCTGTATCCAGTCGTGTGGTTTGTTAATCTATTTGTTGAGGCATGGCTGAAATTACTTGGTATTAAAATTAATTTTGGTGATGGTGTTAAATCACTTAGCATGGATGAACTGCGCAGCATTGTGACAGATGCTGGGAAATTTTTACCCAACAAACATCGAACCATTTTGCTCAATCTGTTTGAGCTAGAAAAAATTGAAGTCGACGATATCATGACGGCACATACCCAAGTTGAAACTATTAACTTCGATGCCTCATTAGATGAAATATTAGCTCGCATTAGCAATAGCCATCACACGCGACTACCTGTTCGTGAAGGTGATAATGATGAGATTTTTGGTATATTGCATATCCACAAAGTGCTTAATCAACTCCGCTTACATCACAAAAAAGAAGAGGATGAATTATCCAAAGAGTCGTTACGGTCAGCCATCGCTGCGCCTTATTTTATCCCTTCTGGCACACCCCTCTACACACAAATTCAGCAGTTCCAAGAGAATAAAGAGCGTATCGCGTTAGTAGTTGATGAGTATGGCGAGCTAAAAGGACTGATTACCTTAGAAGATATTCTAGAAGAAGTCATTGGCGATTTTACGACCCAATCGCCAAGTCGCATTGGCAGCTTTCATCAAGAAGAAGACGGCGGTTGGTTGGTAGATGGCAGTAGCTCATTACGTGAGCTAAATAAAAAGTTAGCGTTATCCTTACCATTAGATGGCCCGCGCACCCTAAATGGCTTAGTGCTCGAACACTTTCAAGATATACCTGAAGCCAGCACCAGCTTCAAAATTGGCGATCATATTTTAGAAATAGTGCAAACACAGGATAGAGTAGTCAAAAGCGTCAAAATATTTCCCTAATATTGTTTTTTTTAAACCCCTATTGATATTGGGCTTGAATTTTCTTGTATTTGGCTCAAAATAGACATTAAAGTATTATTTAAGAAGCGCATGGCCACAAAGCAACCCACTGGTGATATTGCAATAGAACCAAGCAAGGTTAAAACAAAATTACCAAGCATGTATAAAGTTTTATTGCAAAATGACGATTACACTCCTATGGAGTTTGTCGTAGAAACAATTCAACGCTTTTTTAACAAAACGCGGGAACAAGCAACGGATATTATGCTCCAAGTACATACCAAGGGAGCAGGCGTTTGCGGCGTATATCCAAAAGATATTGCAGAAACAAAAATGAACCAAGTATTAAAAAGTGCACAAGAATCACAGCACCCATTGCAGTGTGTGATAGAGCCAGCGTAACAGCAGAAAAAGAGGATATACATGATTGCACAAGAACTAGAAGTTAGCTTACATATGGCATTTATGGATGCTAGGCAGAATCGCCATGAACTCATCACAGTAGAACACCTATTACTGGCAATGATCGACAACCCTACGGCAGCTAATGTATTGCGTGCTTGTGGTGCGAAATTTGAAGTGTTACGCGCCGAACTCAATCAACATATTGCAGAACATACACCGATTGTTACTGGTGAAGATGAAGTCGACACACAGCCAACATTGGGATTCCAACGCGTCATTCAACGTGCAATGCTCCATGTACAATCGTCTGGAAAAAAAGAAGTAACAGGGGCCAATGTACTGGTCGCCATTTATGGAGAGAAAGATTCTCATGCGGTATTCTTTTTGCATCAGCAAGGAATTACTAGACTAGATGTTGTTAATTTTATTTCTCATGGCGTGGCAAAAATGCCTGGTGAGAATGCCAGCAGTACAGAAGGTGCAGAGAATACAACAGAGAGCGAATCAGCACCCAACAGCGCGTTGGAGAGCTATACACTTAATCTTAACCAAGAGGTTATCTCTGGCAGGATAGATCCATTAATTGGCCGAGAAGCTGAAATTGAACGAGTGATTCAGACCCTTTGCCGTCGCCGCAAAAATAACCCATTATTAGTCGGTGAAGCGGGTGTTGGCAAAACTGCTATTGCAGAAGGACTGGCGCATCGCATTGTTGAAAATGACATCCCAGAAGTACTAGAAAATGCTACCGTGTATTCTTTAGATATGGGTGCACTATTGGCTGGCACTAAATACCGTGGCGACTTCGAACAGCGCTTAAAAGCAGTCATGAAACAGCTAGAACAAGAGGAAGGCTCAATCTTATTTATTGATGAAATTCATACTTTGATTGGAGCTGGCGCTGCAAGTGGCGGTACATTAGATGCCAGCAATTTGCTTAAACCCGCCTTATCTAGCGGAAAATTAAAATGTATTGGCGCGACAACTTATCAAGAATACCGTGGGATCTTTGAGAAAGACCATGCACTCTCTAGGCGCTTCCAAAAAGTGGACGTGGTAGAACCGAGCATCGATGAAGCCATTGCCATACTGAAGGGACTAAAATCTAAATTTGAAGAGCATCATAATGTTAAATATAGTACGAGTGCGCTGACATCAGCTGTTGAGTTATCGGCTAAATATATTAATGATCGTTTTCTGCCCGATAAAGCAATTGATGTCATAGACGAAGCTGGTGCAGCACAGCGCATTCTGCCAAAGCCCAAACGCAAAAAAATTATTGGTAATAAAGAAATAGAAGATATCGTCGCTAAAGTTGCGCGTATACCGCCCAAAAACATATCAAATGATGACAGAAGTACATTAAAAACTTTAGATCGTGACTTAAAAGCAGTTGTGTTTGGTCAAAACAAGGCAATTGAAGCATTAACTTCTGCGGTAAAAATGGCCCGTAGCGGCATTGGTCAAAGTAATAAACCTGTCGGCAGCTTTTTGTTTAGTGGGCCAACTGGTGTTGGTAAAACAGAAGTGGCTAAACAGCTTGCTTATATTATGGGTATCGATCTTATCCGTTTTGATATGAGTGAATATATGGAACGTCACGCAGTGTCTCGTCTTATTGGTGCACCTCCGGGCTATGTTGGCTTTGAGCAAGGTGGTTTGCTAACTGAAGCTATTACAAAAAAACCATATTCTGTATTGATTTTGGATGAAATAGAAAAAGCACACCCAGATATTTTTAATATCTTGCTACAAGTGATGGATCACGGCACGCTCACTGATAACAACGGTCGTAAGGCTGATTTTAGAAATGTGACGATCATCATGACAACCAATGCAGGTGCGGAGAGTTTATCAAAAGCCAGCATTGGATTTACCAACGCAAAAGAGGTTGGCGATGAAGCGGCTGATCTAAAACGCTTGTTCTCACCAGAGTTCCGCAATCGTTTAGACGCTATCGTCTCATTTGCGCCACTTTCGCAGGAAATCATTGTTCGCGTGGTTGATAAGTTCCTCATGCAGTTAGAAGATCAATTGCATGAGAAAAAAGTAGAGGCTACCTTTAGTGACGAACTGAAGTTGCATTTAGGTAAAAAAGGGTTTGATCCGCTGATGGGTGCGCGTCCGATGTCTCGCTTAATTCAAGATACGATTCGCAAAGCATTAGCAGATGAACTGTTGTTTGGTCGACTAGTCAATGGTGGTGCAGTACATGTTGATATTGATGAAAAAGAAGAGATCAAACTTTCTTTCCCATCCAACAAATCCAGTGATAAGAAAGATTTAGCTACCGAAACCGAGTAAGTCTGATTACTGAACAGGCCATACCTAAACACCCAATTTATTAAAGATAAGTTGGGTGTTTTTTCATAATGCTATTGAACAACTCTGATTGAATTAGCGATGTTAGCCACTGATTTAGCCTAACATAGGGTGCGTTATCAAACCAATCACTGTCCACACCTTTGAATTGTCTAATAAACGGAAAAATAGCAATATCTGCCACACTGATCAACTGGCCGCACAATCTACCATGTTGCTCAAGTCGTCTTTCTAACTGTTCAAGAAAAACTTCTCCTGCTACACGATGCTCGGCTTGTGTTTTTTCTGGATATCTATCCGCATATTTATAGGCATCCAACGCTTTTTTAAACCATCCATCATTGGCTTTTATTAAGTCTTTTGCGATTGCTAAATCAACATCAAGCCAACCATCAACATCTTGTTGATTTAAAGCCCAAAACATAATCTCTAGGCTTTCATCTATCACTGTTTTGTCAGGCAGAACCAACACTGGTACTGTCGCTTTGGGTGAAAGGGTAATCATCTCTTGCGGTTTATGACGTAGCGATATTTCGCGAATTTCAACGGCGATACCAGCATACTGAAGCGCCATCCTTGCACGCATCGCATATGGGCAGCGCCTGTAGGAATATAAAATAATATGCGCCATGCTGATTAGCCCAAGGTTTTACAAACAGCTGCTATTAATGCAGGTCCTTTATATATCAACCCACTATAAATCTGCACCAAACTAGCACCAGCCGCTATTTTTTCAACCGCATCCGCGCCAGAAGAAATGCCGCCCACTCCAATAATGGGTAATGCTCCCTGTAGCTGCTTAGATAGTTGCTGAATAACAACCGTAGATTGATGCCGCAGTGGCGCCCCTGAAAGGCCGCCACTTTCCTGTGCATGTGGTAGGCCTTGGACTGCATCTCTGGATAAAGTAGTATTGGTTGCGATGACTGCATCTATTTGATGTTGCATCAATAAATCAGCAATTTCGACTACTTGCGATTGTGTTAAATCTGGTGCAATTTTTAACGCGATTGGTACATATTGACTATGTAACTGTGTTAACTTGAGCTGTTCTTGTTTGAGCATTGCCAGTAAATGAGATAGCGCTTCTTTTGCTTGCAAATCACGTAAGTTTTTTGTGTTTGGAGAAGAAATATTCACTGTAATATAACTAGCATGTGCATACACTTTCTGCATACAAATGAGGTAATCATCCACTGCCTTTTCATTAGGGGTGTCAAAATTCTTACCGATATTAATACCAAGAATACCGCGATAATTGGCAGATTTTACATTTTCAACTAATTGATCTACCCCTAAATTATTAAACCCGAAACGATTAATAATACCCTCTGCTGCTTTGACGCGAAATAACCGAGGCTTATCGTTTCCTGGTTGTGGTTTTGGAGTCACAGTACCAACTTCAATAAAGCCAAAGCCTAAGGCGGCCATCCCATCAATCACAGCACCATTCTTATCCAAACCTGCGGCCAAACCGACTGGGTTGGCAAAAGTCAGTCCCATCACTTGTCTCGGCTGGCAAATCGGTTGTTTGATTACATTTAAAAGCCCTAATTGTTGCGCCAGCTTTAAGCTCTTGAGGGTAACATCATGCACATATTCGGCATCTAATTGGAACAACAGTGGTTTTGCAATCGCATATATATTCATGAGTATATTTTACGCGATAAATAAAAAAAGTAATCGCTTTGCTGGCATATTCACATCATGGCTTTAACAAGTGCCAATCGCGCTTGATAAATCGCTTGTTTAATGTGCTCTGGCTCAGCATATTGTTTTGCAATATCGCCTGCATTAATCTGCGTTGCTGCCTTGAGGGCTTTACGTATGACATCAGCTTCGGGCAATGCAGTATTTTCCAAACCTAAGCGACCTCTTGAATCTGCTTCACACGCTTGTAAAAAATACTCAAAACGCTCTGGCTGACGTATTGCATCGAGGTCTATTAAAAAATTAAGTAAGGTCTCGGCTTTCATAACAAGTACCTGATGCGCTTTGATATGGAATTTAGCAACCATGTAAGCCAAAGCATGACAGTCGTTTGGCGCACGTAGGCGCTGACTAACCTCCGTGACTAGTTTAGCGCCTCTTATATCATGTCCAATATGTCTTGGTAGTACCTCTTTTGGCGTGGTTCCTTTGCCCAAGTCGTGCATCAAAACCGCATAGCGTACAGGTAGACTAAACTGTTGTTTTGCTGCATAGTCTACTGCCATCATCACATGAATACCCGTATCAATTTCTGGATGATATTGTGCTGGCTGCGGCACGCCCCACAAACAAGCCAACTCGGGGATTAGGCGTTGTAAAGCACCGCAACGTTGCAGAACATCAAACATGCGGCTAGGCTGTTTTTCCATCAAACCTTTGGCTAATTCCTGCCACACTCGCTCAGGCACCAAGGCATCCACTTCCCCATCGACAACCATTTTCTGCATTAACTGCATGGTTTCAGGAGCAATAGCAAAATCCACAAAACGCGCCGAAAATCTTGCTGCTCGCAAAATACGAACGGGATCCTCGATAAATGCTTTTCCAACATGCCTGATTATTTTTTTCTGAATATCCGCTTGACCATTAAAGGGATCAATTAACTGACCATCAGCCGCTTTTGCAATCGCGTTTATCGTAAAATCACGTCTTGCCAAATCGGCTTCTAATGTCACATCAGATTCGGCATGCACAGTAAATCCTTTATAGCCTTTACTGATTTTGCGTTCGGTTCTGGCTAGCGCATATTCTTCGTGGGTTTTAGGGTGCAGAAAAACAGGAAAATCTTTGCCAACAGCTTGAAAGCCGCGTTTAAGCATTTCATCCACACTACTGCCAACCACGACATAATCGCGATCTTTGACTGGCATTTTTAGCAATTCATCGCGTACCGCACCGCCAACACTATAAACAGTTAGGGGCTTATCTTCTGGCATTAATCACTCTGCCCGCTGCAGCTCGATATTGATCATACGCTGCACGCGGTGTCTTATTCTGGATATAAGAAGGGATGACTGCATCTAAAGGCATGAGCGGCTGTAGAATCTCTTTTGCCATTGGCCCTTCAGCTGTGCTATTGACTGCCATAGAGCGTACATTGTCTCTGCTCATTAGCTTGATTGGTAGCCACTCCATCAGCCAAGCTTGCAAGTATGATAGACGGTCGCCTAAACCAATAATCGGTCTCGGTTTATGCAATGCCTGCATCACTTTTTCAACCAAGGCTTGTAAAGTATATGTATTGGGGCCGGCAAGATCATAATGATGACCAAAAGTATCATCGTTTTGCAGGCTGTTGACAAAGATATTTGCGACATCTTCTACCCATATAGGTTGAAATTGAGCTGCAGGTTTTGCCAAGAGAATAACGGGTAAGTATTGGATTAATTTGGCAAATAAGTTTAAAAATTGATCATCTCGACCAAAAATAACTGAAGGTCTAAAAATCGTAATATTGATTGATTGTTTGAAACGATGCAGCGCCGCCTCACCTAGTGCCTTAGAACGTAAATATTGACTAGGTGCATTCTCTGCCGCTTGTAATGCACTCATGTGTAACAAGCGCTTAATACCAAGCTGAATACATATTTTAGCAATGCGTTCAGGGAGCTGATGATGAATTAAGTCAAATGTACTGTGTTTACTTTCATGTAAAATCCCGACCAAATTAATGACGGCATCGCAATCTTTTAAAGCATCTGCTAAGGCACTATCATCACTCACATGACAACTCAGCACTTGCACATTTGGCAATAAAATTAAATGTTTTGCACGCTCACGATGACGGGTCAGTACTTTTACTTGATAGCCAGCTGCGTCTAATTTGCTAACAATACTGCTACCCACAAATCCAGCACCACCAATGACTGCTATTCGTTTATTTTTCATCCTATTTATCCATTACTTTATAAATCATTATCGATTGTTAACTGGCTTTGCTGGCGTGCTATCCATCAATTGTTTAAGCGTCATGCCTGTCACTCCTGCTTGCTTTTTATACATATACATATTTGCCATAACACGCTGTACATACACTCTTGTTTCATCAAAAGGAATCGTCTCTGCATAAATAGCACCTTCTAAACTGTATGGGGCAAGCCATCTTTTAGCTCTACTCGGACCCGCATTATAGCCTGCTGTCGCCATGACTTTATTCCCATTCATTACACTTAAAGTATGACCTAAATAATAAGTACCAATAGTGATATTCGTGTCTAAGTCATGAATCATACTCCCCTTATAACTATGAATACCTGCTGGTTTTGCAGCCCATCTTGCTGTCGTTGGCATTAACTGCATCACACCTGCTGCTCCTGCATGTGATTTTGCATAATGCATAAATCGACTCTCTTGTCTGGCAATAGCATGGCTCCATGCATCATCAATTTGCTGTTCTTGAGCTGCTTTTACCATTAGCTTTTTATAAGGCATCAAATATCGCATCGAAAAATCGTGTGTGCTACTTGTATCATCTGCCGTGTTAATCGCTAAGTCATACCATGATTGCTGATTTGCAAAATAAGCTGCTGCTAGCAAACGCTTATCATCAAATGATGCAATTGCGTTTTTCCACTCAAGCTTTCCCTCCCAGCGTAAATCTAAATCTAATAATGCCTTTGCTCGTCTAATTGCAGGTAATGCGCCAATATCGGCAACTTCCTTCGATGTTGGTTGGTAATGTAATAAGGTTGGTTGGCTATAGTTTTTTAATTCACTTTGCGCTAACCACCCATAGTAATGTCGCTCCAAACCAAGCTTAGTCAATATATCAATTACCTGCTTATTGTCTTGTTTCAGTGCAATCAATGCACGCGCCTTCCAATAACGCCAACGCGCCTCTTCTGCAAGTTGTGGCTTCATTTGGCTAATCACTCTTAGTAAATGCGCCCAATCTAACGCGCGCAAACAGGCACGTGCATACCATGAAACTTGTTCATCGCTCATTGTATTCACATCCGCTTTTGCAAATAGGGACTGTGCCTCTGGCTCATGACGTTTAGCAGAAGCCATACCTAACATAGCAAAAAAATAGTTTTTTTCATCGTCACTCAACTGAGTCTCAATCGTTTTAAACGCACTAATGGCTTGCGACGTGTCTTTCTTTGCCAACTGCGTGAGTGCAAATAATTGAACTTCAAAATGAAACTTTTCTTTAAAAGATCCAATTGATGTTTTCAAAAATCTATCAGGTGATTGATAGGCATTTGCTAGTAATTTTTGTTGATTAGGATGATAGTCTTTGCTTCGCTTAATAATCGCTTTCGCTAGGCCAATCCTGGCTTGTGCAGTTGCCATTCTAAAACGCTGCCAAATTGACTCTTCGTCAATAACGCCGCTAACTTGCATCACTTCAAATAAGCCATCACAGTGGTTTGGCTGGTCTTTTTCAGTGAGCCACAGATATTTAACGGAGACCAAATCACGACTGCTTTGATGCACCGTTTTTGCTTCAGCGGCTAGGCATTCTACAGCAGCATTATCCTTTGATTGATAGCGCGCATATTCTTGGTCAAATAATGCCCACTCTTTTTGCTTACCTAATTTCTTTAAAAAATTACCACGCAAAAGTGGCGCAAACGCATAATCTTCATGTTGCATCAAAAAAGCAGCAATATCTTCATTATTCGTTTTATCCAAATTTAACGACATTAACCAATACTGTGCGTAAGGGGCAAGAATATGCTGTTGTAATTGCAATTGGTCAGCATATGCTGCTAGTGCCGTTACATTCTCTTTATCATAAGCTTCACGTGCTTTGATCACAATCATATCGCCGCTGGCTGCGTTACTAGGGCTAGCCATCACGCAAGCGAGACATAATATCAAGAAACGCGAGAGTAAAAATTGTTGGATATTGTGCATTTACAACTTAATCACCCGTGAAATCACATTTAACAAAATGATAATAACGCCAAACCAAGCCGTATATTGATATAGCTTTTTTATCGCCATTAGGTAATTTTTATTTCGAGAGAAAAGATAGCCAACCACCAGCACAACAGTAGCAATGATTAGCAAGGCGACTATTATGCGTACAATAAACACTGTGCGTCTAATCCTCTAATTAAAATGTGGCATCAGGTTCGGAGTGAAATAAGCAGTCTGCTCTTTAAAGCCAACAGGTGCTTCATTGATGTCATTGAAGGTTATATATTCCCATGCATCTGCATCTGCTAATAATGCACGAATTAATTTATTATTCAGCCCATGCCCTGATTTATACGCAGTAAAAGAACCTAATAAAGGATGGCCTAACATATATAAATCACCGATTGCGTCTAATACTTTGTGTTTTGCAAACTCGTCTTCATAGCGTAAACCATCGGTATTTAGCACGCGAAACTCATCTAGCACAATCGCATTATCTAAACTACCTCCACGCGCCAAACCATTTGCCCGCAAATATTCAACCTCGTGCATAAAACCAAATGTGCGTGCACGACTAATTTCAGCAATGTAAGAATTATCGGCGAAATCAATCTTGACATTGTTGCCCGACTCTTCAAACACAGGGTGTGCAAAATCAATCGTGAAGTCCATTTTAAATCCGTGATAAGGCTCAAATTTTGCCCATTTATCATCTTCAATAATTTCCACATTTTTTTTAATGCGCATGAATTTTTTAGCCGCAGCTTGTTCAACAATGCCAGCAGATTGCAATAGAAAAATAAAAGGTCCTGAGCTTCCATCCATAATCGGTATTTCCGAAGCATCAAGTTCTACAACCACATTATCAACCCCTAGACCTGCTAACGCAGACATTAAATGTTCCACAGTAGCAACACGCGCACCATTTTTCTCTAGGGCAGAGCACATGCGCGTATCGCTCACTGCATCAGGCGTTGCTTGTATTTCAGGCATCCCGGGTAAATCGGTTCGTCTAAACACAATACCAGAGTCGATTGCAGCCGGCAGGAGTGTCAGTTTGACTTTCTCACCATTATGCAACCCAACGCCCGTGGCACTTACTTTTTTCTGTAGGGTTCTCTGTTTTAACAATTATTTTCCTATTCACTCGGACAGTTCCGCTTGATGAAGCGCATTTGCTTCATATAGTAGCATAATCCAATATTGCTACTGCATT
>CBFHHI010000057.1:0-12417 GCA_965655675.1 Methylophilaceae bacterium | reverse complement strand
GCAAATTGTGCTGTGTCCGTGCGGCGAGGATCAACGACCACGATTTTTAGGTCAGGGTTTTTGGCCTTTGCGTCTTCGATACGGCGAAAAATAACTGGGTGCGCAAAAGCAGTGTTGCTGCCAGCAATCAATAAGCACTTAGTATGGTCAATATCTTCGTAACAAGTTGGCGGTGAATCAGCACCGAGCGTAGTTTTGTATCCAGCAACGGCTGAACTCATACACAAGCGTGAGTTGGTGTCTACATTATTGGTGCGGATAAGCGCTTTTGATAGCTTATTAAAAACATAATAGTCTTCGGTTAGCAGTTGCCCAGAGAGATAAAAAGCTACAGAGTCAGGGCCATTTTTTTCGATAATTTCAGCAAATCGATCAACGACATAATCGAGCGATTCATCCCAGTTCACTCGACGACGAGGCTGGTTACGATGAATGCGCAATTCAGGATATAACTGCCGCGCATCCAATTTTGCTGTTAGATGGAGCGTTGCACCTTTGGTACATAAACGGCCAAAATTAGCGGGATGATCAGGGTCGCCTTTGACATCAATAATCTTGTTATCTTGCGTCGTAATAATGACACCGCAACCAACCCCACAGTAACAACAAGTGCTTTTTGTTTCCTGTTTGCGCGGGTGTATAGCGATGGTATGTGTCTTGTCCAAATCAGTATAGGCTTGATATTGCTGTTGTTGTGTCATTACGCGATAGCTTGATGCTTTATTCTACCTCCAAAAATACAATACCATTTTCAATTTTAGTGGCGTAGCAGGTAGTTTCTCCTTCATCGGGCTCTTCTGCTTTGCCACTCACTAAGCTGATTCGCCAATTATGCAATGGGCATTGCACTGTTTCGCCAAATACAATACCTTGTGATAGCGGTCCTTTTTTATGAGGACATAGATTGTTAATCGCGAATAGGTTATCGCTGGCAGTACGAAAGACCCCAATCTCTTTTGTTGAGGTGCGCACCACACGTGATCCAAGTTGAGGGATGTCCGTTAGCGGACAAATTTCTTTCCATGCCATATGCTTTTCCAATGATTGCTAGGTGCGCAAACAATCACACACCTTGTACAGATTAAATTGCTATTGTTTCAAACTCTTTATGTTCATTACGTTTTGCTACGCGCTCTGCCCAAGGATCAACTGCGCCTTGCAAGGCATACAGTAAGCGCTCAAAAGCGGCTTTCCGACCTTCTGTATCTTCCAGTACGCGCCGCTTCACATATGCTAATCCGACACGTTCAATCCAATGTACAGTGCGGTCTAAATAACGGGCTTCTTCTCGGTAAATTTGGATAAAGGCACCTGAGCATTCTAAGACTTCTTCGGCTGTTTTGACTTTGCATAAAAATTGCCCAGCTTCTGTTTTAATGCCGCCATTGCCACCCACATAGATTTCCCAACCCGAATCTACCCCAATAATACCAACATCTTTAATGCCTGATTCTGCACAATTGCGAGGACAAGCGGATACTGCGAATTTGACTTTATGTGGCGCCCACATGTGGTCAAACGCTTTTTCAATATCAATACCAAGTTGGGTAGAATTTTGCGTGCCAAAACGGCAGAATTCAGAGCCAACACACGTTTTAACGGTGCGAATCGATTTGCCATAAGCATAACCTGATGGCATATCTAAATCTGCCCATACCTTGGTGAGATCCTCTTTTTTTATACCAAGTAAATCAATCCGCTGACCACCAGTTAATTTCACCATTGGCACTTTATATTTGTCAGCGACATCGGCAATTTTACGCAATTGGTCTGGATTGGTCACACCGCCATACATACGTGGGATAACAGAGTACGTCCCATCTTTTTGAATATTGGCATGCACGCGCTCATTAATGAAGCGGGATTGCGGATCATCAGTTGCTTCATGCGGCCAGGTAGAAATTAAATAATAATTTAATGCGGGCCGGCAAGTGGCACAACCATTTGGTGTTTTCCATTCCATGCCTTTCATGGCATCTGGAATCGTTAAATATTTATGTTTGCGCACCATTTCGCGGACTTCTTCGTGACTGTGATCAGTGCAGGCACAGATGGATTTTGCAGTGGATGGAGGCGCATAGCCACCACCTAAAGTAGAGGCTAAAATTTGCTCAACCAAACCTGTGCAGCTACCGCAACTTGAGCCTGCTTTGGTTTTCTTTTTCACATCGTCTAGGGTAAATAAACCATCCGCTTGAATCGCTTTTACTATCGTACCTTTGCACACGCCATTGCAGCCACACACTTCCATTTCATCAGTCATAGCTGCCGCTTTATCTTGGCCTTGGTGACCCGTATTACCCAGAGAGTCTTGACCAAACATTAAGTGATCACGGATTTCATGAATCGGTTTGCCATCACGCAACATCTGGAAATACCAAGCGCCATCGGCTGTATCGCCATAGAGCACGCTACCGATGATTTTGTTATCTTGAATAACCAGTTTTTTGTATACCCCGCCAACTGCATCGTGCAATATAATGTCTTCTGTATCCTCTCCACCAGCAAAATCACCAGCAGAAAACAAATCAATACCGGTCACTTTTAATTTTGTTGAGGTGATAGAGCCTTTGTATGCGCCAATGCCAAAATTAGCCAAGTGGTTAGCACATACCTTTGCCATTTCAAATAATGGTGCAACCAAGCCGTATGAAATACCACGGTGATTAACGCACTCGCCAACCGCATAAATACGCGGGTCAAATGTTTGCATGGTATCGTTAACCACAATGCCGTGATCACAATGAATGCCAGCAGATTCAGCGAGCGCATAATTAGGCCTGATGCCCACTGCTAGCACCACTAAATCTGCAGGGAGCTCAAAACCTTCCTTAAATCGGATGGCAGATACACGTCCATCTGCATTGCCAATCATCGTTTCTGTGTTAGTTTTAAGATGAAATTTAAGGCCTTTTTCTTCAAGCGATTTTTGTAGCATCATGCCAGCCACTCTATCAAGCTGTTTCTCTAATAGCCACTCATTACGATGAATAACGGTTACATCCATTCCTTGAATTGCCAAGCCATTTGCCGCTTCTAAACCGAGCAAGCCGCCACCAATAACAACAGCATGTTTGTATTTCTTGGCAGCCGCTATCATGTCATTGGTGTCTTGAATATCACGATAGCCAAGCACGCCATCCAACTCTTTACCAGGGATTGGCGGCATAAATGGCTTTGAGCCTGTTGCAATTAATAAACGATCATATTCGGCTGTCGTGCCATCTTCGGTAGTGACCAAGCGTTTTGCTCGGTCAATATGGTTAACGCGCGCATTAGTATGCAATGTGATGTTGTTCTCTGCATACCATTCACGGCTATTCAGAATAATGTCATCAATCGTTTGCTCATTGGCAAGCACAGGAGACAACATGATACGGTTGTAGTTGGGGTATGGCTCATCTCCAAACACGGTAATGTGATATAAATCTGGAGAGATTTTGAGCAACTCCTCCACAACTCGCATGCCAGCCATGCCGTTGCCGATGACGACTAATTTCAATTTTTGCATTTTATTCTGTCCATCTTTGTTAGGTCTGTTTCCATTCAGCATATTGAAGCAAAAGCCATGCCTCAATATTATTGTTATCAATCAATGTTGCATTACTCACTAATACGGTTTGCTATTGGTGAGCGCACACCAAGCCTCTGCCTTTAACTTGGTGTATCTCACTATCTAGCGATTAAGGCTTCAAATATCATTAGAAAGCATACATGCCGGTTAACCAAATTTTCTCTGTTGTTGGTTTGCGGGCACCAGCACCAGCAGCTTTATCATCCTCTACAAACTTTGCGTATTCAATAGCGCCAGTCAAGCCGTTAGAAAATGGTTTGTAAATCCCCAGGTTTAGCTCCTTACCAAACCGATTGCCTGTGCCGCCACCAATCGTATTAAAGTCTCTATCTGAATTGATAAAGTGATACTCTGCTACCAACTTAGCACCAAACAATTTACCACCAGCAATAAGCATGGTGTCTTCAATACCTGCAGCGGGTGTGCTTAAGAATAAATCTGTCCAGCCTTGAAATAAATGGTTGGTACCTAACTGCGTTTGGAAAGCAGGTCCTTGACTATTATCACCTTCAGAAAGTTTTTCTTGATCGACACGCAAGAACCAATCGCCATGGCCGATACCGGCGCCTACGCGATAATAGTAATTGTCGATTAAGTCACTACCATCTCGATAATCATCTTGCTTAGCATATTCGGCGGTATATAGCACTTTCCACTCACGATTAAACTTTTGGCTACCATCTAGGCGCAAACCAAATGTTTTATTGGAGGTTGCTTCTAATACTCTACCATCCCAATCATTCAAATAGGCATAACCAACTAAACTGGTTGTGGGTGTGAACGCATATTTAATATTAGCGATATCAAAATTGCCATTTTGAATTTTGGTTGTAATCTGCTTCACTTGCTCAAAATGCGCTAAATTAATCGTGGTATTAGTTAGGCTGGTATTCAGCAAAGATAAGCCATTGAACACTTGCCAGTTCTGACGAAAACGCACATCACCGATAAAGCGCCAGTCATCCAAAAACATCTGTTGACGGCCAAGTTTAACCTTGCTGGTAGCGTTTGCCCATTGTAAGTAAACTTGATGAAAGTCATAATCTTCAGGGTCGGCAATCACAGAGTAGGCTCTTCTGCTTGCAATAGGATCGCCTTTTTTAAGGTCGTTGTAATCATCATTGAATGGTGTTAAAGCATAGACTTCTGCATTCACACTAAAACCATTAAGTGGTTTTGTTTGATAGCCAACCAAGCTACGCAATGTAAACGCATTGGCATCTTTTAAATTGTTTTCTTGCTCGGCATATTCCCAACGTAATTTAAAGTTGCCAGAAAATTTACCACCAGTAATCGCATCACTAATGGAGGTGGCTTGTACTGCATCAGCAGCGGAAGCGATTGAAGATATGGCAGATAATAGCGCAAGCCCGATGTACTTTTTATTGAATTTCATGTTGTATTTCTCCCGTTTTAAAAAAATGATTAAGCCGCTTGTTTGTGATGGCGCTGATGCAAAAACTTGAGCACTTCCGAGCGTAGTTGGTTGTAATGTGCATTTTCAGCCAGTTCGAGTCTTGCTCTTGGTCGTGGTAAATCTACCTCTAATATTTCACCGATAGTGGCAGATGGCCCATTGGTCATCATCACAATACGATCGGATAGCAATACGGCTTCATCAACATCGTGGGTCACCATCAATGCAGTACAGTTGGTTTTTTTCATGATATCCATCAGCTCGTCTTGCAAATGGGCGCGTGTTAGCGCATCTAATGCCCCAAATGGTTCGTCTAATAATAGAAATTTAGGCTCCATCGCTAATGCCCGAGCAATGCCAACACGTTGTTTCATCCCGCCAGAAATCTCTTTTGGTGTTTTATTAGCAGCGTGTGATAAACCAACGAGCGCTAAAGCGGCATGTGCACGCGATGCCTGCTGAGCAGACGATTCGCCTTTAAAAACACTTTGGATTGCCAGCAATACATTTTCAAAAGCGGTCAGCCATGGCAGTAAAGAGTGATTTTGAAAAACGACAGCGCGATCTGGTCCTGGTCCATTGATTTCTCGATTGTCAACCAGCAATACGCCATCGGTGGGTTTTAATAATCCGGCGATTAAGTTCATTACTGTCGACTTTCCACAGCCAGAATGGCCAATAACAGAGATGAATTCACCAGACTTAATATTGAGATTAATGCCTTTTAAGGCAACAAACTTGCCACGTTTGGTTTCAAAAGCCATGCCTATGTTTTGCAGTTGTACATAATGTTCCATGGCTAATCCTTGTCGTAAGCAAATTTACTGGCCAGCATGAGTAATAGTTGCTCAAGCAGTAAACCCACAATGCCAATAATAAAAATAGCGATGATGATGGATTCGACTTTCAAGTTATTCCACTCATCCCATAACCAGAAACCAATCCCAATCCCACCAGTCAGCATTTCTGCAGCAACAATGACAAGCCAAGCGGTGCCCACAGCGAGCTTTACTCCAGTCAGAATGTTAGGCAGTGTGGCGGGAAACAGAATTTTGGTAGCAATTTGCCACTCAGATAAATTGAGCACTTTTGCGACATTTAAATAATCTTTAGGTACATTACGCACACCTTCAGCAGTATTTAAAATCATTGGCCAAATAGAGCAGATAAAGATGACCCATATGGCTGAAGGATCCGCTGCTTTGAAGACATATAAACCTAAAGGTAACCAAGCAAGGGGTGAAACAGGACGCAGTAAATTGATAACGGGGTTGGCAATGCGATTCATGGTGCTAAAACGACCAATGATAAAGCCCATCGGTATGCCGATTAAGGCAGCTAGGCCAAATCCAATACCTACTCTTTTAAGAGAGTAAAGCACATTCCAGCCGATGCCTACATCATTAGGGCCCACGATATAAAATGGGTCTGCTAATAATGCTTTTGCCTCTTCCCATGTGGCGCCAGGGCCAGGAAAACCATCTGTTATGTTGGCAATAAATAGCCATATAGTCAGTAGAATAGCGAAGCTAGCAATGAGGCCGAATAGTGTCTTAATCCATTCGGCACTGATGGCGCTCCAATCTAAAGAGGCTAGCTTTTGTGTCCAGCCAATACCTATTTTTCTTGTGTCTATCATTTCCATTATTACTCCTAAAGTTGCGCCCTAATTGATGAAGCATTAAGGCGCTTTGTTACTTATGTATTGAGCTTCGCTAACTCTTTTAGTGAAAGTTTCATGCTATGCATTGGAAATTGTTTGAGATAGTCCACAGGTTTGTTCGGGTCAAATTTAATCCCGTCAAAAAACATATCTGGCCCCATTTCAATTGGCTTGGTTGCCTCTTTAAGCAGCCATGGTTTTGCATGCGTACCTTCCATTTTGTAGTTGGTGGTTGGTGCATCAACGCCTAACTCTTTAGCAGCTTCGCGATATAAATCAGACAGATATACCGATTCAGCAACCTTTTTAAAGTCAATAGGCGTAGTTAGCTGACCCCAACGGACCATTTGGGTCAGGAACCATATCGCATGAGATTGCCAAGGGAAGTTCGCTGCATAACGGTGGAATACATTGAAATCAGGCATGCTGACAGGACCTTCACTTTGGTTGTAAGTCCAAGTGCCCGTCATGGAGTTGTCTACCACTGAAGTGGGCGCGTTTACGTAAGATTTTGCAGAAATAATTTTGACTACTTCTTTACGGTTCTCTGGCTTGTCCATCCATGCGGCCGCTTCAATCAGCGCTTTAACCACTGCTTTGTGAGAGCCTGGATTGTTATCAGCCCATTCTTTCGTCACACCAAATACTTTTTCTGGATTGTTATTCCAAATTTCGTAATTGGTAATAATAGATTTACCAATGCCCATTTCAACAGCACGTTGATTCCAAGGTTCACCAACACAGTAACCAACAATATTATTAGATTTAAGGTTGGCGACCATTTGCGGAGGTGGAATCACAATTAAACGCACATCATTGTCAGGATCGATGCCTGCAGAAGCCATCCAATAACGGATCTCATAATTGTGGGTAGACACAGGGAACACCATTGCAAATGTCATGGGCTCTTTGCCAGCTTTCTTGTCTGCATCAATCACTTTTTTTAACGCAATAGCGGTAGTCGGACGTTTTTTCATTGACTCTGGATCGGCTGCCATCATGCGGTCATACAACTCATTAGAAACGGTAATACCATTTCCATTTAAGTCCATGGAAAAGGCAGTAACAGTTTCTTGTTGTTTTGCTCCTATGCCTAAGGATGCTGCAATCGGCATGCCTGCCAACATATGAGCTCCATCTAGCTGACCTAGCGCTACTTTGTCTCGAATATTGGCCCAAGATGACTCTTTAGAAACAGTGACATCTAAACCATGTTGAGTGAAGAAGCCCTTTTCTTTTGCAATCACAATAGGTGCACAATCAGTGAGTGGAATAATGCCAAAGGTCAATTTTGTTTTTTGTAAGCCGTCAGATCCTGCCGCCCAAGCACCGTTTCGCATACCTGGTGCCATTCCTGCCATTAAAGAAGCAGCAGCAGACATACCTGCCACTTTCATAAACCCTCTGCGTGTGAGTGTCTCAGGGGTGCTGTTGCTGGTTTGTTTTTTCTCTGTACTCATTTCAACTCCTGTATGTAATCAATAAGCTATAAACAAAAAAGCGTCCTTACACACGTCAATAAATTGATCGTATGTAAGGACGCCTGTGTCCGTTTTGCTAGCTATCATTAGCTAACTTAAGTAAATGTCTACTCTGACGCTTACCTAATAAATTGTTTTATTTTCGCACTCCGCCATTGGAGCACTGTAATGACTGCTAAATCGTTAACATTTTTGCTGCATCAATCAGCTGGCTTGATAAGTCAGCCAACTTCATATTTTTTTTCATAGCCATACTGCGCAGCATGCTATAAGCCTCATCTTCATTGAGATTACGTTGTCGCATTAAAATACCTTTTGCACGCTCAACAACTTTTCGTTCATCCAACTTCTCATTCGCTTGCTTAAGCTCTTGTCTCAGTTGTTTCGTTTCTTCAAATCTTGCAATCGCCGCTTCTATCACTGGGGTCAACCTTTCACTCGAAATCGTTCCTACTACATATGCACTCACCCCCGCTTTAGTGGCCGCTTTAACGACTTCTTTATCACCATCTTGCGAAAACATCACAACTGGTTTTGTATTATGTTGCGTAATCATACAAACATTGTCTAATACATCCCGGCTAGGAGACTCGGTATCGATAATGACAATATCGGGCTCTAACTCGCAACATTTTGTCTGTAAGTGGACGTCATCTTCCAAGTGTGCAATCACATCAAAACCATTTTCAATTAAAGATTGTTTTAATGGATTGCTCCTTTTTAAATCATTATCGACAATCATCACACGCAACATAGTGGTACTTAATTTACTATTGTATATCTGCTAAGCAAATGACGTGCCAGGACGTAAAAAAATGTTTTTAACGTTGTGAACACTCAGTATTGTTAAGCACTTTTTTTACCAATGAACGATGATTAGTGAGTGCTGTTTTTGCACAATATCAGTGCATATGCACCATGGGGGCGGTTAAGGACGAGCAACATGAATGACCATTAATGTCTTTTTTTGCATATGACAATCATACGCAGCATGTCAAAAAAGAGGGGTTTTCAGCATAGTTTAAAGCATGATCAACATGGCTACACGTCGCAACTAGTTTGCTTAGATCATCTTGTATTTGCTAACCTGGTAAGGTTGGGCTGTCATTCCACTTTCCCGATTTGCAAAAAGAAACAGACGAATCAATCAATTCACTATGTTAGACTGCATTTTTACTATTAATCGTTGTCCACAACCAATAACGATAACTATTTGAATCAATATCACGGTGGAAAAAGCGTTAAGTAAGACTGTTAAATGAGCATGATAAAAACACCCCCTAACTCCAACGAGATTTGGTCATTGCCAGTTCGTAGCGATCATGTTTTGACCTTGCGGGTTAATCGCAATATTGTGTTCACCTTGTTAATATCCATCCTGATACATCTTTCTTCGTTATGGATTTTTGCACCTAAGCTGTTTTCTATCGGCGCTCCAACAGCGGATGCACCTCCATTAGAGATTACATTAGGGCCTCCACAAAAAGAACAAGTAGCACCAAGTGAGGCGGTTGAACCTTCACCAGAAGTCATTCCGCAAGTGCCGCTGGCACCAACCAAAAAGACGCAACCGAATCGAGCACCACCTAAGCCAGCTCAAGTAGCGCCACCTGTTAATCTGGCTGAGCAATCTGATTTTTTTGTCCCAAAAGAGAAAAAGCTGAATAAAAAAATCCCTCAATTGGAGCAACCAGACACGTCTATTACGCCTTTGCCAGGAGAAGATATGCAAGCGTATATTAAAAGACAACAGCAGGCAAAATTGGCAAAAGAGGGTTTATCAGAACAAGATGTCGAGGCAGTAATTGCAAGCAATAATCCTCAGAGCGAGGGTGATAAGCGAGATGCGAAGATTAAAGAAAATCTTAACCTAGACGGAAAAAATGGTATTTTCGAAATTCGTTATTTAGGTCTTCGCACCGCACAGTTTAGTTTTAAAGGTTGGAAAAGTAATATTAATACCGCACGCTTAGAAGTGTTTGATGTGTCTGCATCAGATGGTACAGACATTAAGCGCGCCGTGATTAAAAAAATGATAGAAATTATTCGCCGTGATTACCAAGGTGATTTTAATTGGGAGTCGCACCGCTTGCGTCGTGTCATTACTCTTTCAGCACGAATGGAAGATAGTCAAGCATTAGAAAGCTTTTTATTGCAAGAATTTTTTGGTCCGGGAACACAATTGCGTTGATGGTTTAACGCTAAGCTAATTATTTAGGGCCTAAAAAATCACGTTTACCAAGCTCGACACCCTGCTGGCGTAACAAGTTATAGGTGGTTGTGATATGGAAATAAACGTTTGGTTGCACCCAGCGCAATAGATAGTCGAGTCCAACAAATTCCCGTTTTGAATCTCGTACCATGAATTCGATGTGACGTGTTTCCGCACCTTCTAATTGCTGGGGCTGAATGCTTTCTAAAAAAACAATGGTTTTTAATAAGCGTTGCTCAAGTGCTTGAAATGTTGTTTCATCATCTGCGTAATGAGGAACGGCTATCCCTGCTAAACGTGCGCCAGCCCCTTTACTCATATCTGTTGCAATTTGCACTTGCCTGATGAATGGGTACATGTCTGGCGCCAGTCTTGCATGCAGCAGTACGTCATGCTCTATATGACGCGCATCCGCAAAGCACCGACCCGTTTTAACAATATGCAAACAATTCTGTAAAGCCAATATGAGCGGTGGCACGCTGATGTCATACATGTTAGCCATTGCAATCTACTTTAAAAGAGGTGTTTATTTTTTACAAAACTTTGCTTTTAGGCGCAGCAATGTTTGTGTGAAAAGATTGCCATCCAACTGATAGTGTTTATGCAATGGCTTTTTCACTTCCCATTTTATGGATAATCCAGCTGGAAAAGTGACCAAATCACCAGCACTAAAACTAACTGATGATTGAGAATTTCCTTGATCATCAAGCGGAGTAACTACACACTCACCTGCAATAATATAAGCGATTTCTTGCTCTGGAAAATACCAGTCGAATACAGAAACTTCTTTTTTCCATGTTGGCCATTTTTTGACATTCAGCTGATCCAGCTCAGTTTGTGCTACCTTATTTTTTACGGTGATTTGATGCATTATTTTTCCAGTAAGTGTTGCGATGAATAACAATTATTTTATCGTATTTAGTGCAGTTGCTGTAGTTCTAACTGACGCAATTGAGGCGCTTTTTTGGCAGTAACGCCTACGACGCCTAAGGTCATCAAGCCGCCAAATATAACAGAAGGCACTAATCCCATTAAGCGCGCCATCACGCCAGACTCAAAGGCGCCAAGCTCATTAGATGAACCAATAAAAATACCATTAATGGCTGACACTCTGCCGCGCATTCCATCGGGTGTTGCCAGTTGCATAATTGTGCTACGCAAGATGACCGAGACGCCATCTAGTGCGCCAGCTAACGCCAAAATTGCAATCGATAACCAAAAAGAAGTGCTTAAAGCAAACGCAATCATACACATGCCAAACCCAGCGACAGCCGATAGCAACCATCGTCCCGCATGTAAATTAATGGGATGTTTAGTCAACCACAAGCCTGTTAAGATGGCACCAACAGCTGGCGCTGCGCGTAAAATACCTAAACCTTCAGGTCCCATTTGATAAATATCGTGTACAAAAGCGGGTAATAGCGCAACCGCACCACCAAACAAAACAGCAAACATATCTAATAATTGCGCGCCGAGTAAGATTTGATTTCCCCACACAAACCGTAATCCTTCAGAAATGCTTTTAAAAACAGGGCTGGCAATTTTGGCCGAAGGCTCCGTAACATTTAGTCGAGATAGTACAATCATTGCACCTGCGCATAGGGTGGCTGCTAAGCCGTAAGCTGCTGTTTTATTGACAAAGCCAACCAATAATCCACCAATTGCAGGGCCAACAATTAAGCCAAGCTGGAACATTGAGCTGCCAATGCTAGCACCACGTGCAAATGTTGCGCGCGGCACAATAATGGCAAATAAAGTGTTGTAGCTTGGTGCAATAAATGCGCGAGCAAACCCCGTTAAAGCAACCGAGGCATAAATCCAAACAGTCACATTTCCGCTAATGAAACCTATTGAAACAATAGCAAGGGTAATGGCACTGAAACATAATAGTGCTGCTGCTAAAATGCCAAACAATCGTCGAGAGTAATAATGATCGACAGCATGCCCTGCAAATAGGGCGCTAGAAAAATAAGGAACCACTTCTGCTAAACCGATTAACCCTAATGCAAAAGGATCGTGCGTGATTTCATAAATATGCCAGCCTGCGACAACCGCCATGATTTGATAAGC
>CBFHHI010000056.1:0-12833 GCA_965655675.1 Methylophilaceae bacterium | reverse complement strand
TGAACTCAATGACTTTTACGCTGAAAACTTTGACCCTGAAATTTTAGGGCTAAATGAAGATGAACGATTCCAGCTTGCTTATAAAGAGTCAGTGACAAATGGTGGCAGTAATGGGTAATCATTTAACCCAAGATGGACTGGGAAACAGTGGTTTATCAATCTCTGCTTTTTCTGAGCGTTCTGGCTTATCTAACGAAACGATTGTGAGGTATTGCAGAGAAGGCAAGATATTTGGCGCCCGTAAGCATCCGTTAACCAAAAAATGGTGGATTTATCCGCCTGCTAAGTTGTTATGCCAACCAAGAGCAAAAAGCGTAAATATATCGACCCCGAAGGGTTCTATATTGCGCGCAGGCGCAGTGGGTTAACAATGGAGCAAACTGCTAATTTAATCGACGTTGATATCCGCACTATTCGGAATTGGGAAAACGGCAGCGCACGCATACCCTATTCTGCGTTTAGATTAATGCGTTTATTGGGTGGCTATGCCTTGTTAGGTAAAGAATGGGAAGGTTGGGCATTCTGGGATGGTAAGCTTTTCTCACCTGCAGGACGTAGTTTCCTACCACATGAATTACTGTACATCAGCCATTACATCTCCATGGCTCGATTATTCATTAAAAGCAATGAAGCTATCAATGCGGATCCATCAGCGCATGGACGCGCTAACGCGCGCCAGCACGCTGACAAATCCTTAAATGATGATTCAAGTGGTTTACGTGAAAAGGCAAGCCCCGCGACCGCGGGGGCTGGCGTCAGCCCTTTTCATGAGGCGATTGTGATTAATGTAGATTTTAGTCAGCAGAAAAAAACCAAAGAGCGCTTCAAGTCTCAACAAGAGTTAATGTTTGGGAAATTTAGTTCATATCGTAGGGCAGCTGCAAATGAAGCTTATTATCGTTAAAGCGCTGATTCAGAAGCTCGTTAAGGGGGCGAGCTCTTCACCCTACTCAATCTTTTTATTGATGCCAAAGGCTGGGCCACGTGCGCCAGGCCGAATCATCAAATTATTTTTATCAAATAACCAGCCTTTTTCTTTATCGAAGTATGCCATTGCCACTCTGCCCTCATTGGCAAGCACCCTAAGACGTCTTGATGTGATGCCTAAAATAGAGGCAGCTTCCTTGGCTGAAATGATTCTTTTATTTAAAAAATTAGGAAAAGTCATGCATCTATTATACTATGAAAGGGGTGGAATAGTTAATTTTAGGGCTTAAAACCCATCAAAGCCAATAGGCATGAGGCCTAGAGGCAGTTTTGAGATATGTTGATTCTTCCGTTTTAGCGGAATTACTTGCAGTGGTACTAACACTGCAAGTTTATTTTGAAGGCAGTCAAACGTATATTTTATACATTATACGAAGTAAAAGAGGTTTGCAGTGGTAGGTAATAAACCACTATCCTATTGTTCAATAACAAAAAAGCCGTCATAGACGGCTTTTTGTATCTTGATACTAAAGTTTGTTAGCGATTGTTAAAGAATGCAATATTGCCAACATAATCATTCACAAAAGTGATTTCTACTTCTTTGTATGCGTGCGTTGGGTCATATTTAACAATGCCGTTGTAATACCACATTTCAATTTTGACTTGATTTGATTTCTTATCACCTTTTAAATCTTTGCCTATGATTTTGTCTGCATTTGTTGGTTTGACAGAAGCTTGCTTTTTGGCAGGATTGCCTAATTGCTCCATGATTACTTTTTTGGATTTACCGCTAAAGTTGTTCAAAAACTCATTTTCGGTGTAGGTTTTGTCTGCAGCGCTTGCCTGGCCGATAAAAGCAAAGGCGGCAATGGTAAGGCTAAGGCTGATGTTTTTTAATGCGTTAAAAGTCATTGTAATTTCCTAAAATGATTAGCTGTTAAACGAATTGGCTGCTATTTCGTTGACACAGTTTAACTTGACGTTCATTCCGTCATAGCCAACAAATACGTTTTTCGGCAGCTTTTTTGTTAATGCTTCGTATTCTAATTCATGTGTCATATGAATCAAAATACTTTGTTTTGCTCTTATCTGACTAATGTAAGCTAAACTTTGTTCAATATTTATGTGTGTTGGGTGTTCTTTAACCCTTAAACAATCTATTAATAGCAGATCTAGATTCTCAAGTAAGGAAAAAGAAGAGTCTGGGATGTTGGATACATCGGTCATATAAGCAATGTTGCCAATACGATAGCCATATATTTGAATTCTGCCATGCATGATTGGAATTGGTGTAATAGTGGCGCCGAAAAGCTCAAATGGCGCATTGACTTCGTTAATACTGAGTACAGGTAAATCCCAGAAATCACAAGGCTCTCTTAGTGTGTAGCCAAAATTGCTTTTAATGTGATCCAATGCTGCTTTATATGAATATAGCGGAATTTGTTTGCGATTGGCTTGGCAAAAGCCTCGTAAATCATCAATGCCATGCAGATGATCGGCATGCGTATGGGTATAAAGCACAGCATCGATATTGGTAATACCCTCTCTTAATGCTTGCATACGCAAATCTGGCCCAGTATCAATCAGAATGGTTTGGCCTGAGTCCAAGGTAATCATGCTAGAACATCGCGTTCTTTTATTGCGAGGATTATTAGAGGTGCAGGTATTGCAATAGCAACCAATTGCTGGAGTGCCAGCGCTAGATCCTGAACCTAAAATCGTTAATTGCATATTGATGATTGGTTGCTTGCTGCTTGTTTAAATAGTCTAAAAAAATTAGCTGTGGTCGCTTCTGCTACTTCTTCTATGCTAATCCCTCTTAAATTGGCAATCTCTTGCGCTACATATTTAACGTAAGCAGGTTGATTGGTTTTGCCTCGGAAAGGAACTGGCGCTAAATAAGGCGAGTCGGTTTCAACCAATAGACGATCTAGCGGTATTTGCTTTGCAACTTCTTTTAAGTCTAGTGCATTTTTAAAAGTGACAATGCCTGAAAAGGAGATATAAAATCCCATTTCAATGGCTGCTAGTGCCATTTCTAAACTTTCAGTAAAGCAATGCAATACGCCCCCAGCTCTTTCAACGCCCTCTTCTCGCATTATTCGTAAAGTGTCATCAACTGCATTTCTAGTATGAATAATCAATGGTTTACCGGCGATGATAGCGGCGCGTATATGTGTGCGAAATCGCTCGCGCTGCCATTCCAGATCACCTTTTAGCCGAAAGTAATCCAATCCGGTTTCACCAATTGCAACTACCTTAGGGTGGTTGGCGAGCTTAACTAAGGTGTCAATCGTGGGCTCTTCTATATGTTCATAATCTGGATGTACGCCGACAGAGGCATAAAAATTTGCATATTGCTCGGCGAGATTGAGTATTTCCGGAAACTTGTCTAGTGTGACAGATACGCATAGGGCAAGCTCAACGCGCTCTTGTTGCATTAACTGCCTGATAGCATGGATATTTTGCGCTAATTCTGGAAAATTTAGATGGCAATGTGAATCGATAAGCATAGACATTACATTGTATTTGTTGAGCGCGAGGATTTTAAGGCACTACCTAATAAAGTTTCAATTTTAAGCCTCGCTTCACCACCATCTTTTTCACTGAACTGTACGCCAACGCCTTGTGGCCGACCATTGTTTGCAACAGGAGAAATCCAAATAACTTTACCAATAATTTTCAATTTGATTGGGTCGTCCAATAAGCTTAGTAGCATAAAAACTTCATCGCCCATTTCAAATGGTTTGGTAGTTGGAATAAACAAACCACCACCTTTTACATAAGGCATGAATGCGGTGAATAAAGCTGCCTTTTCTTTTATCGCTAATGACAGCACGCCAGGCTTGTTGGCCATTAACTGTTCGGTTCCTGGATCTAGACTCAATCGAATGCTCTTTTCATTTAACTAATTAAATTAATCAATAAACACATGCGTATATTGTAATAATAATTTTTCTAACTGCATTTCATTACTGAGCGGATGGTTTGCCGCTTTTTTTGCTTCAGCTAAACGATGCTGATACTGCAATATAGCAGTTAAGTTTACGCTTTTACACAACACTTGCAAAGCCTGTTTCTGCTGCGAATGATAGTGTGAAATTTTTGTTAGTCGATAACTAACAAGGTCAAATACCCATTTTTGAATGACATCAATTGCATGCTCCATTCCTTCTGCTAGAAATAAAGGTGCTGACATAAAGGGATCTAGCCGATTACCTTTGGATAATTGCTGAATAAGTTGCTCATTAGATGCCAGTTGCTCTTGCATCTGCAGTGCTGCCAGTGGTGCCCCACCGACATACTCTAATGCTGTTTCTGGTTGATTTAAACCTTGTTCTAGTAACCAAGTCATTGCATCAGCGCGGGGTGGTATCGAAAAATCTAAAATCTGGCAACGGCTAATAATCGTTGCAAGTAGACGTTGTGGCTGGCTCGTTACCAATAAAAACAATGTATGAGCGGGCGGCTCTTCTAGCATTTTTAGTAAAGCATTGGCTGCCGCCAAATTTAGCGTTTCTGCAGGTGCAATTATAATAATGCGGAAACCTTGTACTTGATGGCTAGAAAGGCTCAGAAAATCATATAGTTGTCGAACTTGCGCCACTGAAATTTGTGTCTTCTTATTACCCTTTTTCTTTGAGGCGCTTTCTTCAGATTCGTCTTCTGGTGTGATGAATTTATAGTCTGGATGATTGCCTTCTTTTAGCCACACACAGCTCGCACATACACCACATGGATGCTCTGCATTGGTTTGTTGGCATAACAGGGTATGCGCTAAATGTATGGCAAAATCATGCTTGCCGATACCTGCCCTACCACGTAATAAAATGGCATGCGGCAGCGAATTTTGACGCTGCAAAATGTTATTCCATTGTGATTTTTGCCATGAATATATCATTTTAATCAATTATTTGAGAATAAATCCTCTATTATTACTTTAACTTCATTCTTAACAGCTTCTAACGGTTGATTAGCGTTAATAATACGAAAACGTTTAGGGTCTTGTTTTGCTCTTGTTAAATAAGCATTACGAAGTTTTTCAAAAAAATCAGCACCCTCTCGTTCAAACTTATCTGGCGTTCTGGCTAGCGACAGTCGTTTGAGGCTAACATCGACAGGCACATCAAATAATAAGGTCGCATCGGGCTGTAAATCGCCTTGCACCCATGTTTCTAGTGCACGGATTTTTTCAATGGGAACTGCTTTTGCACCGGATTGATAAGCGTAAGTGGCATCTGTAAACCGATCCGATATTACACAGTCGCCTCGTGCAATGGCTGGTGTGATGACCTGTTCAATATGCTCTCTTCGTGCAGCAAACATCAGTAAAGTCTCAGTTTCTGCGTGCATGGTTTGATGCAGTAATATTTCTCTTAACTGTTCCGATAATGGTGTTCCACCTGGTTCGCGTGTGCAAACCACATTTTGTCCAAGGGCTTTTATTTGATGAATAATATCAGCAATATGTGTACTTTTGCCTGCGCCATCCATGCCTTCTAATGTAATAAATTTACCAACCTTTAGCATCAATCATTGTTCCTTACTTTTTAAGCTGGTATTTTGCCACAGCACGATTATGCTGCACCAATGAATCAGAGAATTCATGACTACCATCACCCTTTCCTACAAAATAGAGCGCTTTGGTTTTTGCAGGATGTAATGCCGCTTCGATCGCAGCTAGACCAGGCATAGCAATAGGTGTTGGTGGCAAACCAGCTCTGGTGTAGGTATTGTAGTCAGTATCTGCGCGTAAATCCTTGCGCCGAATATTGCCATCAAACGCATCCCCCATGCCATAAATCACGGTTGGGTCCGTTTGTAATAACATGCCTATCTTTAATCGGTTAACAAAAACGCCTGCAATCGTTTGTCGTTCAGACGCTTTTCCTGTCTCTTTTTCGATAATAGAGGCCATAATCAGGGCTTGGTAACTATTTTGGTAAGGCAAATTATCTGCCCTATTTTCCCATGCCGCTTCTAACTTTTGCATCATCGCGTTATAGGCATTTTTTAAAATGACAATATCTTTTGTTCCCTTATTAAAATGATAAGTATCGGGGAAAAACAAACCTTCTGGATGGTTTTGGTTGGCACCGATTAATTGCATCACATCGGCATCAGAGAGACTATTGATAGTGTTTTCAATAGCATCATGGTTTTGTAATTTAACTCGCATGTCTTTAAAGGTTTTACCTTCAATAAAGGTAATAATCCCTTTTGCGGTTATACCTTGATTTAATGATAATAAAACCACAAACGGCGTTGCCTCAGCATCAAAAGTATACTCGCCCGCTTGCAATGCAGATTGTTTATTCATGCTTCTGGCTAACAAAATAAATGGAAGTGCATTTTGAATCACGCCTTGAGCAACAAGCTGGTTGGCGATACTAGACAAGCCACTATTAGGTTTAATCACCACTACTTTATCGGCGCTTGTTAGCTGTAATGGTGTGCTTGCATAATGATTTAACCATGCAAAAAACAATAATAAAATGAGGGTGATAGCGGCTAATGTATAGAGAATGAGTCGTTTCATGAGTGCAGTGCTTTACGAAGATGAACAGCTAGATTTTGTTTTGGCCACTGCTTATTTTCTAGCTGACGTACTTGCCAAACCCCAAATAAGCTATTGCAGATAACGACTTCGTCTGCTGTTAATAATTTTTTCAAGCTAATTGTTTCAATGACTGGAGTTAAATTTAAAGCCTGCGCGCGTGCCAAAATTTGCTTGCGTGTAATGCCTGAAACACCACATTGATCTAGCGCTGGCGTCATCAGAATATCCTTGAAACGGGCAAATATATTTGCTGCAGTGCATTCAATCACATTACTATTCATATCCAACATAAGGCCTTCCACCACTTTTGGATCATGCCATTCCATTCGCGCCAATACATTTTCTAGACGATTTAAATGCTTAACACCAGCAAGCTTTGGTTGGTGGCCAATACGTGTTTCACATAAATGTAAGCTCACGCCTTCTGAAAAGTTTTCTTGCGGATAATCTGGCAAACTTGATTTAATCATGACTCGTAATGGATTGGTAATGGCTGGCGGAGCATAGCCCCGTGCACCTTCACCGCGAGTAATAATGATTTTTGCAACAGCAACTAACTCCTCAATTGAAAAAAGTTGCTCAAAATCATTAATGAACACTTCCGCACTGGGACAAACAATACCAATAGCACTACAGTCTTTCACCAACGTTTGATAATGTACAGGCCAATGCTCTGGTAATCCTTGAACAACTTTGATTGTTCTAAATACACCATCCCCATAAGAAAATCCTCTATCAAGGGCTGAGATTTCGCCATTAAAACTGCCATTAATGAGAGTTGTATCGTTCATTTGCATAGGCAACATTAAACCATAGCCAAGATAAAATGATAGTAAAGACCAACAAAAAAGCCTGTTGCAAAAGATGCACAGGCTTTTTTATAGCTACATAATCCTTATACTTTTTTGAATACCAATGAGCCATTGGTGCCGCCAAAGCCAAAATTATTTTTTAGCGCATAATCAATTTTGATATCACGTGCAGTATTGGCGCAATAATCTAAATCGCACTCTGGATCTTGCTCAAAGATATTAATCGTTGGTGGCGATATTTGGTTATAGACAGAAAGTACAGTAAAAACAGACTCTAAGCCCCCTGCACCACCTAATAAATGCCCAGTCATCGATTTAGTCGAATTAACTACAAGCTGATGTGCATGATTGCCAAAAGTAGCTTTGATAGCATTCGACTCATTAATATCGCCTAATGGCGTTGATGTGCCATGTGCGTTCATAAAGTTGACTTGATCTGGATTTGCGCCTGCGTTTTTTAATGCATTAAGCATCGATCGGCGCGGACCATCCATGTTTGGTGCTGTCATATGATAAGCATCAGCACTCATGCCGTAACCCGCTAATTCAGCATATATTTTTGCGCCACGTGCTTTTGCATGCTCATACTCTTCAAGCACCATCACGCCAGCACCTTCTCCCATCACGAAGCCATCGCGACCGACATCCCATGGTCGACTGGCAGTGGTCGGGTCATCATTACGAGTAGAGAGTGCTTTTGCTGATGAAAAGCCACCAATTGCTAACTCAGTAATAGCCGCTTCTGCTCCACCAGCAATCATCACATCAGCATCGCCATATTCAATCATACGTGCAGCATCACCAATACAATGTGTGCCTGTTGTACACGCTGTCACAACAGCCACATTTGGCCCTTTTAACCCAAACATAATGCTTAAGTTACCAGAAATCATATTGATGATAGTACCTGGAATAAAGAAAGGTGAAATTTTGCGCGGACCGCCAGCATCAAAGCTATCATTGGTCGATTCAATCGTTGCAAGACCGCCGATACCAGAACCGATTTCAACGCCAATACGCTCAGCATTTTCTTCGGTAACAACCAAGCCACTATCATTGAATGCCTCAATGCCAGCGGCTAAGCCATACTGGATAAAAGTGTCCATACGTCGTGCATCTTTTGCAGGCATAAAGTCTTCAACATTGAAGTCTTTTACTTCTCCTGCTATTTGACAAGCAAAGTTGCTCGGATCAAACTTTGAGATGCGCGTAATGCCCGACTTACCTGCGATTAAATTATTCCAAGCTGTGTTAACGCCTATACCAACAGGAGAAACCACGCCTAAGCCAGTAATGACAACTCTACGTTTAGACATAATGTTTGAAACCAGCGCTTTTGCAAGTGCTGGTTAATTTGAATTTATTTGAGGTTTGCGTTGATGTAGTCAACAGCAAGCTTAACAGTTGTGATTTTCTCTGCTTCTTCGTCAGGAATTTCTGTATCGAACTCCTCTTCTAAAGCCATCACCAACTCAACTGTGTCGAGTGAATCAGCACCTAAATCATCCACAAATGATGATTCGCTTTTTACGTCAGCTTCATTAGAACCTAATTGTTCACAAACGATTTTTTTTACGCGTTGTTCGATGTCAGACATCCATTTACCCCTTTGATTAAAAATTAGCTTACTCAGCTAAGTGCGTATTCTAGCAAAACTCTAGCAGAATACAAAAAATTATTTTGCGCAATTTAAGCCATATACATGCCACCATTCACATGGATGGTTTCTCCTGAAATATAAGCTGCACTTGGTGATGCTAAAAATGCTACGGTTGCCGCTATTTCATTCACATTGCCTAAACGGTTTAATGGTATACGGGCTAACATTTGTGTTTTGATGTCTTCTGGCAACTCGGCTGTCATATCTGTATCAATAAAACCAGGGGCAACACAATTTACCGTGATACCTCGACTACCTACTTCAGCAGCCAGTGACTTAGAAAAGCCTGTCATGCCTGCTTTTGCCGCTGCATAGTTGGCTTGACCTGCATTACCCATATGACCAACTACACTGGATATACTGATAATTCGACCTGTTCTTGCTTTCATCATTGGACGTAACACCGCTTTGCTCATGCGGTAGATTGAGCTAAGATTGGTAGAAATCACTGCATCCCAATCTTCGTCAGACATACGCATCATCAAGGTGTCTTTGGTAATGCCAGCATTGTTGACCAGAATGCTAACAACACCAAATTGCTCTGTAATTTGTTTTAGCACCGCCTCAATTTGTTCTGTGCTGTTCACATCTAAAGCAACACCCAAGCCAGTGATGCCAGCTTCTTTTAGAGCCGCAGTAATTTTTTCAGCGCCAGAGGCAGACGTTGCAGTCCCGATGACTGTTGCACCCTGTTGACCCAATGTTTGTGCAATAGCAGCACCAATACCGCGACTAGCGCCTGTTACTAGCGCAATTTGATTGTCTAATATCATTATTAAAACCTTTACATTTTAAAATGGAATTACGAATTGTATTCAGCAACAGCATCAATACTGATAAGTGCCGTACATGGCATATCCGCAATGATGCGTTTTGTTAAACCTGCTAACACTTTGCCTGGGCCGCATTCTGCTGTTTTGTCAATTTGTAAACGATGTAAAAATTGAACTGTTTCTACCCAACGCACTGGCGAATATAATTGACGTACCAATGCGTCTTTAATTTTTGCTGGGTCACTATATGAAACAACATCTGCATTATGTAACACAGGAATCTCAGGTGGATTAATGGTTACCTTTTTTAAGTAATCAGCTAATTGCTCTGCTGCAGGCAACATTAATTGACAATGCGATGGGACGCTTACTGGTAACGCTATAGCGCGTTTGGCGCCTTTTTCTTTTGCCAGTATCATGGCGCGTTCAACAGCTGCTGTATTACCTGCAATAACCACTTGACCGGGACAGTTTAGATTGACAGGCGTTACTACTTCGCCTTTTGCACTTTCAGCGCACACAGCGTTCACAGCTTCATCATCAAGTCCTAAAATAGCAGCCATAGCGCCAACGCCAGCAGGCACTGCGTTTTGCATCGCCTCGGCGCGGAATTTAACTAAAGGTAAGGCGTCAGCATAGCGAATTGCGTTAGCAGCCACTAGTGCCGTGTATTCTCCCAAACTATGACCTGCCAAAAAGACAGGTGTTTCGCCCTTCATGGTTTGATAGACACGCCATGTGGCGATGCCAGCCGCCAACATTAATGGTTGCGTATATTGTGTTTGATTGAGCAAGTCATTATCTTCTGTGATCATTTGCCAAAAATTCACGCCTAATAGATCAGACGCTTCATCAAATGTTTGTTTAACAACGGCAATGCCTTCAAATCCAGCCATCATGCCAACAGATTGAGAGCCTTGACCAGGAAAAAATAATGCTGATTTAGTCATAATTTACTTTAAATAATATAGATAAAATATTGATTATATTAATATACTACTAGTGCAGATCCCCAAGTAAACCCGCCACCAAATGCTTCCATTAATAATACTTCGCCGCGCTTTATGCGTCCATCACGCACTGCTACATCTAGTGCTAGTGGAATTGACGCTGCGGAAGTGTTGCCATGCTTGTCTACTGTAACCACCACTTTGTCCATACTCATATTTAATTTTTTAGCGGTCGCTTGCAATATGCGAATATTAGCCTGATGAGGGACAAGCCAATCAATATCTGATTTTTCCATATTGTTAGCTCTCAAGGTTTCATCTACTATTTGGTCTAGCGTATTCACTGCCATTTTAAACACAGCAGAGCCTTCCATTTCAACAGTATCTTTACTATCTGCTTTGCGCGGCACATGTAACATCTGCTCATAATGGCCATCTGCATACAGGTGTGTTGAAATAATCCCACGTTCAGTTGATGCTTTAACAATAACAGCGCCAGCACCATCACCCCACAAAATACAATTACTTCTATCTGTATAATCTGTAATGCGTGAGAATGTATCAGCACCAATAACCAGAACACATTTGTTGGTACCCGCTTTAATAAAATTGTTGGCGGTAGCTAATGCGTAGACAAAACCACTACAAACTGCTTGTATATCAAATGCAGCGCAATTAGAGGCACCAATTTTTCTTTGTACAATGGTCGCAACACTTGGGAATATTTTATCTGGGGTTGTTGTTGCAACCAGAATTAAATCAATTTCATCGACGGAAATACCAGCACTTTCGATTGCTTGATGAGCGGCTGCTGTCGCTAAATCACTCGTTAATTCATCTGATGCTGCGATATGACGCTCTCGAATGCCTGTGCGCGAGAATATCCAGTCATCTGTGGTGTCCACCATTGCTTCTAAGTCTTTGTTAGACAATATTTTTTTTGGTAGATAACTGCCGGTGCCAACAATTCTTGAGTGAGTCATATGCTTAGTTTACTTAAGTTTCACCTGCTAAAGTTGCATGAGTTACATCTTTTTGCATGTGTTCAATTTCTAGTTGTTCTGTAATTCGACGTAAAACGCCATTTCTGGCCTCTTCGATGGCGACATGAATTGCATGATAAAAAGCAACATCATCAGCACCACCATGACTTTTAACGACGATACCACGTAAGCCCAAAAAGCTCGCTCCATTGTATTGACGTGGGTCTAAGCGCCGCTTAAAAGCAAGTAATACAGGCATGGCACATAGCGCCATTAACTTTGATAGCCAGTTTTTTTTAAACTCTTGTGTGAGAAACTTGCCCATCATATGTGCCAAGCCTTCCGTTGTTTTTAATGACACATTACCCACAAAGCCATCACAAACAACCAAATCGGTTGTACCTTTAAAAATATCATCACCTTCAATATTGCCATAAAAATTCAGGTGACTTTCTCTCAGTAGCTCACCTGCTCTTTTCACAACCTCATTGCCTTTAATGTCCTCTGAGCCAATATTGAGCAAACCAATAGAAGGATTCTCTTTGTGTTCTACACAACTGACTAACATTGCACCCATCACTGCAAATTGCAATAATTGTTCTGCAGTACAGTCTGCGTTTGCACCAAGATCCAACATATAGGTGCTACCTTTTTCTGATGGTAGTGCAGAGGCAATTGCTGGTCGCTCAATGCCAGGTAATGTTTTTAATACAAAGCGTGCGGTGGCCATTAAAGCACCGGTATTACCAGCACTTACACAGGCATTTGCTTCACCACTTTTGGTTAAGTTGATGGCAACTCGCATCGATGAATTTTTTTTATTTTTCATTGCGCTCTGTGGTGACTCATCCATCAGAACCACTTCGCTTGCATGATGGATGCGCAGACGTGAATTTGTTGATGATTTATGCGCTTTGAGCTCTGCTTCAATAGCATCTTCTAAGCCGACCAGAACAATATTCAACTGTTCGTCTTCTTTTAACGCACGCAAAGCTGCCGGAACTGTAATATGTGGTCCGTGATCACCGCCCATTGCATCAATTGCTATTGTAATATCCATGAGGCCTCTTGCTTGATTGCGATGTCTTCAAAGTATTTGACATGCATTAGAAGTGATGCTGAGATAAATGTCAATTTAGCTTTAGATTGCTTTATATAAACTGACGCC
>CBFHHI010000055.1:0-12985 GCA_965655675.1 Methylophilaceae bacterium | reverse complement strand
AAATCCTTTTTTAACGCGTTTTTACCAAGATCCAAAACGCTACGCTTTGCAGACTCAAATCTTTTTCTTATTCCAACGTGCACGTCAAATTGCCGACATCAGCCAAATTGATATGTTTTCGCAACCAATTACTGCTGATTTCTTTTTAGAAAAAGATCCGCTTTTTGCCCGATTAAACTTAAACGATGAAGAGTATGCGCTCTATCACCAGATTTATCATCATTTGCAATTAGAATCACCCAAGCCAGATTTGGTGATTTATTTACAAACGCCCACTGCGACACTGCTGGATCGTATTGCAGAGCGTAATATTGACTATGAATCCAATATGCCAGCGCAATATATTGAGCGCTTATCGAATGCGTATAGTGAGTATTTTCATAGTTATGATGCCGCGCCAGTGTTGATTGTTAACAATGAAAAACTCAACATTATTAAAGATGAGGCAGCACTGCATTTATTAGTCGAACGTATCGATCAATTTCAAGGTCGCCGTGAATACTTCAATCCTAATTTCGAGTAACACCTATGCAATCAACGCCTATCAATAAGCTAGACAAGCTGAACAAATTAACATCAGCTGGCGAGAAAATTGCCATGTTAACTTGCTATGACGCTACCTTTGCCAAACTAATGGCGTTAGCTGGTATTGATGTTTTATTGGTGGGTGACTCTTTAGGTATGGTGTTGCAAGGTGCAGAAAATACGCTCAATGTCAGCATGCATCACATGACTTATCACACCAAAAACGTTGCTGCAGGTGCGCCTGATACACTGATTGTTGCTGATATGCCATTGGGAAGTTATGAACATGACAATGAAGCCGCACTTAAAAATGCGCAGTGGCTGATTAAATCTGGTGCCAGCATGGTGAAATTTGAAGGTGGTGGCAACCGAATTGAAACTGCCCGATATTTAGTTTCTCATGGCGTGCCCGTGAGTGCACATTTAGGCTTTACACCACAATCTGTAAATCAACTTGGTGGTTATAAAATACAAGGCAAAACGCAAGAGTCGGCACAACAAATTATCAATGATGCGAAAGCGATGGATGCTGCAGGTGTGAGTATGATTGTGCTAGAAATGGTACCAGCTGCGCTGGCCGCACAAATCACCAATCTCATCAAAGCCCCCACAATTGGCATTGGTGCTGGCGTAGATTGCAATGGACAAGTGCTGGTCTTACAAGACTTAATTGGTATCTATACTGGCCCAGCAAACAAGCAGGTCACAGAGTTTAAATCACCACGTTTTGTACGTAATTTTCTGCAAGAAACCAATAGTATACAAGAAGCAATTGCAGCCTATATTCATGCCGTTAAAGACCAGTCATTTCCAGGACTTGAACACAGTTACTAGTGTATCCATCGATCAGTGCAAGTTAACCAAATGCAAATTGTTCATACCAGCGCAGCGCTAAAAAGCTGCTTAAAAGATTATGCTAAGATTGCCCTCGTTCCTACCATGGGTAATTTACATGCGGGTCATTTACATTTAGTCGAACTGGCAAAACAACAGGCAGACTGTGTGGTGGTGAGTATTTTTGTGAATCCTCTACAGTTTGACTCCCTCATCGACTTAGAGAAATATCCACGTACATTAGCAGCCGACTGCAAACAGTTAGAAAAGATTGGCGCGTCCATTGTTTTTGCGCCGTCAATAGTAGAAATGTATCCTGATTTTGATGGCAAATCACTCAACCAAAGCATGACGGTGACACCGCCACCAATCGCAACTGAGTTATGCGGTGCTAGCCGATCGGGTCACTTTAGCGGCGTGACAACTGTAGTGGCAAAATTATTTAATATGGTGCAGCCTGATATTGCTGTATTCGGCAAAAAAGATTTTCAACAGCTATTCATTATTCAGGAGCTAGTCAAGCAGCTTAACTTTGATGTGACTATTATTGCAGGTGATATTGTGCGAGAAGCGAGCGGACTTGCGATGAGTTCACGCAATGGTCATTTTAATGCGCATCAAGCAACACAAGCTGCCCAGCTGAATCAAGCCTTGAGATCGGCAGTAAAAACTGCACAATCATCCCAAATTGATTATTCAACTATTGAAAGTGAAGCCGCTGAACAGCTGATAAAACAAGGCTGGCAAATTGATTACATATCGATTCGTGATGCTTTATCTCTCAAACCTGCTACAAGACATGACTCGCAATTAGTGATTTTGGCTGCCGCCACGCTTGACACCATTCGTTTAATTGACAACATTGAGTTTTGCGCTAAACCTTTCAATTGATTACAATGCTACCTTTGTAAGATTGAATGGCCATACCTGATGCAAAGAACGATGCTTAAATCCAAACTTCACCGTGTACATGTTACGCATAGCGAGCTTCATTACGAAGGCAGTTGTGCAATTGATGAAGTGTTGCTAGAGGCCGCTAACATTAGCGAATACGAAAGAATTGAAATATATAATGTAACGAATGGTGAGCGTTTTAGTACTTATGCCATTCTTGCTGACCGGCATTCAGGGATCATCTCAACCAATGGTGCAGCCGCGCATAAAGCTAAGCCTGGCGATATTGTGATTATTGCTACCTATGCAGATTATAGTGCTTTAGAGCTTGAAACATATCATCCCGAGCTGGTGTATGTTGATGAACAAAACCGAATAAAAGCGCTCAAAAATAAAATTCCAGCGCAAGCTGCTTAACTCAACTGTAAAGGTCATCATTTGTCAGATTTAATCGCAATGAAAGATGCGGTCGTCAACGCAATCGAAAATATAAAAGGGTTTGATATCACCGTTTTGGATGTCACTAAACTCACGTCCATGACCAACTACATGATCATCTGCAGTGCAAACTCCTCCCGTCAAACAAAAGCTATCGCGGATAATATCTATGTCGAGCTGAAAGCTAAAGGCTATCACCCTCGCGGTTTAGAAGGTGAGAAAGATGGCGAATGGGTGTTGGTTGATTTAGGTGAAGCGATTGTGCACATCATGATACCAACCACACGCGCTTACTACAATCTAGAGCAATTATGGGGCGGCGATGCTAAACACGTCAAAGCTGACAAAATCAATCCAGCTTCTGCTTAAAACGCACTTTCTCTTGGTATGAAACTCAAAATTATCTCAGTTGGGCATAAAATGCCAAACTGGGTTGAAGTTGCTTGCGCTGAATATACCAAACGTATGCCGCGTGAATTAAGCATAGAAATCATCGAAATAAAGCCAGACAAACGTGCCGATGGTAAGAAAAATCCTGCTGTGCAAGCAGCTGAAGCAGAGCGAATTCTTAAGGCAGCCAATAAAGATTATCTGATTGCCTGCGACGAACATGGTAAAGAAAAAAGTACAGTAGACTTGGCAACCATGATGCAATCGTGGCAAGAAATGGGACGCGATGTGAGCATTGTGGTTGGTGGTGCAGACGGTTTAGATCCGTCGTTAATTCAGCAAGCAGATTTTTGCTGGTCTTTATCTAAACTCACCCTGCCGCACGCTTTTGTGCGCGTTTTGTTAGCAGAGCAACTCTATCGCGCTTATACAGTCATACAAAATCATCCTTATCACCGAGAGTAATCTGACTCACTTAAACCGATGCATTATGTTAATTCTTTAGTTTGGTTTCGCCGAGATTTGCGCGATTTTGATCACGCTGCGCTTTATCACGCATTAAAAACATCACAGCAGGTCTATTGTGTGTTTGTATTTGACACAGAGATTCTTGATGCTTTGCGCAATAAAGCAGATAGACGTGTGGAGTTTATTTGGGAAAGTATTCGCGAGCTTAAATTAGCACTGCAACAGCGAGGCGGCGACTTATTAGTACAGCATGGCAAAGCAATTGAGCTGATTCCCACCTTGGCAAAGCAGTTATCAATTAACGCCGTCTTTGTTAACCATGATTACGAACCCAGCGCGATAGCGCGAGATGAAACAATTAAAGCATCACTGCAAGCCAACCAAATTGATTGGCATGATTTTAAAGACCAAGTGATATTTGAAAAAGATGAAATACTTAATTTAAGCAATAAACCATACCGCGTATTTACCCCTTATCGGAATGCGGCCATTAAAAAGCTAGATGATTTTTACCTAAAAGCCTATCCAGTTGATCGCTATTACAATCATTTGGCTAAAACAGTCCCTACCGACTTAGCCAGTTTAGAAAGCTTGGGCTTCGCAACAACCAACTTAAAAAGTATGCAATTACCGACTGGTATGTCTGGAGGTAAGCAATTATTGGACGACTTTATTAGCCGCATGAACCAATATAAAACTGCAAGAGACTTCCCAGCAATTAAAGGCGTCTCTTATCTATCAACCCACTTGCGATTCGGTACTGTTTCTATCCGTCACTTAGCACGCACTGCGCGCAATATGGACAATGCTGGCGCTGAGACTTGGTTAAACGAGCTTATTTGGCGCGACTTTTATTTTCAATTATTGCATCACCATCCAGAACTGGCGTTTGGTCGCACCTTTAACCCTCAGTTTGAACAGTTAGCATTCCCCAATAACCAACACTATTTCGCTGCTTGGTGCCAAGGAAAAACAGGCTATCCATTAGTCGATGCTGCGATGCGCCAAATTAATGAAACAGGCTATATGCATAATCGTCTGCGTATGATTGTTGCCAGTTTTCTAGTCAAAGATTTACTCATTGATTGGCGCTGGGGAGAGCGTTATTTTGCAGAACATTTAATTGATTTTGATTTCAGCGCCAACAATGGCGGTTGGCAATGGGCAGCCTCAACTGGTTGTGATGCACAACCTTGGTTTCGTATTTTTAACCCAGTGACACAAAGCCAACGCTTTGATCCAAATGGAAAATTTATAAGAAAATACATTCCAGAGCTAGCAAAGTGCAATGATAAAGAAATACATGAGCCATGGAAAATACCACCTTCACGCCAACAAGCATTGATGATAAAAATAGGCGATAACTATCCTGCGCCTATTGTCGATCACCAGCAGCAAAGAGCACTAGCGCTGGCCTTGTATCAAGCAGCCAACAATGCCATTGTGCATCCTGAGTGACGAAGCCCCAGATATCATCTAATCTACATTGGATAAGTAAATGTTGTATTTTCACAACAGCGATAAAATGATAAAAATATCCCTTATTTATTTGATGGACAGCAACTGCGGTATTAGGGATAATAACTTGGGTATTGATGTATGAACAACTTCAAAAATACGCCTATAACGAAATTATAATTAAAGATAGCGAAAACAGATGCAATCAAGATTTATCAAGTTATTACTCAGTTGCTTGTTAGTCATACTAGCAACAGGTTGCGCGACACTTGACAACAAAGATCCACTGGAATCCTTTAACCGAGGTGTTTATAAATTTAATGATGTTGCTGACAAAGCGGTGATCAAGCCAGTCGCAACAGCTTATAAAACCGTCACTCCTTCATTTATCAGAAAAGGGGTTACTAACTTCTTTTCTAATCTGTACTCAGTCACGTCGGTATTAAACAATATACTGCAACTGAAATTTGCCAATGCATTTACGGAAGCTGGTCGATTTGTTATCAATAGCACTTTCGGTATCGCAGGTCTGATTGATGTTGCCGGTATGGATAATATTCCGCGTCATCGAGAAGACTTCGGGCAAACCTTAGGCCATTGGGGCGTGAGTAATAATACTTATTTAGTGTTACCTCTGCTTGGTCCGAGCACACTGCGTGACGCCACTGGAATTATTGTTGACGGCATTACCACCGACCCAATCACTTATACCCACAATATTGGTCAAATCCGATTACATAATCAATTGCGAACAGCGCAACTAATTGATCAACGTACACAGTTATTAGATGCGTCAGATATATTGGGCAATGCCTCCTTAGATCCCTATGCATTCATAAGAGATGCTTACCTGCAGCGTCGTGCTAGTCAGGTACAAGATGGATTGGTGCCATTAAACTTATTAAACGATGAGTTCGAGTCGGCAGATGAAGATATTGAGGCTGACAGTCCTAAAGCACCTTACTTACCTGCATTAATTCCTTAGCAATATCTTTCATAAGCCTCTATTAATAAGAGGCTTATGTTGGAATCACTAAACCAATCTAGCCACCAGCAACGGTCATACTCTCGATTAGTAGCGAGCCAGTCTGCTTAGCACTTGGCACCACTGCATCATTTCCCACTGCAATAATTTGATTCAACATTTGTTTCAGATTGCCTGCAATTGTAATTTCTTCAACAGGATAAGCAATGACGCCGTTCTCAACCCAAAATCCTGCGGCACCACGTGAGTAGTCACCTGTTACCATATTAAGGCCATGACCTAAGAGCTCAGTCACAACCAAACCTGTTCCCATCATTGCTAATAATGCCGGAAATGAGTGTTCTGTATGTTGCACTACTAAATTATGAGCGCCGCCAGCATTACCTGTTGTTTGCATGCCTAACTTTCGCGCAGAATAACTCGATAAAATATAGCCTTGTAATACCCCATTTTTTACTAGCATGCGCGGCTGGGCAACGACTCCTTCGTTATCAAATGGACTACTTGCCAAGCCTTTTTCAACATATGGCAGCTCTTCAATATTAAGCAATGAAGAAGCAACCTTCTGCCCCAAGCTGTCTAGTAAAAAAGAAGATTTTCGATATAAATTACCCCCAGAGATAGCACTCACCAATGAAGAAATAATACCGCTAGCTAAGGGTGCCTCAAATAAGACTGGATATTGCCCAGTTTTGATCGGACGAGATCCTAGTCGTCGCACTGTACGCTCTCCGGCTAACTGACCAACATACTCAGGTGTTCGCATATCACGAACATCTCTTGCAGATGTATACCAATAATCGCGCTGCATAGCCCCTGCGTCTTCTGCAATCACTGAGCAACTAATACTGTGTCGAGAGCTAGGATAGCCGCCAACAAAACCATGTGTGTTGGCATAGACGAATAGTCCTTCACTGGTCGAAACACTGGCGCCTTCTGAGTTGGTGATGCGCTTGCCATCAACAGCCAATGCAGCTGCTTCACAACGCTTTGCCATCTCGCTCGCCTCTTCCACAGACAGTGACCAAGGGTGATATAAATGTAAATCAAGAATCGTTTTAGCCATTAAATGTGCATCGGCAAGACCACAAAATGGATCTTCTGCTGTAAATTTTGCAATATTACAAGCCGCACTAACAGTGTCTTTCATTGCCTGAGCGCTAAAATCGGAGCTACTGGCATAGCCCTTTTTATGTCCAAAATAAACGGTGACAGCAATACCTTTATCTCGATTGTATTCTATGTTTTCCGTTTCACCTTTACGTACAGAAACCGTTTGTCCTGTACCAAAGCTTACATCTACTTCTGCATCAGATGCTCCTGCCTGTTTGGCTAATTTAAGCGCATCTTCAGTCATTTGTTTTAAAGCGTCTTGGTTCATCATATCTCGACTATTACAGCAATCCATTATAAGAAATCGTTAAAACTGTTATCATACCGTGCATCGGTAGTATCTAAAGCAAAGTCTATTAAAAACATGCAAGAAAAAGATCTCGAACAAACCATTATTAGCAAAACCAAACGCAAAGCTGAAGCAGATGCTCAACAAATGGTGGGTAAGAAATTAATTGCGCTAACAAAAGCGCAAATTCATAAACTAAACCTAGAAGAGCGTTTATATGACGCGGTAATGGAAGCAAAACGCCTGACTGCTAATGGCGCAATCCGTCGTCAATTGCAATATATTGGCCGCCTGATGCGTGATACCGATATTGAGCCCATCGAAGAGCAACTCGCCCGTTGGGAGGGCAAAAACAATGAGGAAAATGCTCGTTTCCATCAATTAGAGCGCTGGCGAGATCGTTTAATAGAAGAATCAGCTGAAGCGCAATCAGATGCACTCCAAGAGCTTCTTACAACACACCCTAATGCTGATGTGCAACAAATCCGCACTTTATGCCGCAACGCGCACAAAGAAAAGCAAAATAATAAGCCGCCAAAAAGCACAAGAGAACTGTTTAAACTGCTGCGCGAAATAACAGAATCCGCTTAGCCAGCCAGTCTGCTTGATTGTTTGGCTAGCGTTCCCAGTAATTAATGTACTTTTAATGTCGCTGTCGTATCAGCTAACACATCATTCCTACTATAAATAATCTTAACAGCCTTACCTTTATGCTGACCAACCAGTTGCGAGAGCTGAGATGGTGTTTGTACTGCAACATCACCCATTTTTAACAATACATCACCACGCTTTAAGCCTGCTTTAAATGCCGAAGAGCCTTTAATAACGGCTAACACCTTCAGACCATCATCCTCAACTATTTCACCACCGTCTTTTTGTCTATGTTTTAGTTTAATCACATGCAAACCAAGCAAGGGCATTGGCAATTTAGCCCAATAACTCGCGTAGTACTTATATTGTTCATCGTCACCTTCTAGCATCTCAGGGTCAATCTCGCCTGTTGTTTTAGCCGCCTCTTTGATCATTTGTAATTTAGAAAGTGATGACTTTTTAGCAGCATATTTACTGTAAACCAACACAACATCCGCTTTTATGGCTTTAGCATGTGCCAATGCCAAATCAGGTGCGATACTGCCCGCTTCAAAACCACTGCTACCCATCATGTCATAACCACGTTCCAACATACTAATATTGTCATCATCGAAGTGATTGCTAACATACATTTTCGTGTCAGGATTCGCTTGCATCGACTTTAATTGACCACTGTTTTGTTCCTTATAATTTTTTTCATATAAATTTTCAGTGGCGTATGCTGTTTGCATGCACAACGTTATCAAAACCACATACAACATTTTTTTCATCATTGTTCCAAGTCCTTGAGTATTTATCGTGATAATCTATCAACGTTATTGACACAATATTAAACAAACAATTCACATGCAAGACAAAATAATCAAAATCGGCTTAGTTTCTATTAGTGATCGCGCTTCTCAAGGCGTGTACCAAGATCAGGGCATACCAAGCTTGCAACACTGGCTTGAACAGGCGTTAATTTCACCTTTTGTGACAGAGCACCGTTTAATTGCTGATGATCAAGCTACCATAGAAGCTAGCTTAATTGAATTGGTTGATATCGCAGATTGCCAACTAATATTAACGACAGGTGGCACAGGACCGGCTTTACGTGACGTGACGCCAGAAGCAACATTGGCTATTAGTGACAAGATCATGCCAGGATTTGGCGAACAAATGCGTCAAATTAGCCTGCACTTTGTACCAACTGCTATTTTGTCGCGCCAAGTTGCCGTTATTCGTAAGCAATGTTTAATTATCAATTTACCTGGTCAACCAAAAGCGATTGCACAAACACTCGAAGGATTAAAAGACGATGATGGTAATATAAAAGTACATGGCATTTTTGCCGCCGTACCGTATTGCTTAGATTTAATAGGTGCACCGTTTATTGAAACAAACCAATCCGTTGTGAATGCATTCCGGCCTAAGAAAAAATAAGCCATGCAACAGCTTTTCTATTAATTTGTTATGTAACAACAGATCAAATCCGTTATCAGCGCCCTATGTCAGCAGAGTTTAATCTCATTAAGCAATATTTTACGCGCCCCACAGCGCAAACAGCGTTAAGTATCGGTGACGATGCTGCGCTTATCCAACCCAGCTCAGGCCATCAATTAGCAATATCAAGCGATATGTCCGTAGTAGGCACTCACTTTTTTCAGGATGCTGCACCTTATGACATTGGCTGGAAGTCTCTTGCAGTCAACGTTTCAGATATGGCAGCCATGGGTGCCAATCCAAAATGGGCAACATTATCAATCGCCCTACCGCAAATCAACACAGATTGGCTAGACGCTTTTTCAGCTGGATTTTTTGATTGTGCCGCTGCATTTAACATCGATTTAATTGGCGGCGATACCACGCGCGGCTCTCTCAATATCAGCGTCACAATTATGGGCGAAGTGCCTATCGGTAAAGCCTTAACACGCAGTGGCGCACAATTGGGAGATGATATTTGGGTAAGCGGTTATTTAGGTCATGCAGCCCTAGGATTAGCGCATTTACAACAGAAAATTGAATTACATGATGACATACGCGAGATGGCGATAGCCGCATTACACCAACCACAACCTCGCGTGGCTGTCGGATTAGCTTTGCGCGATATTGCCAACAGCTGCATTGATATTTCTGATGGACTACTGGCAGACTTAAACCATATAGTAAAGGCCTCTCGCGCCAATCTGGCAGGTAATGAGGCGATGGGCGTCACTTTGCAATTAGAAAACATGCCTTGCTCAGCCACCCTAAAAAATCGCTTACAAGAATCCGTCATACAACAAGCAATACTCACTGGCGGGGATGATTATGAACTGTGCTTTACCGCCTCAGCTAAGCAGAGAGAGGCTATCGAAGCGATTGCCAAGCAGTTGGATATCAACTTAACGCGCATTGGTGAAATGAATAACAGTGGTAATCTAACTGTACAATTTGAACAACAAGCAATCAACATGACCATATTAGGATATGACCATTTTGCCTAAACAACCTAACTTTTCGTTTTTAATCGCGCATCCCGCGCATTTTTTAGCACTCGGGTTTGGTAGCGGTCTAGCACCAAAAGCACCGGGAACATTCGGCACTATCGTTGGTTTTCCACTATTTTATTGCATCCTCAATCATGCATTTTCTATACAACTTGCCATCATTGCAGGCGCTTTTATCATCGGCATTTATTGCTGCGATGTGGCAGGCAAAGCCTTAGGTGTTAGCGATCATGGCAGTATTGTTTGGGATGAAATTGCTGCCATGATGTTGGTGCTGACTATCACACCCAATCAATGGCAATGGTGGTTGATCGCCTTTGCATTATTTAGACTATTTGATATTTGGAAGCCTTTTCCTATTCGCCAATGCGATGCAAAACTAAAGGGTGGCTTTGGCGTCATGTTTGACGATCTGTTGGCAGCTATTTATGCCATGATTAGCTTAAAGGGATTACTATGGATAACCTCATAACCCTCAGCACACAGTTAGGTCAATGTCTCAAAGAAAAAAACGCCATGCTCGTACTGGCTGAATCGTGCACGGGAGGATTAGCGTGTGCAACAATTACCGACATTGCAGGTAGCTCTACATGGTTTGACCGTGGGTTTATCACTTATAGTAACTCGGCAAAACAAAGTATGTTAAATGTCACCGCCCAAACCCTTGCCCAATTTGGTGCTGTTAGTGAAGAAACCGCAAAAGAAATGGCACTAGGTGCCCTCAATCATAGTGACGCCGATATTGCAGGCAGTATTACTGGAATTGCCGGCCCTGACGGCGGCTCAATTGACAAACCTGTTGGCACAGTCTGCTTTGCTTACGCTATTAAAAGCGGTTATTTAATCACCATGACCAAACATTTTATTGGTAATCGGCAACACATTCGACATCAATCTGTTATACACATGATGAACGGACTCATCACATTAGCAAACAGTCATTTAAGCACGTAAGCTAGCGCACACCGCGACGACCCTCGCCTTGGCGATGTTGGTATAAGCTACCATCTCGGCGTATAGCTGGCCGATTGTAAACATTGGGTTGGTGTTGTTGATAAGGCAGCTGATAATCACTGTAGGGGATGAATGGCGCAATATAAATAATAGCTTGCTCAGCTTGGGTGCTAATTGCACCATTATTGCCATATAGTATGGGCGCGTTACGATGGGTGCCAATAGAATGTGGGGGATAAAGCGCTCTCTTTTCTGCATGTTTTTCTTCACGTTCAAGAGCATGCTCAGATGCCTGTTGCGCTAAGGCAGTTGCTGCCGTTGCAACAATCACAACAGCCACCGCAAGTATTTGAATCATTTTCACCTGATACCTCCTTATCTGTCGCTGCAAACCTGCTAATTATACGGTTAACGATTGATATCGTTGACATTTTTAACGGCCTATAGACAACACATCTTAGTAATATCATCTTCTCATAGCAAGCTACCAAGACACAACCTTAACGCTTACCTTAAATGACAAACTGTGAAATAATTACAAGTTAATTAAAGTCACTCAAACAAAGGGAAAAGCACATGGATGATAATAAAAGCAAAGCACTGGCAGCCGCCCTTTCTCAAATTGAGAAGCAATTTGGTAAAGGTTCTATTATGCGTATGGGAGACGGTGAGATTGACGCTGACATTCAATCCGTATCGACTGGCTCACTAGGCTTAGATATTGCACTTGGTATTGGCGGCTTACCACGTGGTCGCGTGGTTGAAATTTATGGTCCAGAATCTTCTGGCAAAACAACACTCACGCTTTCTGTGATTGCTCAAATGCAAAAAGCAGGTGGCACTGCCGCTTTTATTGATGCAGAGCATGCGTTAGATCCGCAATATGCGGCTAAATTAGGCGTGAATGTGCCAGATTTACTCATTTCGCAACCAGACACTGGCGAGCAAGCATTAGAAATTGCAGATATGCTAGTGCGCTCTGGTTCGGTCGATATTGTTGTCGTTGACTCTGTTGCTGCATTAACACCGCGCGCCGAAATTGAAGGTGACATGGGTGATTCGCATATGGGTTTGCAAGCGCGTCTAATGAGCCAAGCGTTGCGTAAGCTGACTGGCAATATTAAACGCACCAACACCTTGGTTATTTTTATTAACCAAATCCGCATGAAAATTGGCGTGATGTTTGGCAATCCAGAAACAACGACTGGCGGAAATGCGCTTAAGTTTTACTCTTCTGTTCGTTTAGATATCCGTCGCACAGGTGCGATTAAACGCGGAGATGAAGTGGTTGGCTCTGAAACCCGCGTCAAAATTATTAAAAACAAGGTAGCACCGCCGTTTAAGCAAGCTGAATTTGATATTTTGTATGGCGAAGGTATTTCACGTGAAGGTGAAATCATTGAGCTGGGCGTCAACTTGAAGTTTGTTGAAAAAGCGGGCTCATGGTACAGCTACAACGGTGAAAAAATTGGTCAAGGCAAAGATAATGCACGTCAATTTCTAAAAGAAAATCCAGATATTGCTAATGAGATTGATGCCAAAATTCGCAGTAACTCTAAAGTGTTGCTGGATGAAATG
>CBFHHI010000054.1:0-13124 GCA_965655675.1 Methylophilaceae bacterium | reverse complement strand
TAGCATCTTTGTGATAACGGCTATTTGGATAACGTTCAGTGAGATCTTTAAATGCAGCAAAAGATAATTTTAGCGCTTTTGGATCGCGGTCATTAATGTTTTGCTTAGTCAGTTTTTCAATAATACCTCTCTCATTAAAGGTTGCTAACCCTTTGAGATAATACGCATAATCAACATTTGGATGATTAGGATGTAGTTTAATGAATCTATCCGCAGCGACGAGTGTGCTTACAGGATCATTTTTTTTATAGTTAGCATAGATAATCTCTAGTTTTGCTTGTGTTGCATACTTTCCATGCGGAAATCGAGATTCCAATTTTTTAAAATAACCTAACGCTTTTTCATAATCTTTATTCGACATTGCTAGTGCGCCTGCCTCGTAAATACGTTCTGCTGGCCAGCCTTTAGTTTCATCTAATGCGTTAGGAGTACCGAATATCGCACAACCACTAATGAGTGTGCTAAACAATAAAGCTAAAAATAAAAATTGAATAAGCGGTAAAATACGTTTCACAAGTGCATCTGCCAAATTATGTTTGCGCTATTATAACGTAAGCTATCTACAACTGAACCTACACAAACAGCTAAAAATGACACAAAGTACAAACCAAACATTGATTATTCCTCAAAACCTTGGTGGTCAGCGTATCGATTTGGCTTTACAACACCTGTTGCCTGAGCATTCCAGAAGTCGCTTACAATCTTGGATAAAAGAAGGTTTGATTACACTTGATGGATCTAACGTATCGGCAAAAACTAAAGTATGGGGTGGCGAAAAAGTTGAGATTAATCCACCGCCAAATCTAGAAGAGAATGCGTTTAAGTCAGAAAATATTCCCCTAGATATTATTTATGAAGATGAGGCTTTGTTGGTGATTAATAAACCTGCGGGTTTGGTTGTTCATCCTGCAGCAGGCAACTGGAGCGGTACTTTACTTAATGCACTCTTATATCATCTGCCTGCGTTATCAGATGTGCCGCGCTGTGGCATTGTGCATCGACTTGATAAGGAGACTAGCGGCTTACTAGTTGTAGCAAAGACGCTTGAGGCGCAAACAAGTTTGGTTAGACAGCTGCAAGCCCGCACGGTTAAACGCGAGTATAGGGCTATTGTATGGGGTCAAGTGTGGCGTAATGGTACAGTCGATCAGCCGATTGGACGCCACCCTCATACGAGAACAAAAATGGCTGTACTTCGAACAGGTAAGCCAGCTATCACCCATTACGAAGTACTAGAACGGTTTGGTACAAATACCTATATGCGGTGTCGTTTAGAAACGGGGCGCACGCATCAAATTCGTGTCCATATGCAATTTTTAAAATCACCAATAGTGGGCGATCCGCAATATGGCATTGGCAATATCATTCCACATAAAAAAATGTCGGATGTGTTAAGAGAGGCGACTACTAATTTTGAGCGCCAAGCACTACATGCGATTAAACTGGGTCTTATCCATCCAACGACCAACACTTTTATGGAATGGCAGATAGAATTAGCGGAAGACATGAAAGCCTTGCTAGAGGCTATGCGGCATGAAGATGCGCCAGAGTGGGAAGGTGGGTTTGATCTTGCCGTTGATGAAAATGGCTTGTACATTGGAGAGGATGACTGGGACGACGATCTAGAGGATGAAGATGATGAAGGTGAGAATTTAGAGGATGAGGATTTATTAGAAGATGAGTAATGGATTAGCACAATGTTTTATTGTTCCTGAATGGCCAGCCCCTAGTCATGTTTGTGCAATTCAAACGACTCGTTTAGGTGGTGTGAGCTCTGCTCCCTACGATAGCCTCAATCTTGGTGATCATGTCAATGATGACCCACATCATGTAGCAAAGAATCGTCAGTTACTAGCTTCTTTCTTACCAACAGAACCTGTCTGGATGAATCAAGTGCATGGTATTCGAGTATTAGACGCAGCTAAAAGTAGTTGTATAGCGACTGCAGACGCAGCATTTACGACACAAAAAAACATCGTATGTGTCACCATGACAGCGGATTGTTTGCCTATATTGCTCTGTAATCGTGAAGGTACAATAGTTGCCGCGGTACATGCCGGCTGGCGTAGCTTGTGTGATGGTGTTGTTGAGGCCACCGTTAAAGCGATGGCTGTGAATGGACATACGCTAATGGCATGGCTGGGGCCTGCAATTGGGCCTGATGCTTTTGAAGTGGGCGCAGAAGTGCGTGCACAATTTATTGAAAAAGATCAGCAAGCGGCAAGTGCGTTTAAATTGCATGGACATCAATATTTAGCTGATTTATATCAGCTTGCTAGGCAACGTCTTCATCATGTTGGCGTGACACAAATTAATGGTGGAGGCTTATGTACTCATGCCGACGCATCAAGATTTTTTTCTTACAGAAGAGATGGTGTGACGGGTCGCATGGCAACACTGATTTGGCTGAAGTAAAAACAACCTAGTTGCTACCTACTGACTGGTCTATAATACGCAACTTATTGAAAAAATAGTTCTTTAATGATGATTCCTGATTTTTCCGTACTAACGTGGATTGTGTTGTTTAGCTTGCTTGGTGGCGTCCTGAGTGTTACTGGCGCTGCTTTAGTCGCTTTAAATGTCAATAAAGTGCGAGTGCCTATGTTGATTAGCTATGCAATAGGCGCGATGTTAGGTGCGGTTTTTTTGGAAATTTTACCGCATGCGATAGAAGAGGCCAGCTCTCCTAAAGTGATGACGACAACCGTATTGTTTGGCATTTTATTATTTTTTGCCTTAGAAAAACTAGTCATTTGGCGCCATTGTCATGGGGACCATTGCGAAGTACACGCAGTACATACTGAACAGGATTGCCCTGACAATCAATCTACGCAATTATCTGATTCAACCATTAAATATAAGACAGCAACGCAGAAAAAACCTGCAATTACGGCTAAGTACACACATAGCCATGAGCATGATTTTGGGCGAAGTGGCATGATGATTATGATTGGGGATACTTTTCATAATTTTGTTGATGGTATTTTGATTGCGGCTGCGTTTATGGTCGATATAAGAATTGGCATTGTGACGGCAGTTGCCATTGTGGCACATGAGATTCCACAAGAGGTCGGTGACTTTTTTATTTTATTGCATTCTGGCTATAGTAAAAAACAAGCTTATCTTTTTAATCTCGTTTCTAGTTTTGCTACCATGGTAGGTGGGCTTGCTGCTTATTTTGCGTTGCAGCAAATGCAAAGTTTAGTGCCATTTGTGTTGGGAATTGCAGCTGCGAGCATGTTGTATGTGGCTGTCGCAGATTTAATTCCAAGTTTGCATAGGCGTACAGAGTTGCGAGCAACGATATCGCAATTGCTGCTAATAACCTTAGGCGTTAGTTCTATTGGCCTAATCGGCTATTTTTTACATTGATAATGAGTTTATGAAAACGAATATTCCTAAAGTTGGTTTTGTCTCACTTGGTTGCCCTAAGGCTGGCTCAGATGCTGAGCGCATCTTGACGCAGTTACGAGCTGAAGGCTATGAAATTAGTAATAGCTACGAGGATTCAGATTTAGTGGTTGTGAATACCTGTGGTTTTATTGATAGCGCAGTAGAAGAGTCGCTAGATGCTATTGGTGAAGCGATTAATAAAAATGGTAAGGTGATTGTTACTGGGTGTTTAGGAGCGAAAAAAGGCGTGGTAGAAACTGCGCATCCCAGCGTTTTAGCCGTAACAGGGCCACATGCTTTAGAAGAGGTGATGGCGGCAGTACACGCTAATTCACCTAAACCACATGATCCTTACACGGATTTGGTACCACCGCAGGGCGTACGCTTAACCCCGCAGCATTATGCCTATTTAAAAATTTCAGAAGGCTGCAATCATCGTTGTAGTTTTTGCATTATTCCCAGTATGCGCGGTGATTTAGTTAGCCGCCCCATTGGTGATGTGTTGAATGAGGCGGAGAATCTTGTCAATGCAGGTGTTTCTGAGATTTTAGTGATTTCACAAGACACCTCAGCGTATGGGGTGGATGTGAAGTTTCGAAAAGGTTTTTGGAATGGTCGCCCAATAAAAACGCATATGACAGAACTCAGTCAAGCCTTAAGTGAACTTGGTATATGGGTTCGTTTGCACTATGTCTATCCATATCCGCATGTTGATGACGTGATTCCATTAATGGCAGATGGGTTGATTTTGCCTTATCTAGATGTGCCTTTTCAACATGCCAGTCCTCGTATTTTAAAAAGTATGAAGCGCCCAGCCAGTAGTGAAAATAATTTAGCGCGTATTAAAGCATGGCGTGAGATTTGCCCAGATATTACCGTGCGTTCTACCTTTATTGCTGGATTCCCAGGTGAAACAGAGGACGACTTCAAGATGCTGCTTGATTTTCTAGAAGAGGCACAACTAGACAGAGTGGGTTGCTTTGCTTATTCCGCTGTTGATGGTGCAAAAGCCAATGACTTGCCTAATCAAGTGCCAGAAGAAATAAAGCAAGAAAGATTAAGTCGTTTTATGGCAGTGCAAGAGCGCATCAGTAGTGCAAAATTAGAACGTAAAGTTGGCACGAAGCAAACCGTATTAATTGATGAATTAACGACAGATAGCGATGATAATGTGATTGCCATTGGTCGCACTAAAGCAGATGCGCCAGAAATTGATGGCATTGTTTATGTGCAAGATGCTGATGGTTTGCAGCCTGGCGATTTTGTAGACGTGCAAATTTTAGCAGTTGAGGGACATGATTTGGTTGGTGGACCGCCAACAGATTAATATTGTTGAAGCGAAGGCTGACTGAATAAGTCTGGCAATATTGGTGCAGGTCGCTCACTATCCGCACGGTCTTCTAAAAAATCCAAGGTTAGTGGACAGCGCGTTGGTTTGCGAGCCGTTTTACGTTTTTTACTATTGGATTTAGTTAAGTCAATATAAGGCGTTTGGCTGATACGCACATAACCAGAACTTGTCAGCTTGTGCATGGTTGTTTCAAATAAACTGAGTGGATTATCAATATTTTGGAGGGTAATCGCGTGTTTACTCACTTTAAGCACGTTATACATAACCAGTTTGTTTGATGATGTTTTTTTGCCATAGACCTCTCCAGTGTGTACGCTCATCATTTTCCTCCAGCATCAGGGTTTACAACATTCGCTCTATCAAGTAGCAATAGATTACTTATATATCATAAGTTAATTTAATCGACAACAATAAACCATTGAATAGTAATAATATTCATACTTGCATATGATTAAATTTGCATTTTTTACAGCATAAGCAGATTGTGGCTTACGTGTTAGAATGGCGTTTTTCTATTTTTAGCATTGATATAATGACCGTACGAACTCGATTTGCACCTAGCCCAACTGGATTCCTACATATTGGCGGTGCCCGCACTGCTCTTTTTTCTTGGGCTTATGCCAAAAAGTATGACGGTCAGTTTGTATTGCGGATTGAAGATACGGACGTTGAGCGTAGCACCCCTGAAGCGGTGCAAGCTATTTTGGATGGCATGGCGTGGTTGGGGCTGTCGCATGATGAGGGGCCTTTTTATCAAATGCAGCGAATGGATACGTACAAAAAGCATTTGCAAACATTATTAGCTACTGGTCATGCCTATTATTGCTACAGTACTAAAGCAGAGTTGGATGCTTTGCGTGAGCAACAAATGCAAGCTGGTGTTAAGCCAAGATATGATGGCAAGTGGCGACCAGAAACAGGCAAAGTATTGCCTGAATTGCCGTGCGATGTGAAGCCTGTTATTCGCTTTAAAAATCCTAAAGAAGGTGTGGTTGCTTGGCATGACATGGTTAAAGGCAACATAGAAATAGCCAATGCTGAACTTGATGATCTCATTATTGCACGCGGCGATGGAACACCCACTTATAACTTTTGCGTCGTTATAGATGATTGGGAAATGGGGATTACCCAAGTGATTCGCGGTGATGACCATGTGAATAATACGCCACGTCAAATTAATTTATTTAAAGCGCTGGGAGCGAATGTTCCGCAATATGCGCATTTATCAATGATTTTGGGCGATGATGGACAAAAGTTATCTAAGCGCCATGGCGCTGTGAGTGTGATGCAATATCATGAAGATGGCTACTTACCTGAGGCAATATTAAATTATTTGGCGCGATTGGGCTGGAGTCACGGCGACGATGAAATATTTGATATGGCACAGTTTTGCCAGTGGTTTGATTTAGACCATATTACGCCTTCAGCCGCACAATTTAATACCGAAAAACTCAATTGGTTAAACGCCCATTATATTAAAACAGCTGATTTAATCTTATTAGCAAAAGATATTACTGAAAGATTAGCAAAGCAAAACGTCGTAGTTCAGCCAGAACCATCCATTATTGATGTGTTAGAACTGTATCGTGAGCGTGCAAATAATTTGAACCAATTGGCTACAGACGTTGCCTATTTTTATCAAGTACCACAAGCTAATATTGCTGATGTTGAAAAGCATATAACAGATGATGTTAAGCCAGTGATGCAAGCTTTACACCAAACATTAAAAAATATTGATTGGACTGCAGAGCAGATTCACGAAGCAATTAGTGAGGCTGTAAAAGAAAATGCATTAAAGTTTCCCAAAATTGCAATGCCGCTGCGTGTAATGTTGGCTGGTATCGCACAGTCGCCTAGCATTGATCAGGTGATGGCAATTTTAGGCAAGCAAGAAGTTTTAAAACGAATGCAATATTATTTGTAATAAAAAACTTTTTTGCTCTTGAAATTAGAACAAAAAAGCGCAATGATAGTCCTATCGTGACAGATAATTCATAAAAAGAGCTATCTCCAATTTATTAAAACTACAAGGAGTAACCTATGACACATAAAGGCCAAATGCTACAAGACCCATTTTTAAATGCGCTCAGAAAAGAGCACGTGCAAGTTTCTATCTATTTAGTGAATGGTATTAAGCTACAAGGGCAAGTTGATTCATTTGATCAATACGTTATTTTATTAAAAAATACCGTAGTACAAATGGTCTATAAACATGCGATTTCCACCATAGTTCCTGCGCGAGCTGTTGCAATTAGCATTCCAGATTCGGAAGAAGCTTAATTTGATTGTAGAGTATCCGCATGCTAGATAGGCCGGAAAGTACAGACGCGGTCATTCTGGTTAGTATCGATTTTAATGAGCCTGATTACGCAGAAAGCTTATACGAGTTAAGGCAGCTAGTAACCACTGCAGGGTTGACTATCACCGGCACTATTGAAGGTAAGCGAAGTGTGCCAGATGCCAAACTTTTTATTGGCTCAGGTAAAGCTGATGATCTTAAGGCAATGCTTGAAGCCAGCGAAACTAAGCTCGTTGCCTTTAACCATGATTTAAGCCCCTCGCAACAGCGGAACTTAGAGCGACACTTGGATGCACGTGTCGTTGATAGAACAGGCCTTATCTTGGATATTTTTGCGCAACGTGCGCAAAGTCATGAAGGTAAGTTGCAGGTTGAATTGGCGCAGTTAGAGCATCTCTCCACTAGATTAGTAAAAGGTTGGAGCCATTTGGAACGCCAAAAAGGCGGTATTGGTGTGCGTGGCGGACCAGGTGAAACGCAATTAGAACTTGATAGGCGACAATTGCGTGTGCGCATCAAGCAATTACGTGAAAAGCTGACCAAACTCAAGTCTCAACGTGGTATGCAACGTCGGGCGCGCAAGCGTTCGAATTTAATGGCAGTTTCTTTAGTTGGTTACACCAATGCAGGAAAATCCACTTTATTTAATCGATTAACGCGTGCTGATATTTATGCGGCTGATCAGCTATTCGCAACCTTGGATACTACGTCGAGAAAAATGCATTTGCCGGAACTTGAAGGCTATGGATCTGTCCCAGTTGTGTTGTCTGACACGGTTGGTTTTATTAAACATCTGCCAACTACTTTAATAGAAGCGTTTGGCGCTACATTGGAAGAGGCAGCGCAAGCTGATTTACTGTTTCATGTGGTTGATATGGCCAGCAGTAATCGTGAGGCGCAGATTGCGCAAGTGAATAAAGTATTGCATGACATAGACGCGGATAAGGTGCAACAAGTGTTGATACTGAATCAGATTGATCGACTAGATTGCGAGCCAGGGTTCGATCGTGATGAATATGGTAAAATAATTCGCATACGTGTTTCAGCAAAAACGGGTGAGGGTCTGGATTATATTCGATTAGCATTGCAAGAACATCATGCATATTTGAAAAAGTTAAGTACAGAAAAAATAGCTTATGCCTAATAAGCTAGAGCAACTATTGAACAATAACATTAGTAATTTGGAGCAAGTAAAAATGAAACTTCCCGCTTGGGCGCAACGCAACAACGAAGGACCACCAGACTTAGATGAAGTTTTTCGTGACTTAAACCAAAAGATTAATAATCTATTTGGTAAAGGTGGCGGAAAAGGCAATGCTCCGCCACCCAAGAATAGTGAACCAATTAACCTACCGATTTTCCCGATTATCGCTTTGGTATTGGTGATATGGCTAGCGACAGGTTTTTATATAGTTGATCAAGGTTCTTTAGGTGTAAAGCAGCGATTTGGTGAATACGTTGAATCAACGGAACCAGGTCCAAGATGGCATTGGCCATATCCGATTGAAACAGTAACGGTTGTGAACATGGAACAAGTTCGTCGTTTAGAAGTGGGATATAGAAGTGCTGCTAACGGCAACAAAACCAAGGTTCCCGCAGAGGCATTAATGCTCACAGAGGATGAAAATATTATCGATTTGCAATTTGCAGTGCAATACAACCTTAAAAATGCAAAAGATTACTTATTTAATAATCGAGCAACAGACGGGTCAGTAATGTCTGCCGCAGAAACTGCGATTCGTGAAGTGGTAGGTAAAAATAAACTAGACGATCTCTTGCAAAAAGGCTTGCAAGACACTTCACAGCAAATGCAAAGCCTATTAGATTTCTACAAGACAGGTGTCAATATTACCAGTGTTTCTTTGCAAGCTGCATTACCACCAGAGCCAGTGCAAGAAGCATTTGAAGATGTAAACCGAGCTAACCAAGATTACCAGCGTCAAATCAATGAAGGTGAAGCGTATGCCAATGCAGTCATCCCTAAAGCGCGTGGTAATGCAGCACGCTTAATTGCTGAAGCAGATGGATATAAACTAAAAGTAGAAAGCGAAGCAAAGGGTAATGCGAACCGTTTTGAAAGAATTTATGCTGAATATGTAAAGGCGCCAGAAGTGACACGTCAGCGTCTATTTTTAGAGGCACAAGAACAAATTCTATCTAATGTTAGCAAAGTCATTGTGGATCAGAAAGAAGGCGGTAGTTTGCTTTATTTACCGCTGGATAAATTGATGCAAGCTTCCGAAGCACAGCCAGTGAATAGAAGCACATCACAATCTTCAGCGAGTGCAGCGAGTGAAAGAAGTGCAGAGGCGATAATTGCCGAGCGTGCGTTAGAGCGTAGTCGTGAAAGAGAAGGTAATTAAAAATGAAAAATTTTGGAGTAGTGGTTCTAGGTGGTTTTATTTTAGTTGTTTTACTCAGCATGACTGCATATACAGTTGATCAACGTGAGTTTGCTTTGGTGTTTCGCTTAGGGCAAATTGTTAAAGTCAAAAAAGAGCCTGGACTTTATTTTAAACTGCCTTTCGTCGAGAGCGTTAAATACTTTGATAATCGTATTGTGACTCTCGATGGAGAAGAGGCGGCCAAATATATTACTAGTGAAAATAAATATATGTTGGTTGACTCCTTTGTTAAATGGCGCATTGTTGATCCAGCTAAATATTATGTATCGATTAAAGAGGGTGGTGAAGCAGCGGCAGAGGATAGGCTTGCTAAAGTGATCAACGCTGGCTTGCGAGCCGAATTTGGTGTGCGCACGGTGCGTGATGTGATTGCTGGTGAACGTACGGCCATTATGGACAATTTACGCGAAAAAGCAGATAAAGAAGCGAGTCAAATCGGTATTAAAATCGTAGATGTACGATTAAAACGTGTTGATTATTCAGAAGAAATTAGTAAATCAGTCTTTGATCGTATGACCTCTGAGCGTAAAAGAATTGCTAACCAACTTCGTTCAGAAGGCGCTGCAGCCTCTGAAAAAATTCGTGCTGATGCAGACAAGCAAAGAGAAGTGATTATTGCAGAAGCATTCCGTGACGCACAAAACACAAAGGGTCAAGGAGATGCTATTGCGACTGAAATTTATGCAAAAGCTTATGGCAGAAGTCCAGAGTTTTATGCCTTCTATCGTAGCACTGAAGCGTATAAGAATAGTTTCAAGAATAAATCAGATATGATGGTGTTAGATCCAAGATCCGATTTCTTTAAATATTTGCGCGCAGCAGATGGTAAAAAATAGTTGAAACACGCGGCATGAACGCAACGCTATGAATTCAACATTGATTGCCGCGCTTGGGTTGATGTTAGTGATTGAAGGCTTGTTGCCTTTTATCGCACCACAGACTTGGCGTGAAACGTTTAAACGCATGATTGCCTTAAAAGATGGTCAATTACGTTTTATAGGCGTCGCTTCAATCGCGGCAGGTTTGTTGCTACTCTTTTTAAATCAGGTTTAATACTGCCTTTGTTATGCATTTTTTTGCCTGTTTACCAGTATAATACGCGCATGCGAAATTGGTTACTCCCAGAATTTATTGAAGATATTATGCCCACAGAGGCGTTCCGTATTGAGTCTTTGCGTCGACAGTTGCTCGATTTATTTCATGTACATGGTTATCAATATGTGATTCCACCAACATTAGAGTATGTGGAATCTCTAATGACGGGTACAGGAAGTAGTTTAGATACTGCCACCTTTAAAGTGGTTGATCAACTAACGGGGCGAATGATGGGTATTCGCGCGGATACTACACCGCAAGCAGCGCGTATTGATGCGCATATGCTCAACCATAAAGGTGTTTCAAGGCTCTGTTACGCTGGTACCGTATTACGTACAAAGCCTAGTGGGCTTGCACGCACGCGTGAGCCTTTGCAAGTGGGGGCGGAGCTGTTTGGCCATGCTGGTGTAGAAAGTGATGTTGAAATTCAGCGCTTGATGATTCAAGCGCTACAGTCGATAGGGATTAGTCAGTTACATGTCGACTTTAGTCATGTTGGTGTTTTTGAAAGTTTGATTGAGGCTGGCAATGTCAATCAATCATTAGAAAACGAGTTACATGCAGCCCTCCTTAGTAAAGATAAAACATCTGTTGCTCGCTTAGCTGATGGCTTAGATGCGACGATCAAGCAAGCATTAATAGATTTAACAGACTTAAATGGCGATTCAAGCGTTTTGGCGAGAGCTAAAAATATTTTGCCAGCATTGCCCAATATCTCAACCGCGCTTGACGATTTACTAGCAGTTGCTGAGCAATTAAAAGATTTGGATTTGGTGATTGGATTTGATCTGAGCGAACTCCGCGGTTATGAATATCATAGCGGGATAGTATTTGCAGCATATGCACAGAATTATGCAGGTCCTTTAGCACTGGGAGGCCGTTATGATGAAGTAGGTGTCGCGTTTGGTCGAGCCAGACCTGCTACTGGTTTTAGTTTGGATTTGCGCGGCGTTGTGACTGCATTGAACGCCAAAGAGTTAACAAAAGGTATATTAGCACCAGTTGGTGATGAAACTTTGCTAAAAGCCAAAATTGAGGATTTACGCAATAAGGGGCATATTGTGGTTCAGGCATTACCAAATGGCCACACTAGTTGCGTTGAGTTAAACTGCGATAAAGAATTGAAATACAAAAATGGTGAGTGGCAAGTGGTGCCATTGGCTGACTGAAACTTAATTAAAATAGTAAATCATGGCACATAATACAGTTAAAAATGCAGGGAAAAACGTCGTCGTTGTCGGTACACAATGGGGCGACGAAGGTAAGGGTAAAATTGTTGACTGGCTGACTGACCAAGCGCAAGGTGTGGTGCGTTTCCAAGGCGGACATAATGCAGGACACACATTAGTCGTTGGACAGGGTGAAGAGCAACGTGTATACAAGTTGAATCTTGTTCCTTCAGGTATTGTTCGAGCAGGCGTGAATTGCTATATTGGCAACGGTGTCGTTTTGGATGCAGGGCACTTACTCAAAGAAATTGAGACGCTAGAAAAAGATGGCTTAGAAGTAAAGAGTCGTTTAAAAGTCAGTCCAGGTTGTCCATTAATTTTAAGTTGTCATGTTGCTATAGATGTCGCGCGCGAAGCGAAACGTAGTGCGGATAAAAAAATTGGTACTACAGGCAAAGGTATTGGCCCAACCTACGAGGATAAAGTCGCCCGCCGTGCGTTGCGCGTATATGATTTATTTTATCCTGAACGATTTGCTGAAAAATTAAAAGAAGTAATGGACTATCACAATTTTGTATTGACCAATTACCTTGATGCAGATCCTGTCGATTTTGATACGCAGTTGGCATTGAGCATGCAGCATGCAAAAGCGTTGAAGCCTATGATCGCTGATATCTCAGCAGAACTATACGGTGCTTATGAGAGAGGCGACCGTTTATTATTTGAAGGCGCCCAAGGCACATTGCTTGATATTGATCATGGCACGTACCCTTATGTTACGTCGAGCAACTGTATCGCTGGTCAAGCCTCAGCTGGCACAGGCGTTGGCGCGAAGATGTTGCATTATGTTCTTGGTATTACCAAAGCCTATACCACGCGCGTTGGTGGCGGGCCATTCCCAAGTGAGTTAGATATAGATACAGAAGGCGCGCCAGGTACACAAATGTCTGTTGTCGGGCAAGAAATTGGTACAGTGACTAAGCGTAAACGTCGTTGCGGTTGGTTTGATGCAGCCGCCTTGCGTCGTTCAGCCATGATTAATGGATTAACAGGCTTATGTATTACTAAGCTAGATGTGATGGATGGCATCGAAGAAATTAATATTTGTACTGGCTATGTGCTCAATGGCGAAAAAATTGACTTGTTGCCTGTTGGTGCGGATGACGTGGAAGGCTGTGTACCTGTTTACGAAACGTTATCTGGTTGGACGGAAAGCACTTTTGGGATTAAAACATGGGATGGGCTGCCTAAAAATGCTCAAAATTACTTGAAGCGCTTAGAAGAAGTATGCGGTGTGCCCATTGCAATTGTTTCAACAGGGCCTGAGCGTGATGAAACCATTGTAATAGAACACCCATTTAGCTAGTGAGTGGATGTTAATATGCTAGGTCGCCGTTAATACTGCGGCCTAT
>CBFHHI010000053.1:0-13342 GCA_965655675.1 Methylophilaceae bacterium | reverse complement strand
AAGAGTTTTCATCGATTGGTGGTTTAGTAGTGAATAAGTTTGGCCATATGCCCAAACGTGGCGATCACATTGTGATTGATCATTTAAGCATTACTATTGTTCGGGCTGATAGCCGACGTTTACACGCGATTTTGGTTGAAATATTACCAGATACCTCTGATTTAGTTGAACCAATTTAAACCGCACAACTCATAGTTTTACTATTTTAGAGGTGACCAATATGAAACTATTAACAGTATTTGCTTTATTGGCGTTTTGCACAGCTTGTTCATCAGTCAACACCAAGCCATCTGATTCAGCGCAAACAGATTCGCCAACAAGCGTTACAAATGAATCTGCTGTTGTTAAGACATTGCCAACAGAAGAGCGCGCATTTGTTAATGCAATTGAATTACTAGATAAAAAAGCAATTGTGGCCCAATTAGGTGAGCCGGCTAAAGCAGATGATGTGAAGATTAAGGGTTCTAATCGTGTCGTGGCTTCTATTTGGCACTATCACAATATTAATACAGATGAAAACGGTGTTTATTATCAGACGACAGAGTTAGACTTTATTGATGATAAAGTGGTACAGGTTGTATTTTTGAATAATGATGGTTCCGAAACAACACAAGAGTCAGATCGTACTTATGAATTGCCCAAATAGCGTTCCGTATTGATACTCGTAAGCACCATTAAAAAGGGCGACTGAATCGCCCTTTTTTTATTGCTTACGCTTAATCTACTGTCAGTTATTTTTTCTTTAGTGCATCACGTATTTCTGTCAGCAATACAATATCTTCTGCCGGTGCTGCTGGCGCAGGAGCTGGCTCGGCTTTTTTCAGTTGGTTCATTATCCGTACCATTTGAAAAATGATAAAGGCCAAAATGATAAAGTTAATCGCAACCGTAATAAAACTACCATAGGCTAATACAGGCACTCCAGCTTCTTTTAATGCTGCCAAATTATTAGCCAAGCCTGCTGGTATCTCACCTAAAACAATATACATATTCGCGAAATCAAGGTTACCAACAATACTACCTACAATAGGCATAATAATATCTTTAACCATCGAATCAACAATTTTGCCAAATGCCGCGCCAATAATCACACCAACGGCTAAATCCATTACATTGCCTTTTAGAGCAAACGCTTTAAACTCTGAACACATACTCATTTTTTATCCTCTCGGTTAAGTTGTAAACTGCAGCGCAATAGTCTACTGTCGCTAAATGATTGTCAAGAAAGATAGACTCAGTCACGACTTGATTAACTTTTTTTAACATTCCGCCGCTTTCACTTATACTGTGCAAGCTAAGTATTCATCAACCATCATCATCACCTATGCATAAACAATTTCAACCTTTATTGGCGTTTTCTCTTGGTGCATTTGCTGTGCTCGGTTACGCGCCTTTTTACCTTTTTCCAGCTACGGTTGTTGCAATTATTGGCATCGTTTACCTTTGGGCAAAAGCGCCATCAGCAAAAGCGGCCTTAATGCTTGGCTTGCAATTTGGGCTTGGGTTATACACGGTTGGTATTTATTGGATTTATATTAGCTTGCATGATTTTGGTGGGATGCCGTGGTGGTTTGCAGGGTTTTGTACTTTTTGCCTGTGCGCTTTTATGGCTTTATTTCCTGCTTTGGTTGGTTATTTGAGTAAACGTATCGGTTATTTAAGTGTGAGCACGGCCATCCTGTGGGGTTTATCTGACTGGGTGCGTGGTTGGATTTTTACTGGCTTCCCCTGGCTAACAATCGGTTACAGTCAAACACCATATAGTCCATTAGCTGGTTATATGCCAATTATTGGCGTGTATGGCGTATCAACCATGACTGTTGGCATTGCTGCTTGTATCGGCATTTGGCTTGCCAACAAACATCAGCCCATCAGCATAACTTGGCGCCGCAATGTGATTACCGCTATCACCCTGTTTATTGCTATAGGTAGCATTTTGAAAGTAGTGCCGTGGTCTAGCCCAATTGGTGAGCCATTTAGCGCAAGCCTTATACAAGGCAATATTCCGCAAGCGATTAAATGGTCGCCAGGTGCGGCAGAACAGACAATCGCGCAATATATTGCCATGACGGAAAGTAGCCAAGCAGATTTAATTGTGTTGCCAGAAACAGCTTTGCCAGTGATTGCTAGCCAACTCGACCCTCGCGTTAAAGAGACATTAAGCGCACATGCCAAACAGCTCAATAGCAATATTATTGTGGGTATGGTTGATTACAATCGAGATACACAAGAATACTTTAATAGTGCATTCAGTATCGGCACTGCACCGACTCAAAGCTACAGCAAAAATCACTTAGTCCCATTTGGTGAATTTATTCCATTAAAACAGATGCTTGGCTGGATATATCGCGATTGGCTCAATATGCCGCTCAGCGATTTATCACGTGGTGGCACACATCAACAACCCATGTTATTAAACAATCAAAAAGTGGCGGTTAATATTTGTTACGAAGATGTCTTTGGAGAAGAAATCATACGCCAACTCCCAGAAGCAACCCTACTAGTCAATATCAGTAATGATGCTTGGTATGGACAATCTTACGCCGCTGATCAACATATGCAATTTTCACAAGCCCGCGCATTAGAAACAGGGCGTATGATGCTGCGCGCCACTAACACAGGCGCCACTGCCGTGATAGACCCACACGGTTACGTTGTGGCGCACGCACCGCACGACACAATAACCACCCTCAATGTTACTGCCCAAGGTTATACTGGGACAACACCCTATGTCCTATGGGGCAACTGGCCATTCATTATCTTCAGCTTTGGTGCAATTGCCTTTGTAGTCAGTCGCAAAAAACAGTAAAATCAACCCTTTGCAATTTCTAAAGCATTGACATGTTAACCTTCCAACAAATTATTTTAAAACTCCAAGATTATTGGGATAAACAAGGCTGTACCTTGCTACAACCTTATGACATGGAAGTGGGCGCTGGCACTAGTCATACGGCTACTTTCTTACGCGCGTTAGGTCCTGAACCTTGGAAAGCCGCTTATGTGCAACCCAGTCGCCGCCCGAATGATGGCCGTTATGGTGAAAACCCTAATCGCTTGCAGCATTACTATCAATTCCAAGTCGTGCTAAAACCTGCACCAGCGAATATCATGGACTTGTATTTAGGCTCACTCGAAGCATTAGGTTTTGATTTAAAACAAAATGATGTGCGCTTTGTGGAAGATGATTGGGAAAATCCAACGTTAGGCGCTTGGGGATTGGGTTGGGAAGTTTGGCTGAACGGCATGGAAGTCACACAATTTACGTATTTCCAGCAAGTTGGCGGCATTAACTGTAAACCAATCACAGGTGAAATTACTTACGGTTTAGAGCGTTTAGCGATGTACCTTCAAGGTGTAGAAAATGTGTACGACCTAGAATATTCTCCAGGTGTGAAATATGGCGATGTGTTCTTACAAAATGAAAAAGAGCAATCTGCCTACAACTTTGAACATTCTGATGTTGAATTTTTACTGGTTGCCTTTAATGCGCATGAGAAACAAGCGCAACATTTAATGACAGAAAAACTAGCACTTCCCGCTTATGAACAAGTATTAAAAGCAGCGCATACCTTTAATTTATTGGATGCACGTGGTGCGATTTCTGTAACGGAACGCGCCGCTTATATTGGCCGCATTCGTAACTTAGCACGTAGCGTTGCTGCAAGTTATTTAGATAGCCGCGCCCGTTTAGGCTTTCCGATGGCGCCTAACAATTGGGCTGATGAAGTATTAGCAGAGTTAAAGAAAAAAGAAACCGCTTAACCGTCATTCCGACGAAAGTCGGAATCTAGCGACTTTAAAAGCATAACCAAAGACACTGGATTCCGTGTCGAGCACGGAATGACAGTTTAGAGAGTAAATGGAAATTAAATGACCACGCAAAATTTACGTGATAACAAAGCAAATTTAATCGTTGAACTATTGGTAGAAGAACTGCCGCCAAAGGCTTTAAAAACATTAGGTTTATCGTTTGCTAAAGTGTTAGCAGAATCATTACAGTCGCAAGGATTAAGCCAAACAGCTTCTGTAGTGACTCACTTTGCCACACCACGTCGTCTAGCAACGCATATTACCGATGTAATCGTTAAAGCAGCAGATGAGCAAGTGGCGCAAAAACTAATGCCAGTTAAGGTTGGGTTGGATACAGAAGGTAAAGCCACGCCAGCGTTATTAAAACGCTTAGATGGCATGGGTTTAGATGCCTCAGCAGTTGCTAAATTGAGAACAGAAAATGACGGAAAATCTGACAATCTTTTTATCGACATGAGCAAAACAGGTGCGACTTTAAGCGAAGGCTTACAGAAAGCCATTGAAGAAGCATTAGCTAAATTACCCATTCCTAAAGTCATGTCGTACCAAATTAACGACGGCTGGGAAACAGTCAATTTTGTGCGTCCCGCCCATGGCTTAGTCGCCTTACATGGTAGCGATATTGTGCCAGTCAGCATCTTAGGTTTAAGCGCTGGCAACACAACAATGGGCCACCGCTTTGAATCAAAAAAAGCCGTCATTACAATCAACGACGCAGATAGCTACGAACAGCAACTAAAAACAGAAGGTAGCGTGATTGCCAGCTTTGAAGCACGCAAGGCCGATATTGCCGCCCAATTAAAAGTAGCGGCTGATAAAGAAGGCTTAACTGCGATTGAAGATGAAGAGTTATTAGATGAAGTAACCGCATTGGTAGAGTTACCCAATGTATTGCTTGGTCAATATGAAACAGCGTTTTTAGAAGTGCCGCAAGAGTGCTTGGTATTGACCATGAAGTCTAACCAAAAATACTTCCCGCTATTAGATAGTCATGGCAAGCTGACTAACAAATTCTTAATCGTCTCCAATATTCACCCTACCGACCCAAGTGCAGTGATTGGTGGTAATGAGCGTGTGGTGCGTCCACGCTTAGCGGATGCAAAATTCTTCTTTGACCAAGACCGCAAAAAGACCTTAGAAAGCCGCATTGGTAACTTGGATAAAGTGGTTTATCACAATAAATTGGGTTCACAGGGTGAACGTAATCAGCGAGTGATAGCAATTGCAAAAGCCATCGCCAGTCAATTGGGCGATACAGCCTTGGTGGCAAAAGTAGAACAAGCAGCTCGCTTATCAAAAGCTGATTTAATCACCGATATGGTCAATGAATTTCCAGAGTTGCAAGGCATTATGGGACGCTATTATGCGCAACATGAAGGTTTAGATGATGAGGTGGCTTTTGCGGTTGAAGACCATTACAAACCGCGTTTTGCAGGTGATTCTCTACCGCGAAATCAAGTTGGTGTAATTATCGCATTAGCTGATAAGCTTGAAACATTGGTCGGCTTATTTAGTATTGGAGAAAAACCAACTGGCGATAAAGACCCTTTTGCGCTAAGAAGACATGCGCTAGGTATAGCTCGAATCTTATTGGATAAAAAAATAAATCTAACTCTAAGTGGCTTATTTAAATCGTCTTCTAGTTTTTTTAACTTTGAAGCATCTGAATGGGAAGTTCCAGAAAATGGATTTACCTTATTTATCTTTGAGCGTTTATTAGGCTTATTTAAAGATGAAGGGTTTAATCTTATTGAAATTGACGCAGTTTTGACTAAGTATCATGAATATCCCATTAGTCTAGCTGACATAAAAGAAAGGCTTATTGCTGTCAAAACCTTTAATAGTCTTCCTGAAGCCCCTGCCCTCGCAGCCGCTAATAAGCGCGTCGGTAATATCTTGCGTAAGGTTGAGGGTGAAGTTGCAGCTAAAATAGACAATGCATTACTACAAGAGCCAACTGAAAAAGCACTAGCTGCTGCGCTTAATACGTCAAAAGCTGAAGCGGATCAATTATTTGAAGCTGGTGATTACACAGGTTCATTACAAGCGTTAGCCGTACTAAAAGCGCCTGTTGATGACTTTTTTGATAATGTCATGGTGAATGCAGACGACCCAGCGCTAAAAGCCAATCGTTTAGGCTTATTGGCAACGTTGCATCAAACCATGAATCGCGTTGCTGATTTATCTAAACTAGCGAGTTAAGCATAACGATGAAACTGGTCATTCTAGACAGAGATGGTGTGATTAATAAAGATAGCGATCACTTTATTAAAAACCCAGATGAATGGATTCCGATTGCAGGCAGTTTAGAGGCCATTGCGCTGCTTAATCAGCATGGTTTCCGCGTGGTCGTTGCTACCAATCAGTCAGGCGTTGCACGCGGGCTGTTTGATATGGTCACTCTCAATGCCATTCATGACAAAATGCATCATGCGGTTGCGCAAGTGGGCGGCCATATTGATGCCATTTTCTATTGCCCACATGCGGCGGTTGATCACTGCGAATGTCGAAAGCCTAAAAGCCAAATGATAGAAGACATTGGCCATCGCTTCTCAGTCGATTTACACAACGTATTTGCTGTGGGAGATGCTTTGCGAGACTTACAGGCTTTTGCCAATGTCGGTTGCCAACCGATATTAGTTAAAACAGGCAAAGGTAAGGCCACGCTGGCCGCTGGTAATATGCCAAAAAATACCTTGGTTTTTGCTAATTTAGCTGAAGCTGTTGACCATATTATCGATCATCAATAAACCGCAAATGATTTATATTCGCTCATTTATTTTTAACCTTGGCATGTGGATATTCACCATTCCATTTACCACCATTGGTCTGCTTACGTTTCCTTTCGCTCCACAAACACGCTATCGCTTTCTGAGTTTATGGGCGCGCTGTATGTTGTGGTGGTTACGCATCAGTTGCGGATTAAGCTTTGCCGTTAAAGGTCGCGAGAACATCCCCAATAGCCCAAGTATTATTCTGTGTAAACATCAATCCGCTTGGGAGACATTAGCATTACAACTGATTTTTCCGCCGCAAGTGTGGGTACTCAAACGTTCCCTTTTGTTAATCCCTTTCTTTGGCTGGGCATTAGCGCTTACTTCGCCAATTGCGATTAATCGCGCGGCAGGTCGTGAAGCGTTAAAACAATTAGTGTCGCAAGGCAAAGACCGTTTAGCAAAAAAATTCTGGGTGGTGATTTTTCCTGAAGGCACACGTACCGCGCCAGACCAACGTGGGAAATATCATATTGGCGGCGCTTGGTTAGCCACGCATACGCACACGCAAGTGGTGCCAGTTGCGCACAATGCAGGTGTGTTTTGGCGCAAAAATTCTTGGCTAAAGCATCCTGGCGTCATTCAAGTGAGCATTGGTAAGCCGATTCAATCAGCAGGTTTAAAACCCGATGCACTTAATCAGCAAGTGGAAGATTGGATTGAAACTGAGATGTTAACGCTTTCCAAATAATGTCAAAAAAATCCATTCAATTGAGTAATGGCGAAACTATTGCTTACCAATTAGAGCGCAGAGCACGCCGCACAGTTGGTCTAAAAATCACCGCAGATGGTTTGATCGTCCATGCGCCAAAATATATCTTAGAATTTCAATTAAAAAAACTCATCCAAGAAAAATCGAATTGGATTTTGAGCAAGTTAGATGCGCGCAAAAAAAATCACATTCCGCCGATGATTTGGCAAGATGGCGAAACACTACACTTACTCGGCAATGCGATTAAGCTTAACGTTGTGCAAGATGCAAAAAATAAACAAGCGCAATTTAATCACGACAGCTTGACCATCACTTCGCCACAAGCGGATGACGAAGCGGTCATCAAACACAAAATCATTCAATGGTATAAAAAACAAGCCGAAGTTGATTTTGGAAGACGTCTAGCAGTTTTAGCGGCAAAATTAGGGGTGACGACTCCACCCCTTAAACTATCCAGCGCCCAATCCCGCTGGGGTAGCTGCAGCAGCCGAGGTGATATTCGATTGAATTGGCGCTTACTGCAAGCCCCGCCACACATTATCAATTACGTCGTCTGCCATGAATTAGCGCATTTGAAAGAAATGAACCACTCAGCTAAATTTTGGGCAGTGGTTGAAAGTATTTATCCCGATTACAAACTAGCAGAAAAAGAACTGAAGCGACTATCATCACAGTTGCATCGGATGTAAGACACATCCAACAAAAATAAACACCGCTGTGTAAGCGTGTTGATTAATTTACAGTAGCTTTTGTACATCGCTCGCAATATCTTCTGCTTTTTGTCCATATCCTAAATATAGCCTTGCTTTGCCTTGTTTATCAAAAGCGTACATGCCTGCGCTATGATCAATCGAGTAATCGTTGTCACTATTACCTGGTACTTTTGCATAGTAGATTTTAAAATTTTTCACTGTCTCTGCTATCTGTTCCATATCACCTCGCAGGCCAATAAATCTGCTGTCAAAAGAAGGGACAAACTTGGCCAACACTTCTTGCGTATCACGCTCTGGATCAACCGTAACAAATAGCACTTGCACTTCGTCTGCTTTATCCCCAATGATGCTCATGGCGTTTTTTAAATCTAACATGGTCGTCGGGCAAACATCTGGGCAGTGGGTAAAGCCAAAAAATAACAAAACCACTTTCCCTTTAAAATCAGCCATCGTACGTGCCTTACCCGTATGATCAGTCAGTGCAAACGATGTGGAGAAATCTGCGCCAGTAATATCTGTAGCAACAAAGCCTTTACCAACTGGATTAGCATCACACGCCACTAACAAACCCAATGTGATCACGAGCAATATCGATCGACCTAGCTTAAAAAATGAGGCAAACATAGCAAAAACTCCAATAAATATAATATTTTGATTTTAACATGCTGAGAAAATCCCAGCCTTTAGTTTACAATAGTGTTTTTATGAATCTTAAGGTAGTCGCAACATGGCAATACCAAGCTCGATGTCTGACCGTGATGGTTTTATTTGGTACGACGGTCAATTAGTAAACTGGCGCGATGCCACCACTCACGTATTAACACATACTTTGCATTATGGCATGGGCGTTTTTGAGGGCGTGCGTGCTTATGAGACAGATAAGGGCACGGCTATTTTCCGCTTACAAGATCACACGGATCGATTATTCCGTAGTGCGCATATCTTGGGTATGAAAATGCCATTTGATAAAGCAACTATTTCAGAAGCGCAAAAAACAGCAGTGCGTGAAAATAAGTTAGCGTCTGCTTATATTCGTCCAATGGTATTTTACGGTTCTGAGGCGATGGGCATTTCTGCTAAAACATTATCAACTCACGTGATTTGTGCAGCTTGGAGCTGGGGCGCTTATATGGGCGAAGAGGCGATTACGAAAGGCATTCGCGTTAAAACATCTTCGTTTTCTCGCCATCATGTCAACATCACCATGTGTAAAGCCAAAGCGAATGGCAACTATATGAACAGTATTCTTGCGCATCAAGAAGCGGCGCAAGATGGTTATCAAGAAGCCTTATTATTAGACGTTGACGGCTTTGTTGCTGAAGGTTCTGGCGAAAACATTTTTATTGTACGTCATGGCAAATTGTATACCCCTGATTTAACCAGTGCATTAGAAGGTATTACAAGAGATACCATCGTGCAACTAGCGGCTGAGATTGGCTTAGAAGTAGTTGAAAAACGCATCACACGCGATGAAGTGTATAGTGCTGATGAAGCTTTTTTTACAGGGACAGCAGCCGAAGTCACACCCATTCGTGAATTAGATAATCGTGCGATTGGTGCTGGCACACGCGGCCCGATTACCGAAAAATTACAAACCATGTATTTCGACATAGTTAAAGGAAAATCAGCTAAGCACGCACATTGGCTAACGCTGGTTTAAGATAGACGTTACATAAGAAGGATGTTTTGATGTCTGATGTTAAAGAGTTTGAAGTGACGGTAAAAGAATTACCATTACATTGCCCAACGAAAGAAGTGGCGCTTTGGGCATCGCATCCACGTGTATTTTTGGATATTGCCAAAACAGGTAAAGTTGCTTGCCCTTATTGCGGCACTCAATATAAATTAAAAGCTGGTGAAGTAGTAAGCCATCATTAAGCACTATACGGCTAACTGTTCAATGTTAGCCACACTGCCATATAAGGCTTGAATCACCGCTGGCGCTGTTACTGATTGACTGTTTGTCCAAAAAACAATTTCAGGGTAATCTGCGCTTGGTATTAATAAATCTTGCTCAATTAGCTTTTTTTGCAACTGTAAGCTAACCGCATCACCAGTATCAATCACGGCAACTTGCGAACCAACCATCTGCTCAATCAATGGTCGTAAAAAAGGATAATGCGTACAACCTAATACGATGGTATCCGCTTGATGATCTAGCAATGGTTTTAGATAGCGCGCTAATAATTGCCGCGTTGCATCTTCTACTAACTCTCCGCGCTCTACACATTCAACTAAACCCTCACAACCTTGCGCAATTACTTGCACACCTTCACCATAATTAGCCAGCAATGCTGCATATTGCGCACTTTTAATGGTGCCTACCGTAGCCAATACACCAATCACTCCATTACGACTCGCATTCACAGCAGGTTTTACTGCTGGCTCCATGCCGATAATCGGTAAATGATATCGCTCTCGCATGGCTTGAATGGAGGCCGCTGTTGCTGTGTTACAAGCAACCACTAACGCTTTAACGCCTTGAGCAATCAGAAAATCGCCAATAGCAAAACAGCGCTTGGTAATTTCTGCAGAGGATTTATTGCCATATGGTGCATACAAGCTATCAGCAACATAATAAATAGATTCGTGCGGCAATCGCTTGCGAACGTGATGCAGTACGGAAATGCCGCCCACACCAGAGTCCATGATGCCAATCGGAAGAGAATATGATGGTTTATTGTTCAATAAATTGTTTTGCATGATTTATAATGTCCGATTATATTAGAAATGCAACCAATGGGTAATCGATTAAGTAAGATTTACACACGCACTGGAGATGATGGCACAACAGGGCTGGGTGACGGCACCAGAGTGGCAAAAAACAGTTTGCGAGTACAAGCAATGGGCGATGTTGATGAGTTGAATGCAGTCGTTGGCCTTCTGCTCACAGAGCCTGTCTCCACCAGCATTCACGCTTGCCTGACAGAAGTGCAGCATGATTTATTCAATCTTGGTGGTGAAATCTGCATGCCAAACATGACGCTAATAAAGGTTGAGCGTATTCATGCATTAGAGGCACAATTAGACACTTGGAATGATCAGCTTACTCCACTGAAGGAGTTTATTTTGCCTGGTGGTAGTCGCGCGGCAGCCTATTGTCATCTTGCTAGAACGGTGTGTAGACGTGCAGAGCGCACCATGCACGCACTTGATGCGGAGGAAAAGCTGACTGCTGTTTCATTACAATATATCAATCGTTTTTCAGATTTATTGTTTGTCTTATGTCGTGTTTTAAACAAGGAGGCAGGCATCAATGACGTACTTTGGAACAATACGGCTAATCAATGATTAAAAAACTGCTTAATAAAGTATTTAAAAAACGGGTGCAAGCAGCAGTCGCCATCAATGAAGCCGACCTCAGCTTATCCAATACTGCAAAAAAAATTCCTGTTAAAAAACACAAAATTAATCAAAATTTAATCAGTGATGCCGCACTTAATACATGTGAAGCGCTACAAAATGCTGGTTTCGATGCCTATATTGTTGGGGGTGCAGTTCGTGATTTACTGCTAGATTTCAAACCAAAAGATTTTGATGTGGCCACCAATGCAGAGCCGGAACAAGTTCACAAGCTATTCCGTCGCTCACGGATCATTGGCAAGCGCTTCCGTCTTGTGCATGTGTTGTGGGGTAGAGAGACGATTGAAGTCTCTACTTTCCGTGGTCACCATGATAATCATCTGGGCGGTAACAAAGGCGATGCTTCAACCAATGATACTGGCCGCATTCTGCGTGACAATATTTTCGGCAGTTTGGAAGACGATGCCGCCAGACGCGACTTTACCGCAAATGCACTGTATTACAATCCTAAAATGCAAGAAGTGCTCGACTTTCATAACGGCGTTGCTGATGTCAAGGCCCGATTATTGCGCATGATAGGTGAGCCTACAATCCGTTATCAAGAAGATCCTGTGCGTATGCTTCGCGCGGTAAGGCTCTCTGCCAAACTAGGATTAACCATTGATAAAGCCACAGAAAAACCGATTGCTGAATTAGCCGACCTACTTCAAGACGTACCGCCAAGTCGTTTGTTTGACGAGATGTTAAAGCTGTTTTTGTCTGGCCATGCGATTGAAAGTATTAATATTTTACGTAAGCAACATTTGCATCACGGTTTATTACCGTTATTAGATGTGGTGTTAGAGCAGCCACTAGGCGAAAAATTTGTCATGTTAGCGCTTAAAAACACAGATGACCGCATCATACAAGGCAAGTCATCCAACCCAAGCTTTTTATTTGCTACTTTACTCTGGCACGAAGTGCTCAAGGCTTGGCAAGTGCATCAGCAACATGCGCCAATGATTCCGGCTTTATATCTTGCGATGGATGATGTGATTCAATTACAAGCAAAAAAACTGGCTATTCATAACCGCTTTGTTTCGACCATGAAAGAAATTTGGGCGATGCAACCACGTTTTGAACAGCGTGCTGGGAAACGTCCTTTTGCATTGATTGCCCACCCCCGCTACCGCGCCGCTTATGATTTTATGTTGTTACGTTGTGAATCGGGCGAGATTGCAGCTGAAATTGGTGAGTGGTGGACTACATTTGCCCACGCTAATTCCGAAGAACGTACAGCTATGTTACTGCCAGAAACCCATCCACACAAAAGGCGTAGACGCAAACCAAAAAAACCTGCTCTTAAGGATCTCGGCAGTGCATAAAGCCTATGTTGCACTAGGTAGTAACTTATGCGAGCCAGCATTACAGGTCAACCTTGCATTAACTGCGCTAGAAAAAATCCCAAAAACGACGCTATTACAACGCTCTAGTCTGTATCAATCTGAACCTGTGGGCTACGATAATCAGCCTGACTTTATCAATGCAGTAGCCGAAATGGATACTGATTTAGAACCAGAAACTTTGTTACGGGCATTACTTGATATTGAGCAGACGTTTGGGCGGGAACGCCCTTTCCCAAATGCGCCACGTATTCTTGATTTGGATTTATTGCTGTACGACAATGTTGTACAGCAAACAGACTTTCTGACCTTACCGCACCCACGTATGCATACGCGTGGCTTTGTATTATTACCTTTAGCAGAAATTGCTCCCACTATGGTGCTTAACCATAGTGAGGTTATTCCTAAACACAGTAATGTTGTAAAATTGGCAGAAGCGTTTCAAAACCAAGGCATTCAAAAACTAAGCAATGATTCAGCATGAGCATTTTTAACAAATATCCATTTATCGTTGTTGAAGGACCTATTGGTAGCGGCAAAACGACATTAGCGCGCATGTTATCAGAAAAGTTTTCAACACAACTGCTGTCAGAAAAAGCAGAAGAAAATCCTTTTTTAACGCGTTTTTACCAAGATCCAAAACGCTAC
>CBFHHI010000052.1:0-13559 GCA_965655675.1 Methylophilaceae bacterium | reverse complement strand
CAGTTACAGCAAATCGGCCTTTGGTAGTTAGTCTCATTTTAGTGTTGATTAGTCCTTAAATTATGCTTGTATTTTATAATAACCTACTAATTTAGTCAATTATTATTGCATTAAGTTCAATGTTAATCATTGGTCGGTTTTTTGGGCTCTCGTTTCACCTTTTTAACAGCGAATGCTTTGGCTACTTTATTTTCAGATTGCGTATCAGTCAGTGACGCAAGCTGTTTTTTTAACGATTTTATTTCGGCTAACAATGGTTGCAATGCTTTATGAATCGGATCATTTTCATCATTGCCAACAGCATAGGCGCTAAACTGCGCTTTTTCGGCCGCTTTTTTCGCTTTTTCTTCTTCTAAGATGCGCGCGGGAATCCCAACAGCAGTGGCATGTGCTGGCACATCTTTAACCACAACAGCATTGGAGCCAATTTTGGCATGATTACCAATCGTAATAGGCCCCAATACTTTTGCACCCGCGCCAATCACAACACCATCTTGTAGTGTGGGATGGCGTTTGCCTTTGTTCCAAGAAGTACCGCCCAGTGTCACGCCATGATACAAAGTGCAGTCATCACCAATAACAGCCGTTTCTCCAATCACAATCCCCATGCCATGATCGATAAAAACGCGCTTGCCTATAGTTGCGCCTGGGTGAATTTCAATACCAGTTAAAAAACGGCCGATGTGTGAGAATAGTCGCCCTAACCAATAAAGCTTAATAGACCATAACCAATGACTAAACCGATGCAAAATTAAGGCATGCACACCTGGGTATGTGGTGAGCACCTCAAAATGGGTACGCGCCGCTGGGTCGCGGTCAAATACAATAGAAATATCTTGTTTTAGATGGTCAAACATGGTGAACATTGCTTGAAAATAAAAAGCTATTATGCCACAAAATTTAATTCTTGACTAAAATAGTAGGTTAAATAAGAGGCTAGATAATTAAATAATGTATTTCGGATGGGGTAGCCACGCATAAGCAGCGCAATACGATTTAATATTTGGTATGTTTTTTTGGTTTTTGTGTCAGCGTCAGAATGCCGCGCAATAAATTCACTTCTTCTTTTTCTAAGCGTGTGCGAGCATACAATCTACGTAGGCGCTCAAACAGTTTTTTTGGCGCACGTGGATTAATGTAGCCAATAGCCGTCAACACCTCTTCGAGATGCGAATAAAAACGTTCTAAGTCATCCTGAGAAGCCAGTTCGACTGGTTTTTCATCATAATGCAGTTTACCTTCGGTAATTGCCATGCGCACTTCATAGCACATAATTTGAACCGCTTGTGCCAAGTTAAGCGAGGTATACTCGGGATTAGCTGGAATAGTTGCAAGCACATGACAACAATCAGCCTCGGCATTTGTTAAGCCGCTCATCTCAGTGCCAAATACCAAGGCCACTTGCTGCGTGTTCCCAATGGTACGAACAGTCTGCGCCGCTTCACGCACAGTCATCACTTGTTGCGACAGCGCGCGCTCTTTGCCACTCACCCCAACCACAAATTGGCAATCGGCAATGGCATCTTCCAAGCTGGCTGTCACAACTGCTGCATCCAATACATCTGTTGCATTAACAGCCAAAGATTTTGCTTGTCCATCAGGAAAGTGTTTGGGGTTCACCAAATACAAGCGACTCAGTCCCATGGTTTTCATCGCACGTGCAGTAGAGCCAATATTGCCAGGATGACTGGTATGGCAAAGCACGACACGGATGTTGCTAAACGCTTGTTCTGGACTGGATTCAGACATATTGAATTGAGTAAATGAAGATTGCGAGAACCAAATGCGTTATTTTACACGAGATGCTGTTGCGCAAATAGCAGCTATTGCTCACGCCAACAAAAACCGCCATTGCGAATCCGTCATTGCGAGTGTAGTGAAGCAACACATTGCGATGTTGCAAAAAACTGGATCGTCACGCTTCGCTCGCGATGACGGGGTGGGGTGACTGCCGCGCTATACGCGAAGAGACAAAGGGAGTACTCCGTTTTCGCGGTATCTATTTACTCTTTTTTGTGACACGCCATATGGTGTTGCCAACGTCATCTGCCACTAACAAAGCGCCCGTTTGATCATATCCCAAGCCAACAGGTCGGCCTTGCGCTTGTTCATCGCTATTGAGAAAACCAGTGACTACATCAATACTATCGCCATTCGGCATGCCATTGCTAAAAGGCACATAAATCACTTTGTAACCACTTTTTGGCGAGCGGTTCCATGAGCCATGCTGCGCAACAAACACCCCTTCAGTAAAGGACTCACCAAGACGGGTATCACTTGCATTTAATAAGCCTAAAGAGGCGGTATGTGAACCTAAAGCATAATCTGGTTTAATAGACTGATTAATTAATTCTGGATCAGGACTGGTGATGCGCGAGTCAACATGCTGACCGTAGTAATAATAAGGCCATCCATAAAATCCACCTTTTTTGACCGAGGTTAGATAATCGGGCACCAAATCACCGCCAAGTTGATCTCTTTCATTCACTACCGTCCATAGCGCGCCAGTGTTAGGCTCAATAACCATACCGTTAGGGTTTCTTAAGCCAGAAGCAAATATTTGACTCGTTTGACTAACTGGATCAATCTCTAAAATGGCAGCACGGTTCTGTTCTATATCCATCCCATTTTCACCAACATTACTATTAGAACCGACGGCGACCAATAATTGACCAGTATTATTCGCAATCACATTTTTTGTCCAGTGGTGATTAATACCAGCGGGCAAATCAATTACTTTGGTGTATTTACCTTCTACTTTCGTCATGCCCGTTTGATATGTATATTGGACCAATGCATCTGCATTCGCGATATACAAAATGTTATCAACTAAAACCATACCAAATGGTGAGGTCAGATGATCGGCAAAAACGGTTTTCATCTCAGCAATACCATCTTTATCAGCATCACGTAACAATGTAATGCGATCAGGACTTTTAACCCCAGCCCCCGCTTTTTTCATCAGCATGCCAGCAACCCAGCCCTTGATACTAAACCCAGCATTAGGATTGGTAGGCCCATTCGTTTCAGCGACTAATACATCGCCATTAGGCAAAGTATAAAGCCACCTTGGATGCACTAAGTCTTTAGCAAATGCATGAATAGATAAATCATCGCGCACCGTAGGCAAAGCATTTTCCTGCCAGCCAACCGCTTTTGCGATACTCACAGTGGGAATTGTTTCTAAATCAGGTGGAGGCAAGGTTGGGTTTTTGCCCATGCCTTGTCTCATTGTTAACGCGCTATTCTGAAAAGAGCATGCAGCCACTATGGCAGCAGTTGAGGCAACAGCGATAACGGCTAGTAATGGTTTCAATATACTTCCTTTTTTATTTTTGCTGGATGCATACACGACCGTTTGGATTAATACTTAGTTAATTGAATCATTAAAGTCCAGTTTAGGTTTTATCTGTGCACACGAAACGCTAAAACCTGTGAGGTGTACTTGAAATATGATGTTAAAATAGCCTTTTAGTTCAAGACAAAAAAGATTAATCCAAATGCATCCCATGTTAACCAACGCTGTCAAAGCGGCGCGCCAAGCTGGCGATATTATTAATTTTGCCTCACGTGACTTAGGTCAACTTAAAATTCAAACCAAATCGTTTAACGACTTTGTTAGCGAGGTCGATCAAGCGGCAGAAAAAGCCATTATCGACACACTCAAAAATGCTTACCCAGATCATGGTTTTTTAGGAGAAGAGGGCGGTGACGTTAACAAAGACGCTGAAAATATTTGGATTATTGACCCGCTAGATGGCACAACAAACTTCCTGCACAGCTTTCCACAATATTGCGTGTCTATTGCATTACAGCAAAATGGCGTGCTCACACAAGCAGTTATTTACGACCCTGTGCGCAATGATTTATTTACCGCAACCAAAGGGCGTGGTGCTTTCTTAAACGACAAGCGTATCCGTGTTGGTAGCCGTATTAAATTGCAAGAAACGTTAATTTCAACAGGCTTCCCATTCCGTGAGTTTTCCTATTTAGATAGCTATATGGATATGCTCAAAGACATGATTAAAAGCACAACAGGTATCCGCCGTCCAGGTTCGGCGGCGCTGGATTTGGCCTATGTAGCCGCTGGTTTTTCAGATGGCTTCTTTGAGCTAAACCTGTCCGCTTGGGATATTGCAGCAGGTGGCTTGCTAGTGCAAGAGGCGGGCGGCATTGTTGGTGATTTTGAAGGCAATGAAAGCTGGTTAAAAACAGGCAATATTGTTGCCGCCAATCCAAAAGTATTTGCGCAAATGTTGCAAGTGCTCGCGCCGCACCTAACCAAAAGCATGAAAACGCCAGTTTAACTTTTTTGCTATATCTATCATGCCGGCGCTCTGATGCTAATTTCATGTGATTAACAAGATGGGCCAAGAAAACCACACTCCTATGATGCGTCAGTATTTGGCGTTGAAATCACAACATCCTGATATGTTGCTGTTTTTTCGTATGGGCGATTTTTATGAGCTGTTTTTTGAAGATGCAGAGAAAGCGGCGCGTTTGTTGGGCATTTCGCTAACACAGCGTGGTAAAAGTAATGGGGAGCCAATTAAGATGGCTGGTGTACCTTATCATGCGGCGGAACAGTATTTAGCAAAGCTGACTAAATTGGGTGAGGCGGTTGCCATTTGTGAGCAAGTGGGTGAGGTTTCTGCGGCGAATAAAGGGCCTGTTGAGCGAGCAGTGACAAGGATTTTAACGCCAGGCACACTAACAGATGCGGCTTTATTGGATGAGACAAGAGACAGTGTGCTGTTGGGCATTTGTTTTGATGAGGGATTGGTTGGGCTGGCGCGCTTAAATTTAGCTTCTGGCGATTTTGTATTGGGCGAAGTGGCGATAGGACAGTTGGCTCAAGAGCTAGAGCGGATTAATCCTGCAGAAATAGTTTGTGCTGATAATGTCAACAATGCGGCGCTTGCTCAGCATAAAGCCCTTAAAAAGCAGATTGCGAGTTGGCAATTTGATTTTGAAACAGCGACAAATGTGCTTACCAAGCAATTGGGTACAAAAGATTTAAATGGTTTTGGTTGTGCAGAATTGACGGTTGCCGTTTCAGCTGCAGGTGCGTTGCTAGAATATGTAAAACATACACAGCGCACCGCATTGCCACATATCGTTGCTTTAAATGTAGAACAAACGAGCCAATATATTCAACTGGACGCAGCGACCCGCCGTAATTTAGAAATCGATACCACGATTCGTGGTGAAGCTGCGCCAACGTTATATTCTTTACTCAATACGACTAAAACTGCGATGGGCGCACGCTTGCTGCGTCGTTGGTTACATCATCCTTTACGTGATAGCACCTTGGTTGCTAAACGGCATGAAGTGGTGGCTGTTTTAATCGATACAGATAAACAATCTGTATTACATGCTGAATTAAAAAACATCGCGGATATTGAGCGTATCGTGGCACGGGTGGCACTAAGAACGGCGCGGCCTAGAGATTTATCCGCTCTGCGCGATAGTTTAGACGCGTTGCCTGCGTTGCAAATATGTTTGCAAGATTGCCAAAGTGCGCTGTTAGAGACACTTCAATTGGATTTGCAAGCGGCGCCAGAAGCAGTGCAATTATTAAAGCACGCCATTCAAGCAGAGCCTTCAGCAGTATTGCGCGAAGGTGGCGTGATTGCTGATGGTTTTGATGCAGAGTTGGATGAGTTGCGGGCATTGCAAACCAATCACGGTGATTTTTTATTGCAATATGAAACAGCAGAGAAGCAGCGCACAGGCTTAACCAATCTAAAAGTCGAGTACAACAGTGTGCATGGTTTTTATATTGAAATGAGCCGTGCGCAAGCTGAACATGCGCCTACAGAATATCGACGCAGACAAACATTGAAGAACGTAGAGCGATTTATCACGCCAGAGTTAAAGGCGTTTGAAGACAAAGTGCTGAGTGCCAACGAGCGTGCTCTAGCAAGAGAAAAAGCCTTGTATGAAGAAGTGCTTGATCAGCTGGCGCCGCATATTAGCGCGTTGCAAACCAATGCAGTTGCCGTGGCTAGTTTAGATGTGCTGTGTTGTTTTGCTGAACGTGCGATAAGCCTTGATTATGTCCAGCCGCATTTTGTGCAAGAGAGTAGCTTACATATAGAAGCGGGGCGTCATCCTGTAGTGGAAGATATAACGCAACCTTTTGTATCTAATGATGTAGTGTTAAATCCTTATCGGCAGTTGCTGTTAATTACTGGCCCTAATATGGGCGGTAAATCTACTTTTATGCGGCAAACGGCACTCATTGTATTGTTGGCATATTGCGGTTGTTATGTACCTGCTAATAGCGCAAAAATTGGTGAAATTGATCGTATTTTTACCAGAATTGGTGCATCAGATGATTTGGCAGGCGGCCGCTCAACCTTTATGGTGGAAATGACAGAAACAGCGAATATTTTGCACAACGCCACAGATAAAAGTTTGGTGCTATTAGACGAAATTGGTCGTGGCACCAGTACGTTTGATGGTTTGAGCTTGGCGTGGGCAGTGGCAAAACAATTGTTAGAAAAAAACAAATCACTCACGCTATTTGCCACTCACTATTTTGAGCTTACTCGGATTGTGGATGACTTTAAACAAGCCGCCAATGTACATTTGGATGCAGCAGAACACGGCAAAGGGATTGTCTTCTTACATAAAGTAGAAGAAGGCGCAGCTAATCAAAGCTATGGTATACAAGTGGCACAATTGGCGGGCATCCCCAAATCGGTTGTTGCAGCTGCCAAACGAAAATTAACACAACTAGAGAATAACCAATTACAACAAAGCGAACATCAACCTGATATGTTTGCCGCAAATCCAGAAACTGCAGAAACGCCCTTGCACCCAGCGGTTGAAGCATTGGAATTGATTCAGCCTGACGACTTGACGCCAAAACAGGCATTGGAATTGTTGTATCAATTAAAAGAGCTAGGCTAGCTAATAAGCTGGTTCAAGCACCTTACCCGTCATTCGCGAGTTCCTTATCCGTCACTGCGGGCGAAGCGTCGCAGTGCATATAGCCTCACCGCCATCCTGAGCAAATCACGATAGATCTTCACCCGTCATCGCGAGCGCAGCGTGGCGATCCAGATTTTAACAAACTGACATGGATTGCTTCGTCACTTCGTTCCTCGCAATGACGGCCTTGTTTGTCATCGTAGCCTGTCTCATCACATCCATTTTTCACGCCCCTTATCCGTCACTGCGAGCGAAGCGTGGCAGTCCATGTGGCAGATCAATTTACGAAAAACTGGATTGCTTCACTACGTTCGCAATGACAGCGTATCCGTCACCGCGAGCACCGACCGGTGGTCCAAGTATACAGAATAATAACTTTATAATTGTTCATACCTTATTTATTCTAAAATACAAAAATGAATCCTAAACAGCCCTGTGTTTATATAATGGCGAGTGCTAAAAATGGCACTTTGTACATAGGTGTAACATCGGATTTAATCAAACGTGTTTGGCAGCATAAACAGAATCTAGTAGATGGCTTTACTAAAAAATATCATGTACATCAGCTTGTTTACTTTGAGCTTGGGGTTGATATGTTGTCCGTTATTGCGCGTGAGAAGCAACTGAAAGCTGGGTCGAGAGTAAAGAAGATTGCGCTGATCGAGCAGAAGAATCCAGCATGGCTAGATTTGTATAATGAATTAGTTGGTTAATTTTAATTGCTTAGCCCATCAAACACCTGCAGTCATCGGTAGCCTCTTATCTGTCACTGCGAGCGAAGCGTGGCAGTCTAGCTTTTAACAACGGGACATGGATTGCTTCGTCACTCCATTCCTCGCAATGACGCAGTTTATCATCGTGATCCAGCTTTATCTTGTGGTGATTTATGCGTTGGCAATCCTACTTAGGTAAGCCTAAAACTAATGATGGTGCCCACCAGCGCCATGTACATGTTTATGTTCAACTTCTTCAGTTTTTGCTTTACGTACATCGGTAATGGTGGCTTTAAATAATAAGCGCTCGCCAGCCCATGGGTGGTTGCCATCAACAACTACTTTGCCATCGGCAATGTTGGTAATGGTGTAAAGAATCACTTCGCCAGTTTCGTCTTCACCTTCAAATTGCATACCTTCTTTTAGCTCTTCTGCTGGAAAGGCGCTTTCTGGTTCGATTTGGACAAGTTCTTCATCGTAGTCGCCAAATGCATCAATGGGTTCTAGTGTGACTTCAACCACATCCCCAACTGTTTTGCCGTGCATCATTTCTTCTACTTTGGGGAAGATGTTGTCGTAACCGCCATGCAGATAAGCAACAGGATCTTTGCTTTCTTCTAGTACATCGCCATTGCTGTTTTTAAGTTCGTAAGTCATGGTTACGACGGTGTTCATGGAGATTTGCATATTTGTTTCCTAGCTATAAATAAATGAATAAGTTGAATTTTAATGGTTTTAGGCTGTTTTTGCAGGCTTTTTTGTTGGCTAGATATCGATTGTTTGTTGTATTTAATTATAAGTGGGCGTTGATGCTAACCATAAGCAAAATAGCTAATAAGAGTAGCATGCAATAAATAAAGCGCATTTAGTGTCCGTGTTGATTGTCTAGTAGGCTGTAGTTTTCTGCTGGTGTGAGTACAGTTGGGAGTGCCTCGTTCAATAAATGAGGATAATCTTTGCTGTAATGTAAACCGCGACTTTCGCGTCTTTCCATTGCACTTTTGACAATTAATTCAGCCACTTGTAATAAATTCCGTAACTCGATTAGATCGTTGGTTACTCTAAAGTTACTGTAAAATTCATGTACTTCATCACGCAACATATGAATGCGATGCATGGCGCGGCTGAGGCGTTTATCGGTACGCACAATGCCGACATAATTCCACATAAAACGGCGCAGTTCGTTCCATGTGTGAGTAATCAGGACTTCTTCATCTGCATCCGTTACACGACTTTCATCCCAGTCTGGCAAGTCGGTCACATGAACAGGCTTTGCATCGAGGATTTGTTTAGCCGTTATGCGCCCAAATACCATACATTCTAATAGTGAATTGCTGGCTAAACGGTTTGCACCGTGTAAACCGGTGCAGGCGGTTTCGCCAATCGCATACAAGTTGGCCATGTCTGTAAGGCTGTTGCTATCGACCATAACGCCGCCACAAGTATAATGCGCGGCGGGAACAACTGGAATGGGCGATGTGGTGATGTCGATGCCAAGTGATAGGCATCGCTCATAAACTGTTGGAAAGTGTTCTTTAATAAAAGCCGCTGGTTTATGAGATATATCTAAATAAATAAACTCTAGACCACGCTTTTTCATTTCAAAGTCAATCGCACGTGCTACCACATCTCTGGGCGCTAATTCAGCACGCTCATCATGGCTAGACATAAACGCTGTGCCATCTGGTAATTTCAAAATACCACCTTCGCCACGCACCGCTTCTGTAATGAGAAAAGACTTGGCTTGAGGGTGAAATAAACAGGTTGGATGGAACTGGATAAACTCCATATTAGCGATGCGACAACCGGCGCGCCAGGCCATTGCAATGCCATCGCCAGTGCTAACATCGGGGTTGGTGGTGTATAGATAGACTTTGCCTGCGCCACCAGTTGCTAGAGCGGTTTGCTGGGCAGCGATGGTCATGACTTTGCCTGAGCGATTGTCTAAAACATAAGCACCCAGACATTGATTGGTTGAGGGTTGTTTTAATGACTGCTGTTTGAGTTTTTTTGAGGTAATTAAATCAACAGCAATATGGTTTTCGAGCAACGTGATGTTGCTATGTTCACGAATTTTTTGCGCCAAGGTTTTTTGAACTGCTTTGCCTGTGGCATCAGCAACATGGATAATGCGACGGTGACTATGCCCGCCCTCTCTTGTTAAGTGATAGCCCGTTTCGCTATTTTCTTCGCGAGTGAATGCCACACCTAAATCAATTAGCCAATCGATTGCTTCGCGGCCATGTTCTGCCACCATGCGCGTAATTTCTGTGTCGCATAAGCCCGCACCTGCAACAAGCGTATCATTAACGTGTGCCTCGATAGTATCTTCGCTATTGAGTACAGTTGCAATGCCGCCTTGCGCCCAGCTGCTGGCGCTATATTGTAATGTGCGCTTGCTAACGATACAGACTTTTTTATTGTCTGCTATCTGCAGTGCGAGCGTAAGTCCAGCTAGGCCGCTACCAATAATTAATACATCGAATTGTTGTGACATAAATATTTAATGTGTGTGAACTAATAACAGTGTAACTGTGTCTGTATTGTTAGGCTAGCAAAGAAATGCTAGGAACGTATTTGGTTGAAGTAGGGGGGAAATATGCTGCAAACTAAAGAGTTAGAAAAATTGACGCGCACGACCTTTGTTGAATCTGTGCCATCTAACTATGCTAACGCATCAGATGTTAGGGATGTTAGAATGGATAAAGCAGGTGATAAAGGGAGTCTTACCGCAGTGTCCAATAAGTTAAATGATATGCCAGCCAACTCGAATCGTGAGATAGATAGAGTATTGGTTGAGCGTGCGCAAGCAGGCGATAAAAAAGCGTTTGGCTTGTTAGTAGAAAAGTACCATCGAAAATTAGGTCGATTGGTTGGGCGTATGGTGCGCGACCAAGCTGAGGTAGAAGATGTTGTGCAAGAGGCCTTTATTAAGGCGTATCGTGCTTTGCATAATTTTAGAGGTGATAGTGCTTTTTATACTTGGCTTTATCGGATTGGCATTAACACAGCCAAGAACTACTTGGTTTCTTTAGGGCGTAAGCCACAAGTATTAAATGATGTCGAAATCGAAGACGCTGAAAACTTCGAGGGTGTTACTGATATGCGTGCAATGGAAACGCCCGAAACTGCGATGGCGAATAAACAAATTGCGCAAACAGTGAATGACACCATTGCTAATTTACCCGAAGAGTTGCGTACCGCTATCACATTGCGTGAGCTAGAGGGTATGAGTTATGAAGAAATTGCCGATATTATGCAGTGTCCAATTGGAACTGTTAGATCGCGCATATTTAGAGCACGAGAAACCATTGCGGCGAAATTGCGCCCACTGCTGAATACTGCAGAAAATAAGCGTTGGTAGTTGTGTATTTTGTTTTAATATTGTTAAGCGTTAGTAATAGAGGTTACGTATGAAAAATCAATTGTCTGCATTAATCGATGGTGAGTTCGATCTTGAAGAGTCCGAGCACATCTTAACCGCACTGAAAGTGGACGGCGAGATGAAAGAAGCATGGAAACACTATCATTTGATAGGCGATGCGATGCGAGGAAATCTTGAAGGACCTACCGATTGTACTGCGAAGATTATGCGTGCTTTGGAGGCGGAGCCTACAGTGCTTGCAGTGAATAAGACTGTGCAAGCTGTGGTGCCAGTTATTGAAAAGCAAACAAACAAAACGCCAGTCATATGGTCTATCGCTGCTTCAGTTGCCGCCGTGATGTTTGTAGGATTGATGGTATTCGAGTTACAACTTGGTGAGCAAAATAATATGTCGCCAGTTGAGCTGGCAACGAGTGTGCCGATGGAAGAATATCTTCAAGCCCATCAATCAATGGCACCTAGCAGCGCAGCTTATTATATTCAATCAGCCAACTACACGGAGTCTAACCAATAATGCAGCAGTTGGTGATTGGGCTCGTATTGGTAGTAGCGAGTTTAAATGGCTGGGCTGGTGGTCTTTTGCCAGATCATATTACTCATGATCCCTCATCGGTAGTAGATGTTTGGAAAATTCTAGAAAAATCTGCACATGCTGCGCGTGAACTGAATTATGAAGGTCAGTTTAGCTATGTAAATGGCGATAATGCGCGAAAAGTGGATGTGAAGCACATGAACTATGGCGGCCATGAAGTGGCGCGTAATATTGTGTTAGACGATAGTCATCGAGAAGTATATAGCCAAGGTAATGACATTGTTATCCTTCAGCCTACGAACAAAATGGTAATGATTAAAAAGCGGCGTGGCAAAAATCTGTTTCCCGCTATGCTGCCAACTGATATGAGCCCAATTAAAGCCAATTACACGGCACGTTTGGTGGGCACTGAATTTGTTGCAAATCGTGAGGCGCAAATTATTGAGCTTGTGCCCAATGATGCTTACCGTTATCGATACAAAATTTGGACAGATATTAAATTCGGATTAATTTTAAAAATGAATCTGCTCAACAGTGATAATAAAACACTAGAGCAAATTTATTTTAATCAACTCAGCATGCTGAATTCAGAAAATTTAAACTGGTTTCAACCAAAACTCGAAATTGGTAAAGAATATGTGACAGAACAATCTAAGCCAATTAAGCGTGTTCACAACGATTTAATTGTGACTAATTTGCCAGTGGGTTATCAGCAGATTGATCATATCCAACGGGCAAAAGGAGATGGTACAATTGATCAGTTGGTTTTTTCTGATGGTATCGGCTCTGTGTCTGTTTTTATTGAGCCAATGACCAAGGGTCAGCGACCGAAAACTGGTCAAATGCCAATGGGTTCAACCAATATGTGTGCACACGTTGCAGAAGGTCGTCAAATTATCGTGGTTGGTGAAGTGCCTGCAAAAACAGTGAAAAGAATTGCGGAAGCAGTCACTTTTAAAAAATAAATTCAAGGCAGTTATTGTATGATTGAACAGCACGCGATTATCCTAGCAACCGACTCAAAAACAGAACAAACGCCTACGGCTACCATAGAAGTGGTGCGTAAAACTGCTTGTGGATTGTGTGGCCAAACCCAAGGCTGTGGCAATGCGTTTTGGGGTAAGCTATTTGCGCACAAGTCTACTAGTTTTAAAGCCCAAAACATGATTAATGCGCAAGTGGGGCAAACCGTTATTGTTGGTATTGATGAGTCGGCAGTGATGAAAAGCGCGTTGATTTTATATCTTTTGCCTCTTGTAACGATGTTGTTTGGCGCCATATTAGCTTCACAGCTGGTTGATGGCGATGCGAGCGCAATTTTAGGTGCTGTGATTGGTTTGCTAATCGGCTATTTTTGGGTGAAGGCACACATTGCAGGCCGTGCTTATTATCACCAACATCAACCTAAGATTTTACGTTTGGATACCGCTACAGCAGCTAGTGATGCTATTCAATTTGAATTAAAGTAGCTTTAATCAATTTTAACTACATGAAGGAAATGAAATGTTGAGGAAAGTATTATCAACAGTTGTTATTGTGTTTGCAGTCGTGTTGTCTGCTACACCAGCTGTTGCGGCAAATTTACCTGATTTTACAGTTTTGGCTGAAAAACAAGGCCCAGCAGTAGTCAATATTAGTATTACACAAGTAATGCGTGGCAATCAGATGCCTTTTCCTGGCATGCCTTATGATGAGCATTTGCAGGAGTTTTTTAAACGGTTTGGTATTCCTGGTATGCCTGGAATGCCGGGCGCACCCGATCAAGGCCAAGAATATAAATCGCAATCATTAGGTTCAGGCTTTATTATTAGTCAAGATGGCTATATTTTAACGAATGCCCATGTGGTTGATGCCGCGGATGAAGTGTTAGTGAAGTTGTCTGATAAACGAGAATTTAAAGCCAAAATTATTGGTGCAGATAAACGAACAGATATTGCGCTAATTAAAATTGACGGCAAAAATCTACCGAAAGTAAGCGTCGGGGATCCAT
>CBFHHI010000051.1:0-13598 GCA_965655675.1 Methylophilaceae bacterium | reverse complement strand
TGGTATCGGTGTAAGCTAGTTAGAAAGACCATTTAATTTAATTAGCAAACTAATCAAGCATTTGTAGTAAAATCACGCCTATTGAAAAAAGGGCGCTCTGGGCGCTTTATTTATTTGTAATGCTTAAAAGAACACATGAAAAATATTCGTAATTTCTCTATCATCGCGCACATTGATCACGGCAAATCAACCTTGGCAGATCGTATTATCCATTTATGTGGCGGTCTCGAAGATCGTGAAATGGAAGCGCAAGTATTGGATAGTATGGATATTGAGCGTGAACGCGGTATTACCATTAAAGCGCAAACAGCAACTTTGCAATATCAAGCCAATGATGGTGAGACTTATCTACTCAATTTGATCGATACGCCCGGACATGTTGATTTTAGTTATGAAGTGAGCCGTTCACTTTCTGCTTGCGAAGGTGCGTTATTGGTTGTGGATGCTAGTCAAGGGGTTGAGGCACAAAGTGTTGCAAACTGTTATACCGCGATTGATTTAGGGTTAGAAGTGACGGCAGTGTTGAATAAAATTGATTTGCCTTCAGCCGAGCCAGAACGTGTGATGCAAGAAATTGAAGATGTGATTGGTATTGATGCGCACGATGCGGTGCAATGCTCAGCCAAAACAGGATTAGGTGTGCGCGATGTGATTGAAGCTGTGATTGCTAAAGTGCCCGCTCCCAAAGGCGATATTAGTGCGCCATTAAAAGCATTGGTGATTGACGCTTGGTTTGATAACTATGTTGGCGTAGTGATGTTGGTGCGTATCATTGATGGTGAATTAAAGCGTAAAGATAAAATTAAGATGATGGCCACACAGACGCAGCATCTGTGTGAGCAAGTGGGCGTTTTTACACCAAAATCATTGCCAATGGCTTCGCTTAAAGCAGGTGAAGTTGGCTTTGTGATTGCTGGTATTAAAGAGCTTGCGGCTGCTAAAGTGGGCGATACTGTCACCTTGGCTGATAACCCTGCTAAAGAAGCATTAGACGGGTTTAAAGAAGTCAAACCACAAGTGTTTGCCGGTTTATATCCAGTAGAATCCAATCAATTTGAAGCCTTGAGAACCGCATTAGAAAAACTCAGCCTAAATGATGCAAGTTTGTTATTTGAGCCCGAAAATTCAACAGCGTTGGGCTTTGGGTTTAGATGCGGATTTTTAGGCTTGCTGCATATGGAAATTGTACAAGAGCGCTTAGAGCGCGAATATGATATGGATTTGATTACTACTGCACCTACAGTGGTTTATGAGCTGTTGCTTAAAAACGGTGATGTAGTACAAATTGAAAATCCTTCACGTTTGCCAGAACTTTCATTTATTGATGAAATTCGTGAGCCTGTGATAGCTGTTAACTTATTAATGCCACAGGATTACGTTGGTCCTGTCATGACTTTGTGCAATAACAAACGCGGTATTCAGCGCAATATGCAATACATGGGTCGACAAGTGATGTTGAGCTATGAGCTACCATTGAATGAAGTCGTTTTAGATTTTTTTGATCGTTTGAAGTCGGTTTCTCGTGGTTATGCATCTATGGATTATGAATTTTTAGCGTTCCGTGCAGCTGATTTGGTAAAACTTGATATTATGGTTAACGGGGAACGTGTGGACTCGTTAAGCATGATTACCCACCGCGCAAGCAGTGTGCATCGCGGACGTGCGGTGGCGGCTAAAATGCGCGAATTGATACCGCGTCAAATGTTTGATATTGCAATTCAAGCGGCGATTGGTGCCAACATTATTACCCGTGAAACAGTCAAAGCGATGCGTAAAAATGTGTTGGCAAAATGTTATGGTGGTGATGTTTCGCGTAAGCGAAAATTATTAGAAAAACAAAAAGCGGGTAAAAAACGCATGAAACAAGTGGGTAATGTAGAGATTCCGCAAGAAGCATTTTTAGCGATTTTAAAAGTAGAGGACAAATAATGACAGTGTTGTTTTTTGGGTTGATTTTTTTAGGACTTGCTGGTGTTTATTTTGGCGTGATTGGCTTCCCACTGTTTATGCTGTTAATGTTATTGCTAACAGGTATTATTTGGTTGATTGATTATTTATTGTTTGAAAAAAAACGCACAGGTAAAGCCGATCCAACTGCAGTGGAATATGCCAAAAGTTTTTTTCCGGTTATTTTATTAGTATTTGTGATTCGCTCATTTATCGTTGAGCCTTTTAAAATCCCTTCTGGCTCAATGAACCCAACTCTGTTAGCGGGTGATTATATTTTGGTGAACAAGTTTTCGTATGGTTTGCGTGTGCCAGTTTGGAATGCTGTGTTTTTAAATACAGGCGCGCCCAAACATGGTGATGTGATGGTGTTTCATTTTCCACCTAACCCAAAAATAGACTATATTAAACGAGTTGTTGGTTTGCCTGGCGATCGCATTCAATATCAAAACAAGCAGTTAATGATTAATGGTCAGGTGATGCAAACTACCCCATTGTTAGGTGCTGATAACGTATGGCAACAGGATAGTATTGTGAGTGCAAAGCGCCTAGAAGAGCAGCTGTTTGATGTTAAACATCAAATTTTAATACACGATATTCCAAACCGTTATGCCTCTAACACGATAGGTGATCAGTTCTTGAATGAAGAGAGTGTTGTTGTACCTGATGGGCATTACTTTGTAATGGGTGATAACCGAGACAATAGTTCTGATGGGCGTGTTTGGGGATTTGTACCTGATCAGAATCTTGTTGGTAAAGCCTTTTTAATTTGGTTTAATTTTGATGAACTTTCCAGAATTGGTCGTTCGATTCATTAACACATTTTTATTGAAGTACTTAAGGAGCTGATGATGTTAGAAAAGCAAAAAGGCATGACGTTTTTAGGGTTTCTTATTGTGGCAATCGTTGCACTTTCCTTGTTGCTGGCGGGTATTAAAATTGTACCCAATTATATTGAGTTCCTCAGTGTAAAAAAGACAATTACTTTTGTTAGCAATCAAGCTAATTTTAAAAACATGAGCAATGTTGAGATTATTGAGGCATTTGATAAAAGTGCTGGTATTAATTACATTACCGTTATTAATGGGCGAGATTTGATTATCTCGACAGACGCGAATGGTCAGAAAGTGATTGCTGCTGAATATGAGGTGGTTGAGCCGCTGGTTTTTAATTTAAGTGCTTTAATGGACTTTAAAGCATCGTCGGCTAAGTAAACCGTCATGAACTTGGATAGACTGCAAAGTCAGCTTGGATATCAGTTCAATCAACTGGCGCTATTGAAACAGGCGCTTACACACCGTAGTTATGCTGGCCTAAATAATGAGCGATTGGAGTTTTTAGGCGACGGTGTATTAAACTTTATCGTGGCACATCAGCTTTATCTTCGGTTTCCAAAATTAGCAGAGGGTGATTTAAGTCGTTTACGTGCGCAGTTGGTCAAAGAAGCTACCTTGTTTGAAATTGCACAAATGTTAAAAATTGGTGAATTGCTTCATCTCGGTGAAGGTGAATTAAAAAGTGCAGGTTGGCGCCGCCCCTCAATTTTATCTGATGCATTAGAGGCCATTATCGGCGCGACTTATTTAGATGGTGGTTTTGCTTCTGCAGGGGCTTTGGTGTTTAAATTGTACGAAGATAAGCTAGAAAATATTGATCCTAAAGCGATTGATAAAGATGCAAAATCTAAGTTGCAAGAGTATTTGCAGAGTAAAAAAATTGATCTACCTGATTATGAAGTCACTTCTATTGAAGGCGAAGCACATGCGCAAACATTCAAAGTCTCTTGTCGCATTGCAAAGCATAATATTAATACATTAGGTGAAGGCACTAGCCGCCGTAATGCAGAGCAAGAAGCAGCAGAGTTGGCTATTAAACAATTATTAAAAGATGACACAAAATGACAACTAATTTTAAATGCGGCACAGTCGCTATTGTGGGGCGCCCTAACGTTGGCAAGTCAACTTTGTTGAATCATATTTTAGGTCTAAAATTAGCAATTACCTCACGTAAAGCACAAACCACACGTCACCGATTGCTAGGTATTCACACCACAGATGATACCCAATTTATTTTTGTCGATACGCCAGGTTTTCAACAGAAGCATTTAAACGCACTCAATAAATCACTGAATAAAACAGTGACGCAAGTGTTAAATGAAGTGGATGTAGTGCTATTCGTGATTGAGCCGATGAAATTAGGTGAAGCTGATGAGATTGTTTTAAAACTGTTACCTAAAGATAAGCCTGTGATTTTAGTCGTCAATAAAGCAGACTTGATGGGAGATAAAAATAACCTATTGCCGCTCATTCAAGATTTTGATTTGCTTCATCCTTTTAGCAGCATAGTGCCAGTGAGCGCTAAAAAGAATCTTTATATTGAAGATTTGTTAGATGCGGTTAGAGCGCATTTGCCAGAACAAGAGGCCACTTATGGTGAAGATGAGCTGACCGATAAAAATGAACGGTTTTTAGCGGCAGAAATGATTCGCGAAAAAATATTCAGATTATTAGGTGATGAGATTCCTTATTCCATTGCAGTAGAAATTGAGAAATTTGAAACGATTAATAATCTGCGCCGTATTTTTGCCGCCATTATTGTGGATAAAGATAGCCAAAAACCCATGATTATTGGCAAAAAAGGCGATAAATTAAAACAAATTTCTACCGAAGCGAGACAAGATATGGAGAAGCTATTTGGTGGCAAGGTTTATCTAGAAACTTGGGTAAAAGTAAAAGGCGGCTGGGCAGATAATGAAAGAGCGCTTAAAAGCTTAGGCTATTGATGGCGTTTTTCATCGTTCGTTAGTATCGCAGAGGTAAAGATGGCTTTAGCTTCCAATCAATATCGGCAGGACAATCAGCCTGTTTATGTGCTTCATACCTACGCTTTTAAAGAAACGAGCTTAGTAGCTGAGTTGTTTACCAAAGGATATGGACGTGTAGCCACTGTTGCAAAAGGTGCGCGTCGCCCACGTTCTGCAATGCGCGGGCAATTACAATCTTTTCAAATGCTCTCTGCAACGTGGTCAGGTAAAAATGAGCTAAAAACATTGCATAGTTTGGATTGGGCAGATGGCTTGGTTTCATTGCAAGGTGAAGCACTGATGTGTGGGTTTTATTTAAATGAATTATTGTTGCGTTTATTACCAAGAGAAGATGCGCACGAGCAGTTATTTGACTATTATCAAGCAACCATAAAAGCCTTAGCGAGTGGTGAACAGTTAGCCACCCATTTACGCCGCTTTGAGCTGAAAATGTTACAAGAAATGGGTTACGCAGTGCCATTGCAAATGGATGAAAATGAAATGCCGATTGTGGCGGACAATCAGTATCGCTATGAAGCTGAATATGGCGCATGCGCTTTGTCTGCTACAAAAAGCGGTGTGGTGCTGAGCGGGCAAACCTTGCAGGATATGGCACAAGATAACTATCAAAGGCCGCAAACACAGCAACAAAGTAAACAATTAATGCGTTATTTATTGGCGCATTATTTAGGGGATAAACCCTTGCATACCAGGCAGTTATTAATCGATTTACAGGGTTTATAAAATAGCGTTTTAGGATTCCAATCATGAAAAAATTAGGCGTCAATATTGATCACGTAGCCACCTTGCGCCAAGCGCGCGGCACCAAATATCCCAGTGTGATACAAGCCGCTTTACGTGCGGAGCAATCAGGTGCGGATAGCATTACCTTGCATTTGCGCGAAGATAGGCGTCACATGCAAGATGCGGATATTTTTGCGCTGAGACCGCTGTTGCAAACCAAGATGAACTTAGAGTGTGCAGTCACCGATGAGATGATAGCCATTGCTTTACAAGTATCGCCACAAGATGTGTGTTTGGTGCCAGAGCGCCGTGAAGAGCGCACCACAGAAGGCGGTTTAGATGTGATTGCACATTTTGATAAAGTGGCTGCTGCGACGAAAAAATTAAGTGATGCGGGCATTCGCGTTTCGTTATTTATTGCACCTGATATTGCACAGATTGACGCTGCCGATAAAGCCGGTGCGCCTGTAATCGAGCTCCATACTGGTACTTTTGCGGACGCACAAGATGAGGCAACACAATTGGCTGAATTATCACGGATTAAAGAGGCGCTCAACCACGCGCTGAGTTTAGGATTGGTAGTGAATGCAGGGCACGGCTTAAATAATCACAATGTGCATAAAATTGCTGCTTTAAAAGGCATTGATGAACTGAATATCGGTCATGCAATTGTGGCACATGCATTGTTTGTAGGTTGGGATAATGCAGTGCGCGAAATGAAGGCGCTTATTCGAGAAACTGGTGTTAAATGATTTTTGGCATTGGCACAGACATTGTCGAAGTCAGTCGCATTGAAGCGTCTATTGAAAAGTTTGGCGATGATTTTGCAGCGCGTATTCTTGCCGAAAGTGAGTGGCAAAGTTACCTTGATTCCCACATCAAACCCCGTTTTTTAGCCAAACGTTTTGCCGCCAAAGAAGCATTCTCCAAAGCATTAGGCACAGGCCTGCGAGAGCCAGCTACGTTTCAAAATATCGCCGTTTCGCATGACGCACTTGGAAAACCAATATTGCTTTTAGCACAAGCTTTGCAAGATTTTTTAACCACTAAAGCTATTCAGCATATGCACATTAGTATTAGTGATGAGAAAAACCTAGCGGCCGCATTTGTTGTATTAGAGACATGACTGAGGCGCCTGATTTATCACGTCGCTTTTCTGGTGTGCGCCGTTTGTATGGCGATACTGGCTTAAACAAATTACAGTCGGCGCATATCATTGTCATTGGCATCGGTGGCGTTGGTTCTTGGGCTGCTGAAGCCTTGGCGCGGAACGCTATTGGTGAAATCACATTAATTGATTTAGACAATATTGCAGAATCGAATGTGAACCGGCAGATTCATGCGTTAGACGGTAATTTTGGCAAAGCCAAAGTCAGCGCCATGCATGAACGGATTAAGCAAATCAACCCAGCTTGTCAAGTGCATGAAGTTGAAGATTTTATTACGCCAGCTAACCTTGCTGTGTTGTTGAAACCATGTGATTTGGTGTTGGATTGTACTGATGATGCCAAGGCAAAAATCGCGTTAGCACATTTTTGTAAAGTGAATAAAATCCCGTTAATCATGTCCGGTAGTGCAGGTGGCCGTTTAGATCCAACGCGTATTCAATTGTCTGATATGGCGAGTGTGACTGGCGATAAGCTGTTAGCTAAAGTGCGTAATCAGTTGCGTCGTGATCATGACTTTCCTAAAGCCAGTAATAGCAAAAAATCTGCAAAATTTGGTTTGATGTGCGCTTATTCAGATGAGCCCGTTATTAAACCAGATGTTGTGTGTGAAACAGATGAAACTTCACTGACAGGATTGAATTGCGCGGGCTATGGTTCTAGCGTGAGCATTACCGCAACATTTGGTTTTGTATTGGCGCAACAGGCCATTAGTCAAATAGTAGCTTAAATCAGTTGATTTAACGCTTAGCCATTTCAGCTTCATATTCTGGAAAATAATGGCTGATTACACTTAAATCAAACCGTCTTAATATGCTGGTATTCGATTCTCTTGCTAGCAGAAATTCAAAAGATTGTTCAATTAACGTAGCGGTTGTTTTATGTTGACCGCACAGTTGGCTTGCATAGGATGGGCTAACGCTCACTTCATGTTCTGTCGTGCTGTTGACCACAACTGTCACCTGAAATGTTTGCGCATTTATTGTTTTAACAGTGATATTCGCCATTTTTACCTCACAATTTATTGCTTGAATACTTGAAATTTTAGCTTTTAGCCCAAGATTTAAGCAAAGTCTACAAGACGTAGCATTCAGTTTAACGGATTCATAAAACGGATAGAAGGAAAAATATGGCAAAAAAACAATCGGAAAAAATGGAGTTTAAAGCAGAGGTTAAACAATTATTGCATCTGATGATTCACTCTTTGTATTCCAATAAAGAAATTGTATTGCGTGAATTGATTTCAAATGCGTCAGATGCGGCCGATAAGTTGCGCTTTGAGGCGTTGGCAGATGGCAGTTTATATGAAGATGATAGCGATTTGAATATTCGGGTGGCCTTTGATAAAAAAGCCCGCACATTGACGATTTCTGACAACGGTATTGGTATGTCGCGTGAAGAAGTGGTGAATAATATTGGCACTATTGCTAAATCGGGTACCAAAGAATTTATGACGGCATTGTCTGGCGAGCAGGTAAAAGATGCCAATTTAATTGGTCAATTTGGTGTTGGTTTTTATTCTGCCTTTATCATTGCCGACAAAGTGACTTTGGTAACCCGTCGCGCGGGCAGCAAGGAAGCTGTAAAGTGGGAATCTGCAGGTGAAGGTGACTTCACTCTAGAGACAGTCGAAAAAGCAAGTCGCGGTACGGATGTGATTTTGCATTTACGTAAAGAAGAAGATGAGTTTCTGAATGATTGGAAGCTAAAATCGATTGTGCGTAAATACTCCGACCATATTACTTTGCCAATTTTGATGAAAAAATCTGAATGGAAAGACGGTGAAGATGGCGCAGGCGGTGAAATGGTCACAACGGATGAAGACGAAACCGTTAATCAAGCTTCTGCATTATGGGCGCGTGGCAAAAAAGACATTACAGAAGAAGAATATCAAGAGTTCTATAAGCATTTAGCGCATGATATGGAAAATCCGCTGACCTATACCCACAATCGTGTAGAAGGTAATCAAGAGTATATTTCACTGCTTTATGTGCCTGCTAAAGCGCCGTTTGATTTATACGACCGCGAGCGTAGCAATGGTATTAAACTTTATGTCAAACGTGTATTTATTATGGAAGATGCTGAGAAGCTGATGCCGCAATATTTACGCTTTATTCGTGGCGTGATTGATAGTGCCGATTTGCCACTGAATGTATCGCGGGAGATTTTGCAAGACAGTCGTGATGTGGATGCGATTAAAAAAGGCTCCGTTAATAAGGTTTTAGGCTTATTAGAAGATTTGGCGAAAAATAAACCAGAAGAGTATGCAAAATTTTGGGCTGAATTTGGCCGTGTGATGAAAGAAGGTCCTGGTGAAGATTATGCAAACAAAGATAAAATTGCAGGATTATTAAGATTTGCATCAACCCATAACGACAATGAAACGCAAGACGTGAGTTTTGCTGATTATATTGGTCGCATGAAAGAAGGCCAAGAAGCCATTTACTACATCACAGCGGATAGCTTTGCAGCGGCTAAACATTCGCCACATTTAGAAATCTTCCGCAAAAAAGGCATTGAAGTATTATTAATGTCTGACAAGGTTGATGAATGGATGTTGGGCGGCCTGACAGAGTTTGACGGCAAGAAATTGCAGTCTATTGCCAAAGGTGATTTAGATTTAGGTAAGCTGGAAGACGAGTCTGAAAAAGAAGCACAAAAGAAAGTCGAAGAAGCATCTAAAGACTTGATTGAACGCATCAAGCAGACATTGGGTGAAGAGGTAAAAGAGGTGCGTGTTACACATCGTTTAACTGACTCACCAGCTTGTTTAGTGGCGGGAGAGCACGATTTGTCTGGTAACTTGGCACGTATGCTCAAAGCGGCAGGGCAAAAAGCGCCAGAATCGAAACCAGTGTTAGAAGTCAATCCATCGCATCGCTTGGTTGAAAAGCTAAAAGATGAAAAAGATGAAACGAAGTTTAATGACTATACCCGTGTATTATTTGATCAGGCATTGCTAGCTGAAGGCGGTCAGTTAAACGATCCTGCTAGCTTTGTACGCAGAATTAATGCATTGTTAGTCTAAGTTATCATAATGGGCACAGCCCTTGTATTTACAATACTAGCTATTTAAAATACAAGGGCTTTTTCATATTTTCAACACAAATTTAATGTAAATTGTAGGTAGATTTACATCATGTAAACATAAAGCATCCAATAGTTGGCGTGATACTTGCTAAATTTTATTTATCGTCACTCAATTGCTGAATAGGAATCCCATGTCAAAATTGCCCTCCATCAAACAAGCATTAAGTAATCATCTTGTTTTCTCATCCTTTAAAACTGAAGAGACAGCAACGCCTAGAGACTGGTATGACTCCGCTGCACACACAATACGTGATCATGTAGTAGAGCGTTGGGTTAAAACGGCCTCGGCCTACAATGATGAGGATCCAAAACGGATTTATTATCTCTCATTAGAGTTTTTAATTGGGCGCATGATGAGTAATGCCGCACTAAATTTGGGCATTAATGATGAGCTTGATAAAGGATTGAAGTCGTTAGGGCATAGTTTAGAAGAAGCAGTTGAAATGGAGCATGATGCCGCGCTAGGTAATGGTGGCTTGGGAAGATTGGCTGCATGTTTCTTAGATTCCATGGCGACAATGGATATACCTGCGACAGGTTATGGCATTCGTTATGAGTATGGCATGTTTAAGCAAACCTTGGAGCATGGGCAGCAAGTAGAAAATCCAGACAACTGGTTGCGTTACCACAATATTTGGGAGTTTCAGCGCCCAGAATCAGCCTACACCATCAAGTTTTATGGCAAGGTAGTCCACACCAATACTGAAGATGGTTCACACAGTTATTGGGTAGATGAGCAGCATGTAGTTGCCATGGCTTATGACGTACCAGTGCCTGGTTATGGTACTGAAACGGTCAATAATCTTAGATTATGGTCAGCAAAAGCAACAGAGGAATTTGACTTAGGGCAGTTTAACCAAGGCAATTATGAGCAATCTGTTGAAGCGCGCAATGATTCCGAAACCATCTCTAAAGTGCTGTATCCAAATGACGCATCAGCGTCTGGACGAGAGCTAAGACTTAAACAGCAATATTTCTTTGTTTCTGCGTCCATTCAGGATATTTTGCGCCGCTTCTTGGCAACCCGTGAAATTAAAAGTAAAAAAGATTGGAGTGCTTTGCCAGATAAAGTGGCGATTCAATTAAATGACACACACCCATCTATTGGTGTTGCTGAAATGATGTATCAATTAGTCGACATACATGGTTTGGAATGGAGCTTTGCGTGGGGCTTGGTGGAAAAAGTGTTTGCTTACACCAATCACACATTAATGCCTGAAGCGCTTGAAACGTGGTCGCTAGAGTTGTTTGGACGTTTGCTTCCGCGGCATTTAGAAATTATTTACCGTATTAACTATGAGTTTCTACAAATGGTTAATCATCAATTTCCAGGTGATACTGGCTTATTGCAGCGTGTCTCTATTATTGATGAGGCAAATGGCAAACGTATCCGTATGGCGCATTTGGCTGTGATTGGTAGCCATACAGTGAATGGTGTTGCAGCTTTGCATAGTGAGTTGCTTAAAACAACTTTGTTTGCTGATTTCCACAAAATTTATCCCAATAAATTAACAAATGTCACCAATGGTATAACCCCGCGACGTTGGTTAAATCAAGCTAATCCAGGGCTTACTGCACTGATCACCAAAGCAATAGGCACAGGCTTTCAAAAAGACTTAACTAAGCTGATTGCATTGGCACCCTTAGCAGACGATAAAGATTTTCGCAAAGCGTTTAGAGCCGTCAAAAAACAGAATAAACAGCGATTGGCGAACAGAATTGAATCGCTCACAGGCGTTAAACTAAATGCAGATGCTTTGTTCGATGTGCAGATTAAGCGTATCCATGAATACAAGCGACAGTTACTGAATGTATTGCACATTATTACTATGTATAACCGTATCCGCAAAGGTGAAGCCGCTGGTATGACGCCACGCGCTATTATTTTTGGCGGCAAGGCGGCGCCAGGATATTGGATGGCTAAACTGATTATTCGTCTGATTAATGATGTGGCTGAAGTGGTGAACAACGATCCTGCAGTGGGCGATAAGCTCAAAGTAGTTTTTTATCCCAATTATGAGGTGTCAGCGGCTGAATTATTATTTCCAGGCAGTGATTTATCGGAGCAAATATCAACAGCAGGCACAGAAGCCAGTGGCACTGGTAATATGAAAATGGCACTGAATGGCGCGCTTACTATTGGCACTTTGGATGGCGCAAATGTGGAAATTAAAGAAGAAGTAGGTGACGATAATATCTTTATCTTTGGGCTAACAACACCTGAAGTAGCTGCTACAAAAGCTAATGGATACAATCCGTGGGATTACTATCATGCAAATCCAGAGTTAAAAGAAGTATTAGACATGATTGCAAATGGCTATTTTTCGGTAGAAGAGCCCAGTCGCTATCAAGGTATCTTTGATAATTTAATGAAAAATGGCGATCACTATTTGTTATTAGCTGATTATGCAAGCTATATTGCTAAGCAAGATGAGGTTTCGCAAGTGTATCAAGATCAAGAGGAATGGTCCCGACGTGCTGTATTAAATGTGGCGCGTGTTGCTAAGTTTTCTAGCGATAGAACGATAAGTGAATATGCCGAGAATATATGGAATGTAAAATCTTTTAAAATCTGAGCTGTTTCACTTCAAACTAGAATAAAAAAGGATACACTGCGCTAGATGAATGCATTGTATTTAACCTTTGAGGAATACTAGATGAAAAGAGCGATTTTAGTTTTAGCTTTGGCAACAATTGGCTGCCAAGCCAATGCTTGGAGTTTGAAAGACTTAGGGACTATCGCAACTGAGGCAGTGAGAAGCAGTCCGAATAAAGCGACTAATAATGCCGGCGTTGACTCACTAACAAATGCCGAAATGAGCAGTGGTTTAAAAACAGCATTAAATCAAGGAGTAGAAAAAGCAGTCAGTAGTTTAGGTGTTGCTAATGGTTTTTTCGGTAATCCAGACGTCAAGATTCCGTTGCCAAACTCTCTCAGAAAAGTTGAGAGAGGTTTGAAGTTGATTGGCATGGGGGATCAATCTGATGCTTTAGTTTTGAAAATGAATCGTGCCGCCGAAGCTGCGGCACCCGAAGCAAAAGCGCTATTAATAGATTCTATAAAACAAATGAGTATGGCTGATGCAAAAGCCATTTTAACTGGGCCAGAAGACGCCGCAACACAATACTTTAAAAGAACAACATCAACCAAGATGGGCGAGAAATTTTTACCAATTGTCAAAGATGCGACATCAAAAGTTAAGCTAGCGCAAACCTATAATCAATATGCCGAACTGGGTAGTCAATTTGGTATAGTGAATCAAGAAGATGCTAATATTGAGCAATATGTTACCAACAAGGCCTTAGATGGTATGTATTTAATGATTGCAAAAGAAGAGGCTGCTATTCGTAAAGACCCAGTTGGGCAGGCAAGCAACCTCCTTAAAAAAGTATTTGGTGCGGTAGCCAAATAATTTTAAATTAGCTTTTAAACCCTAAGTCCTTCATGGCTTAGGGTTTTTTAATTTAATGCATCAGCATTCTTACCAGCGGGCTATATAAAATTGTAAAACTACATTGACAACCAGCTTCAAAGCTTGCTATAGTCTCATCTCTCGGCGCTACATATGTCGATTCGGACGCGGGATGGAGCAGTCTGGCAGCTCGTCGGGCTCATAACCCGAAGGTCACAGGTTCAAATCCTGTTCCCGCAACCAACTTGAATAAAGTTGATTGGTTTCCGAAAATAAGCATTGACGAAGTTTAAAACCTCTGTAAAATGCGCACCTCGTTAACGCAAAGCGATTAACGATTAAGCCGAAAGGCACTGTTCTTTAACAATCAGAATGACTGATAAGTGTGGGTGTTTGTGACTGGGTCAACATCATTATATTTTCGGATATGATGGA
>CBFHHI010000050.1:0-13600 GCA_965655675.1 Methylophilaceae bacterium | reverse complement strand
TTCTAGAATTTGCACAAGTAATTGAGAAAGCTTTTTAGGGTCTTTTAGATGCTCATCAATAAATGAGATTCCAGCCCAATTGTAATTATCGCCTTTAAATGTGCCTGAGGCGCTCTGTGAGTGCTTTTTATCATCCATCTCTACATTGGATAAGGAAAGCTCTGATAAGAAGCCAATTGAAGCGATTAAAATCTTCATTTGAGGCTGTGATAGTTCAAATTGTATTTTCGCTTCTGAAAAGCGAGGAAATTTTTTCTGTTCCATAATATTTCTCCGAATAAAATTATTAGTGTTTCCTTGCAGAAAACGTACCACTGCAAAACTACATAACTTCGCATAATGTATATTATGTTAAATTACTTTGATTGATTATTTATCTACAATAGTAAATTGAACCTCTAGTATCTAACTTAATCTATTAAAATAGCGCAATGCGTAAATTTACAAAGGTGAATGATGAACGATAGCAATAATGTGAAAAGCAATACTCAAACTGCTGGGCATTTGTTGGCGATATTTTCTTGGGTGCTTATTTTTATTATCGTTACTATTTTCATCTCGGTGTTAGTGGTTGATCTGATGGGTGAAGAGATTGAAAAACCAAACTCTGATTTTTGGCCAATTATGTCGTTATTTGTTGGTTTTGTATTAATGCTACTAATAACGGCTAGAGGGTTACAGTTTCATCAACAATGGGCTCGTTATGTTGGCGGCTTGTCAGCTGCTTTATCATTAGCCGCGTTTCCAGTTGGTACAGTCTTAGGGTTGTTTGTATTAAGTTATCTCAAAAAAGGTTGGAATGAGCGCTAAGCATTGGTTTAGCTGGGTATGTCATGTCAAAAACGATTAAAATAACAAATTATCATAAAACTAGGTAAGCATGGTATCAACTACGTTCAGTAATAGCCTGCATGTCAATAATCTAGCTTGTGTTCGTGGCGAAAGAGTGTTGTTTAAAAACCTTTCTTTTCAACTTAGTAGTGGCAAATTATTGTATATTCAAGGTGAAAATGGGAGCGGAAAAACGTCCTTGCTGCGCACGCTTTCTGGCTTGTCGCTTCCTGCCGCAGGAAATGTCTCGTGGAATAATCAGGATATTAAATTATTAGCTGAAGATTATTATGGAAAAGTGTTATATATCGGCCACTTAGCAAGTATTAAAGATGATTTAACTACCGTTGAGAATATTCAGTTTTCACTCTCACTATCTGGTTTTAGCGCTAATCAATCTCAAACAATTGGTGCCTTAGAAACACTTGGGATTGGCCGCTGCGCCCATTTGCCAGCGCGCGTGTTGTCGCAGGGTCAAAAAAGACGGATTGCGCTTGCGCAATTGTGGTTGCAAGACGCACCAAATGACACGCCTTTATGGATATTGGATGAGCCTTTTACAGCGCTTGATATCAATATGGTGCATATATTAACGGAACATATTGAGAAATATGTGAACAATGGCGGCATGGTCATTTTTACTTCACACCAATTACCCAGTTTTAATGTCAATTTGATTGATCATTTACAGTTAGGTGACGCATGAATAAGCGCCCAATCAGCACCCTATCCTTGATGCTAAAGGTGTTTATGCGTGATATCACCTTAGCTTGGCGCCGTCGCTCAGACATCATTAGTGTCTTTTTTTTCTTTATCATTGCTGCTAGTTTGTTCCCGTTGGGATTAGGTGCCAATCCTCAATTATTACATGCCATTGCACCTAGCATTCTATGGGTCTGCGCCCTACTTTCTTGCATGTTATCTTTACCGCGTATGTTTAGTGATGATTATGTTGATGGCACCTTAGAACAGCTTATAATATCGAATCAGCCAACCTTGTTTATTGCTTTAATGAAAATATTGGCACACTGGGTATTGTCTGGCTTACCATTAGTCTTAGTCGCACCATTAATTGGCTTGCAATTTAACTTAACAAACAATGAGTTACAAGTATTAGCGCTTTCTTTGCTATTAGGTACCCCAGTATTAAGTTTAATTGGCAGTATTGGCGCAGCGCTCACATTGGGCTTGCGTGGCGGTGGTGTGTTAATTGCACTTTTAGTCTTGCCTTTATATATTCCAGTATTGGTTTTTGGCGCTGGGGCAGTCAATGCAATCGCTGTCGGAATGACGCCAAATGGCGCTCTATCATTATTGGGAGCCATGTTGGCATTAGCGTTAATTTTTGCCCCCATAACAGCAAGTTATGCGTTAAAAGTGGCGGTAGAGTAGTCAATTTTGGTGTTGAATAACCAACAGATTGTCTTGTATGGATTAGCTTTGAAAGTATTGTAACTGTATGAATTTATTTAAATATGCATCACCACAAACGTTTTACCCATTAGCGGGTAAGCTGATTCCGTGGCTAGCAATACTAGCGGCTGGTTTCATAGTGTATGGTTTATATATTGGCTTGCTGGTTGCGCCAACCGATTTTCAACAAGGTGATTCTTATCGGATTATATATGTACACGTACCAGCAGCTTGGTTTTCTATGTTTTTATATGTAGTAATGGCCGGCTATGCCATTTTAGGCTTAACGCTTAATGCTAAACTTTCTTACATGATGGCAAAAAGCATAGCACCAACTGGCGCAATGTTTACTTTTATTGCTCTCATAACAGGTGCTTTTTGGGGCAAACCAACATGGGGCGCTTGGTGGGTTTGGGATGCACGTTTAACCTCCGAACTTATTCTATTATTTTTATACATAGGCTATATGTCTTTACAAGCAGCGATTGATGACACAAAGCGCTCGGATCGTGCAAGTGCAATATTGGCTATTGTTGGCGTGATTAATGTGCCTATTATTTACTTCTCGGTTAAATGGTGGAATACCTTGCATCAAGGCTCTTCTATTAATTTAACAACATCACCTTCTATGGCTGCGGTTATGCTTAAAGGAATGTTAATCATGGCACTAGGATTTTGGCTGTATAGCATTGCAGTAATTTTGGTGCGCATCAGACGAGAAATAGAAGATAGAGAGCGCAATACTGCTTGGTTGAACGAATTTAAGGAATAGAAATGTATTGGAAAAGTGTCGATGACTTTTTGCAAATGGGCGGTTATGCCTTTTATGTTTGGGTCTCTTTTGGTATTACCTTTGGATGCATGGCAATAGAGCTACTACTTTTACGTGCACGCCGATTGAGTAATGAAAAAATAAAGGATTTGTTGTAAATGAAATCACGCCATAAACGCATTGCCATTATTTTGGTAGGGATTGCCCTCCTCGCTGTTGCAGCCGCTTTATTGTTGCAATCCTTTCAAAGTAATTTAGTATTCTTTTTTTCCCCAACAGAAGTGTCTCAGGGTAAAGCCCCTCAGCAAGGCAATTTTCGCATAGGTGGGATGGTTGAAGTCGGTAGCGTTCAGCGCCAAGGGACACAAGTCGCTTTCAAGATTACAGATACGGCTAAAACCATGAGTGTTGTTTATACAGGTATTTTGCCTGATTTATTTAAAGAGGGTAAAGGTGTAGTGGTGCAAGGAAAACAAGGAGAAAATGGTATTTTTATTGCCGATCAAGTTTTAGCAAAACACGATGAAAATTATATGCCGCCAGAGGCTGCTGACGCTTTAGAGAAAGGCAAGTTATACAATCAATCCTTTAAAAACAAATCAGCGCAAGGAGACATGAAATGATCCCAGATATTGGTCATTACGCGCTAATGCTTGCTTTAGTGGTCGCACTATTGCAAGGGGTTTTACCGTTAATTGGTTTATCAAAAAATAATGAAAAGCTATTCGCTTTTGCGACGCCAATGGCACGCATTCAATCAATACTGGTCATTTTGTCATTTTTGATTTTAGATTATGCCTTCTATGCCAATGATTTCTCAGTTTATTACGTTGCAACAACATCCAACTCGCAACTACCACTCATATATCGATTGGCGGCTATATGGGGAGGCCATGAAGGTTCCATGCTATTCTGGGTATCCATTTTAGCGGTGTGGACATTAGCCGTTACCTTCTTTGCAAAAGAGCTACCATTGCGTTTCAGAAGTAGTCTATTGGCAGTCATGGGCCTGATTTCTGTTGGGTTCATTATGTTTATTTTATTCACATCAAACCCATTCGAGCGTATTTTTCCAGCACCATATGACGGTCGTGATTTAAATCCTTTACTGCAAGATCCCGGCATGGTCTTTCACCCTCCTCTGCTTTATATGGGCTATGTAGGCTTCTCTGTGGCATTTGCTTTTGCTATTGCTGCATTATTAGATGGCCGATTAGATGTAACGTGGGCGCGCTGGACACGTCCTTGGACAACTGCTGCTTGGGTATTTTTAACCTTAGGTATCGCGTTAGGTAGTCGCTGGGCTTATTACGAACTTGGCTGGGGAGGCTGGTGGTTCTGGGACGCGGTTGAAAATGCCTCTTTTATGCCTTGGCTAATTGGTACGGCCTTGATTCACTCACTGGCAGTCACCGAAAAACGCAATGCATTTAAAGCATGGACAGTCCTATTATCTATTTGTGCATTCTCATTAAGTTTGCTGGGTACATTCTTAGTGCGTTCAGGCGTACTCACCTCTGTCCATGCATTTGCAACTGATCCAAGTCGCGGATTATTTATCCTATTATTCTTGGTGATTGTGATTGGCGGCGCGCTCGCATTATTTGCCTTGCGAGCTCCAACAGTTGGGTTAGGTGAAAAATTCGATTTAGTCTCACGCGAATCGTTCTTGCTCTCCAACAATGTTGTGCTGTTTACCGCAACAGGTTCGGTATTGCTAGGCACTTTATATCCACTGCTCATTGATGCCATGAATATGGGTAAAATTTCTGTAGGCCCACCCTATTTTGATACCGTTTTTGTCGCAATCATGGTGCCTGGTATTTTCTTAATGGGTGTTGGTCCTATTGCTAACTGGCAAAAGGCCTCAATACCAGACTTAGCCAGCAAACTAAAATGGGCGTTAGCTATCAGCATTTTAAGTGCGCTATTAGTGCCAAGTGTAATGGGTCGATTAAGCCCGATGATTTTTGTGGGATTATTAATGGCTTTTTGGGTCATGAGCTCAGTGTTTGTCTCCATAAAAACACGCTTAAATGCGATACCAACTGGCTCATTAACGCAAAAATTTAAAACGTTTGGACCTGCTTTTAATGGCATGTTGCTTGCGCATTTTGGCCTTGCCATTTTTATTATTGGCGTCACCATGGTAAAAGGCTATGAACGCGAGCATGACATTACGATGCAAAGTGGTGAAACCAAGGTCATCAATGGTTATGACTTTAGATTTGAGGGAATAAAACCGATCAGAGGTCCTAATTACGTTGCAAAACAAGGCCAGTTTTATGTCTCTAAAGGAGATAAACCAGTGGCTTTACTCACGCCTGAAAAACGCTTATATCCGGTACAAAGCGCCGTGATGACAGAAGCCTCTATTTCAATTAACCCAGTGAGAGATATCTATATTTCTCTAGGCGAAGAGTTAGAAGAAGGTGGTTGGAGCGTTCGCATTTATTTCAAACCATTTGTTCAGTGGATCTGGTTAGGCTGCGTACTCATGGGGATGGGCGGCATATTAACCATGACAGACAAGCGTTACAGAATCAACAAGTAGCGCTTAGGACATTGATATGAGACTTAAATTTTTACTTCCCCTTATTTTATTTTTTGTAATGGTCGGCTTTCTTGGGAAAGGGCTATTTCTAGACCCTAGAGAAGTCCCTTCTCCACTCATCGGCAAGCCAGCACCAGCCTTTGTGGCGCCCGTACTAGGCGAAGCTGATAAAATGTTTTCAAGTGCCGATATGAAAGGTAAGGTTTGGCTACTGAATACCTGGGCATCTTGGTGTGCTGCCTGTCGAGATGAACATCCACTGCTAGTAGAAATGCTGGCACACGACATACCACTATATGGACTTGCCTATAAAGATACCGATGAAGCGTCATTGCAAATGCTAGAAGAGTTAGGTAATCCATATATCTTATCTGCTACTGATGCGGATGGCCGGATTGGTATTGATTATGGCGTTTACGGTGTACCAGAAACGTATGTCATTGATAAAGAAGGGATTATCCGCTACAAACAAATTGGCCCCATTACGCCTGACTCATTACGAAATATCATCCTGCCTTTATTGAAAGCACTTCAAGCATGATAACGTTACGCCCTCTTTTTCTTATTATCACGCTGTTTTTAAGTGGCTTAAGCTTTCACACGTCTAGCATTGCGCTTGACGAGGTTAGCGATTCACCTGCCGTAGAAGCGCGATTAAAAAAACTATCTATTGAACTCCGTTGCTTAGTATGTCAGAACAGCACGCTAGCTGATTCAGATGCGCCACTTGCGCAAGATTTGCGTAATGAAATACGTAAACTAATTGAAAGCGGCAAGACAGATGAGGAAGTAGTCGCCTATTTGGTGGCACGCTATGGCGATTTTGTGACTTTCCGTCCGCCTGTTAATGCCAGCACGGCATTACTATGGTTTGGCCCTTTTATCATGCTCATCGTAGGGCTGATTGTGCTGGTAGTTGTGCTTAAAAGACGCGCTACACTGTTATCAATTGAAGAAATGTCGCCAGAAGAAACCGCTTCAAAAAAGCCTCCCCAATAACGACATTGCGAAGGCTTTACTCAAATTGAACATGCTTGCATGTCTGCATGCTTACTCAATTTGGTCTATATATTCAATATAACCTGCCAGTTCCATTTCCGCTCTAGGAATAAATCGCAAACTTGCAGAATTAATACAGTAGCGTAAGCCTCCCATATTCGCTGGACCATCTGGAAACACATGACCTAAGTGGCTATCACCATATCTTGAACGGACTTCGATGCGGCTCATACCATGGCTGTGATCATGAACTTCTATGATATTTTCATTGTTGATAGGCTTGGCAAAAGAGGGCCAGCCACAGCCGGAATTAAACTTTGCAGAAGACGCAAATAATGGCTCACCAGAAACAATATCGACATAAATGCCTGATTCAAAGTGTTTATCATACACACCTGTAAATGGGCGCTCAGTACCATTTTCTTGTGTGACTCGATACTGTTCTGCTGATAAGCGTCCAATTGCATCTTGCGATTTTTGATAGTTCATATGCCTGTGTTATTTTCTACGAAAAAGTAAATAATCTAAACTGAGTTTTCCTGCTCCACCAAACAACAGTGGTAAAAACATAATTAAATACAATAATGGTAATTTATAATTTCCAAAACCTTTATCTGTGATTGCGTAACCTTTCCAAAGTTCAGCGAGTGTATTCCAGCTTTCTGGCCAGTGAACGGCAGCAATAGCAACGAGGGTTAACACAATCAAAGACGCTGTAAAAAAACGCGTTGCCAAACCAAGTGCTAATGCAAATGCTCCTACAATTTCAAAAAAAGTCGATAAATGCCAACTGAATGCTGGCGGTAATAAATTAAAAGGGAATGGGAACGTGAGATGCCCAAACCAATTTTCGCCATGTAACTTTTCAAAGCCAGCTTCACCAAACTCCCATGCCAAAATCAATCTTAAAAATAATGGCGGCAACCATGTATTCAACGTTTCTAAAATGCTCACTACAGAGCGATAAAATCGTTTTGCTTTACTGAGCAGTGCCATGTGTTTCCCCTATTAAGTCTGATGATTATTGTTCACGCGGTTAATTTTTTTTGGTCTTATACTTAAAATAAATTCTAATAGCAAACAACAACAGCAATATTGCAGCGTAATAAAAAGGTTCTGTTAAGTCTTTCTTTACCAACAATAAAAAATGCACAACACTCAATATAGCAACGAGATACACCATTTTGTGTAGCGTTTTCCAATTTGATTTTAGCTTTTTCATCATGTAATTGTTAGATGTTAACGCTAGCGGAATGGTCAATAAAAACGCTACCAATCCAACCAAAATTCGCGGGTGCTCAACAACATCCAGAATCATTTCATCGAATAAAAAATTGAAATCCAGCCATACGTACGTTGTGATATGCAAAATAGCGTAGAAAAACATCCATAATCCAAGCAATCTTCTTACTTGAATCTGCCAAACCTGCCTAGTTAACAATCGTATTGGGGTCATCGAAAGGCTAATTAGCAAGAACACAAGCGCCCAAATGCCAGTGGAATGCTCAACAAACTCTACAGGATTAGCCCCTAAATCATTGGCGAATCCCAGCCATATCAACCGTGTCACTGGTATTAAAGCCAACAACCAAATAATGACTTTAACTGCAACAACATGATTTTTGTTCATCATAGTCAAGCCATCAGAAGTTTTTTCTTAAGTCCATACCAGCATACAGTTGACCCACTTCTGACTCATAACCATTAAACATTTTTGTCTTAATACGTCCGCCAAACAAACCACCGCTGATTGGCCGTTCTGTCGATTGCGACCAACGAGGGTGTGCCACGCTAGGATTAACGTTAGCATAAAAACCATATTCTCTAGGGCCTGCTTTCATCCAGGTGCTGCGGGGCATTTTTTCAACAAACCGAATTTTGACGATGGATTTACCACCTTTGAAACCATATTTCCAAGGCACCACTAATCGCGCTGGCGCACCATTTTGATTTGGCAACAACTCACCATATAAACCAACAGCGATTAATGCCAATGGATGCATCGCCTCGTCCATGCGTAAGCCCTCGGTGTATGGCCAATCTAAAATCGGTACGTTAACACCCGGCATCGTTTCTCTATCATTCGCTGTAACGAACTCCACATACTTAGCATTGCCAGTTGGCTCTGCCCATTTAACCAAACTGGCCAAGGGCAAACCTACCCAAGGAATCACCATAGACCAACCTTCAACACAGCGCATACGATAAATACGCTCTTCTAGCGTAGCTAACTTCATTAAATCTTCTAGACTAATGATTTTTGGGGTTTTGACTTCGCCTTCAATACTAATCGACCAAGGCTGCGGCTGGAATGTTCTTGCTTGTATGGCTGGATCTGCTTTATCGGTGCCAAACTCATAATAATTATTATAGGTCGTGATATTTTTATAGGTATCAATTGTTAAATCTTTGCCATAAGCCGTTTTTTTAACCCCTTTGATGGCTTGCTTAGGGTTATAAATCTCACCTTTTTTTAGCGCTGCAATTGGCTGTTTAGCGGTGTTGGCACGACCAATCAGCCTTGCATCACCTTTCGTTATTCCGCCAGCAATATCAGCTGCTTTGGCCTTTAAACTTAGCAAAGCAGCACCAGCAATCAAACCAGAACTAGCCGCTAGTTTGATAAACTGACGTCGGTTATCGAATACCGTTTTAGAGGTGATTTCAGAAGATTGAATCCCACTAGGGTTCTGTTTTGATGGATTAATAATGAGCATGTACTACCTTAATGATAGGTTTCAGATATCACTTAGTCGCCGCAAATAAAGAAACCTTACGAAAAAATTAAATATTGAGTTTTTTCTTTGTTGCTTCTACTTCAGCAAGCAACGCTTTGTCGCCTATTTTTTTTGCCAGTTGAGTCACTTCTGTTAATAATGCTTTCGCACCCTCTTTATCGCCATTGGCAAACATGGCTTCTGCTAAGCGATAATTGGCTTTAGCTTCATAGTAAGCGCCACCATTATCCTTAGCAAATTGTGCTAATTTCTGATAGTTTCTCTCTGCATGCGAATACTCTTTTGCATCGAAAAAATACTGCCCAAGCAGTAATATTGAATCTGCATAAGCGGTTAAGCTGCCCGCTTGTTTTTGCATGACCGTTGCCTTTAGTTGAAACTCAATGGCTTTATCATGATTACCTAAAGCGTGATAGGTTTTAGCCAGATACTCAAAACTCTCTGCACGTTCATTATCATTATTAGCCAAGCTCACACTCACCAAATAGCTATCCAAAGCAGCATTCAAGTCTTTTTGTTCAAAATAGACATTGCCAATATAGTGATGATTAATACGTGAATAAGTTTGATTACCCGTTTCTGCACAAATAGCGAGACTCTTTTTAAAGCTCTCAATAGCCTCTATTTTTTTATCATTCGATTCATGTAATTTACCAATCAAAATATAAGCAATAACCTTAGAAAAAGCATCTCCTGCAGAAGCAGTCGCCAACTCCATTGCCGCTAATGCATTGTCATAATCACCTTGCAAACCCAGCGCTCTGCCCTTGCACAACAAAGCTTCATAATCCCTATCATTTTCTTTCAGTATGAGATCCGCATGCATCAGAGCCGCCTTCACATCCTGCTTATTAACTGCCTCATTACACGCTTTTACCGCTGCTGTCATTTCTGCAGAATAAGCATTAAAACTTAATAAAAATAAAGAGATAATGACGATTTTTAAAGTGTTTTCTAATTTCATGACTGTCCTAAAATAATTGCTTTTGCTGACTATCGATAGTTGTATTTAAATCAGACTGTTTATCAAGCGCATTAGTTGCATCATGCGTCAATGCACCCTCGCCTGCTAAGAGCGCCATTAATCCAGACTCATCGAGTATCACAACACCCAAACTAGCGGCTTTTTCTAATTTACTGCCAGCCTCGGCGCCAGCAACTACAAAGTCTGTTTTTTTAGATACGCTGCCACTCACCTTACCGCCAGCAGCCTCTATTAACGCCTTTGCATCATCGCGCGACATGGTGGGCAATGTACCCGTTAATACCAATGTTTTACCTTGCAAAACGCCACTCACTGGCTGTTTGCCATCATACTCTTCCCAACTAACACCCATGTCGATCATCGTATGAATAGCGTCAGTATTATGTGGCTCAGCAAAAAACTGTAATAACGATTCGGCCACAATCGGGCCAACGTCATTCACAGCCAATAAGTCTTCCACCTTCGCGTCTAATAGTTTATCCAAGCGACCAAAGTGATTTGCAAGATCTTTTGCAGTAGCCTCACCAACATTACGTACTCCTAAAGCATAAATAAAGCGTGCTAGCGTGGTTTTTTTACTCTTGGTAATAGCATCTATTACATTTTGGGCAGATTTTTGTGCCATGCGTTCCAATCCGGCTAATTGGCTCACACTTAATTGATAGATATCACTCACTGAATTTAACAGCTTGGCATCCACTAGCTGGCTTACTAATTTATCGCCCAGACCCTCAATATCCATTGCACGCCTTGATGCAAAATGGGTAATGGCCTGCTTCCGTTGGGCTGGACAATACAAACCGCCTGTGCACCGCGCAACAGCTTCATCTTCTGGGCGATTAATATGAGAATCACATTCGGGACATCGTGTTGGCATTGCAAACAGTCTTGCATGTGCTGGACGGCTATCCATCACAACAGAAACCACCTCAGGAATCACATCTCCTGCTCTGCGCACAATCACCGTGTCACCAATCCGAATATCCTTGCGCAGCATTTCATCTTCATTGTGTAAAGTGGCATTGGTAACCGTCACACCACCAACAAATACGGGCTTCAACCGTGCCACAGGGGTAATTGCCCCTGTCCGGCCAACTTGTACAGTAATGTCTTCCACAATGGTAGTGGCTTCTTCAGCTGGATACTTATGCGCAATTGCCCAGCGGGGCGCACGCGAGACAAAGCCTAATTCATTTTGTTGGGCAAATGCATTCACTTTATACACTACGCCATCAATATCAAAAGCCAAACTGGCGCGCTTTGCACCAATATCTGCATAATAAGCGGTTAGCCCATCATAACCAGCAACTGTTGTACGTAAATCACAAACAGGAAAACCCAATTGGGCAAGATAATCCATGGCTTCTGCATGAGATGATAATGTAGGAATGCCTTTGGCCTCGCCTAATCCATACGCAAAAAAGTGCAATGGTCTTGTGGCAGTAATTGCAGCATCCAACTGACGCAAACTACCAGCAGCAGCATTACGCGGATTAGCAAATAACTTAGCGCCATTTTTTGCCTGCACAGCATTCAATTGTTCAAAAGCTTGTTTAAACATCAATACTTCGCCACGGACTTCTAATAATGCTGGCGGCTGATGGATTGTTAATCGCTCAGGAATATTGTGAATGGTACGCAAATTGTGCGTGACGTTCTCGCCAGTATAGCCATCACCTCGCGTTGCTCCTTGCACAAAACGGCCATATTCATAGGTTAACGTAATGGCTAAACCGTCAAATTTAGGCTCAACGGCATATTCAACAGAAGCAACACCCAAACTATCACGAATGCGCTTATCGAACGCTAGTAGCTCATTGTCTGCAAATACATTATTCAGCGACAACATTGCCTGACGATGTTGAACATTGCTGAATGCTGGGGCCGCAGCACCACTGACACGCTGCGTTGGCGAATCGGGGGAAATGAGTTCAGGGAATTGTGTTTCTAATGCAACCAGCTGTTTGTATAAGCCATCGTACTCGTTATCCGTCACAGAAGGCGCATCAAGCACGTAATACTCATGATCGTATTGCGCAATTTTAGCAATCAGCTCCGCTAGTTGCGCTCGCGCCACTTCAAACGTTAACATAGTTAACTAAATAATCGCTGGCTAACATTACCACCAGGCATAATTTCACGTTCAACCATTGCGGAATGAATAACTTTAAGTTGTTGTCTAATTTTTTCTATTTGTGCCGCACCTAGTGGACGTTGATTATCATCCACTAACGCTGCACCAACGCTGCCAGCCATCTGTTGAGCAACTAAAATGACGCGATTAAATGTCTGCTCACAATGATCTAGTTTAGGCACTTCTATTTGGAAAGTTGCACCTCTTACAATATTCAACCTTAAGCTTTCAGCAGTAAATGGTTGCTGGTCTGCGTTAACCAATGTGTACAGCACTTGGCCTTTATTTTTTTCGTCATAACAATAGAATTTACCATCGGCCAGTTGCATGTCATTCGCTTCTGCCAAACCTTTAAACTTGGTACCATGAATAGGTGTTTTACCTTGTACTAAATGCACACTCACTAACTGATCAACATCCATACAAAAAGCATCTAATTCAATAGCTTGCTGAACAGGCTCTTGATCGCCTTGCCAATCGACATAAGCTTCAAATTCAACGCCAATAGATTCCATTGCAAATTGAAACTTATTAATCACAGGCTTAGTAACAGGGCCACGCCTATCGGCAAGTTGAAGGCTACAGACTATCTTTCTAAAACTAAGCTGCGATCCAACAGTTTCATCAATGCGATGCCAATCACCACTTTCGTCAGCGCCATGCAACATCACCAATGCGCCGATGTCTTGCAACAAGGTTTGCTTCATAGCAAACAAACGTTGCGCATTCATTGGTTTTACGGCGGTAAGCAATGCTATCAAATCAACTGCCATATGCACGTCTTTAGGCAACACAATCAAATCGTTCGCTTTTGCAACAGCCTCTTCTGCAACAGTCTCTTCAATCAATGCAGGCGTGTCTTGCTTCACATCTGCAACAAACGCTGCTTGCTCTGCTATCTCTTCTTCATTGTCACTATCAACCATTGCAGGCTGTTCCAACAACGTTTCAACTGCATCAGAGCTGTCTCCATCCATCACAGCTGATGGCTGATTAACAGCAGCTACACTATCAGCTGACGTTTCAACAAGTACATCTTTCTGCGGCACAATAAAATCATTGCTGATTTTTCTGTGTAGATTTCTTTCTTGTCGCCAGTTATACACAACAACGGCAAGCACAAAAATAATTCCAAAAAAAATGAGGGCAACTTGTAGGTCTGACATAGGTTTAT
>CBFHHI010000049.1:0-13916 GCA_965655675.1 Methylophilaceae bacterium | reverse complement strand
CACTGGCTGCTTGTATAGACGGACTCATTGCGCAACCATGATACGTTCTATAAAGCAAGAATTTCTCCATTATAGCAGAGTCGCCAGCCACGAAGCCTGAACGCATGCCAGGTACATTGGATCGTTTGGATAGTGAGGCAAATACAACGAGGCGAGTATAGTCTCTTCCTAACTGTTTTGCCGCTTGGAGCGCGCCAAGTGGCGGATGAGATTCATCAAAGTAAATTTCAGAGTAACATTCGTCTGCGGCAATCACAAAGCCATACTGATCGGATAACTGGAATATTTTCTCCCAATCAGTCAAAGACATCACTTTGCCTGATGGATTACCAGGTGAGCAGATATATACCAACTGTGTACGATTTAATACCGAAGCTGGCACGGTGCTAAAGTCCATTGCATGCTGTGTTTCGGGCAGCGTATTAATGAAATATGGCTGGGCACCCGCGAGTAACGCTGCCCCTTCATAAATTTGATAAAACGGATTAGGACTAATCACTACAGGTTGCGGTTTTGAAGTGTCAATAACTGCTTGTGCTAGGGCAAATAAAGCTTCTCGGCTACCATTGACTGGAATAATTTCTTTATCAATATCAAGTGGGGGTATACCATAGCGCCGTGTTGCCCAGTCGGCAATGGCTTGTCTTAATGCAGTTGTTCCCAGCGTTGTAGGATAGGTTGCTAAACCAGCGATATGATCAATGAGACTTTGTTGAATAATGCTGGGTGTTTCATGTTTAGGTTCACCAATAGATAAGTTAACTGGGGTATATTGCGGGTGTGGTGCAATGTCAGCAAACAAATCTCTAAGGCGTTGAAACGGGTAGGGTTGCAGCAAATTTAAATTTTCATTCATAGGTCAGTATTATAGTGAGCATCGGTCAGAAAAAAAACTTTTTTGCATTATTTGGGCTGCTTTTTGGCGCAACGGTGTGGGGCATTATTTGGTTTCCCTATCGGCTATTAGATCAAGCAGGCATTTCAGGGATTACCGCCAGTTTTTACACCTATGGCATTGCCATGCTTATTGGATGTCTGGTTTTTAGCCCACATTGGCGCTCGCTACGCCGACAGCCAAGCAATATTATTTATTTGATTTTAGCCGCAGGTTGGACAAACTTAAGCTATGTGCTTGCGATTATTGATGGCGAAGTCATGCGCGTTATTTTACTTTTCTATTTATCACCGGTTTGGACATTATTACTAGCGCATTTTTGGTTAAAAGAACGCGCAGGCATGAAAGATATAGTGGTCATCATCACTTCGTTACTTGGCGCATTTATCATGCTCTATGATCCAGCGAATCGTCTGCCACTGCCTAGTAGCCATTCTGATTGGTTGGCGCTTTCTGCTGGTATGGGCTTTGCATTAACCAATGTGATTACACGTAAATCAGTGCATTTAAGCCTTATGGTTAAATCGTTTGCCGTATGGTTTGGTGCCACAGTGATTGCATTATTAGGCGTCGCCTTTTTTGAAGATATGGCTACGTTATCAAACACGATTAGCATTCATGATTGGTTGATTATATTGATTGTTGCTGTATTGCTGTTTGTGAGTACTTTGCTAGTACAGTATGGGGTAACACATGTTGCCGCAGCTCGCGCAGCCGTTATTTTTTTGTTCGAGCTGGTAGTAGCGGCCATTGCCGCTTATTTTTTAGCAGGAGAGACCATGACTTGGAATGCATGGCTAGGCGGTATATTGATTATCTTTGCCGCCACTTTTGCCTCATTGGTCAATGATGAAAACTGTGCTTAACTAACCGCCAAAGCTACTCAGTTCTCTTTCGGCATTGAAGCGGATTTTAAGTGATAAATCATTTCTTGAGTCGGCATATATCAATGCATTGTTTTCGTCAATTTGATCATTCATAAAAAGTGTATATAAATTTTGGTCAAAAGTTTGCATGCCGATATCGTTACTATCAGCCATGACTTCTTTGATTTCAGACAAATCTTGCCTTTTAATGAGTTCGGCAATATAAGGTGTGTTTGTTAATACTTCAAAAGCAGCAACCCGTTTTTTTTGTTTGCCAGGAATTAACCGTTGTGAAACCACAGCAGCTAAATTAAGCGAAAGATTAAGCAATAAACCATTTTTAGATTCTGGAGGGAAAAATGAAATAACGCGCTCTAATGCTTGGTTAGCGTTGTTGGCATGTAAGGTAGCTAAGCATAAATGACCAGTTTCAGCATAGGCCAATGCTTGTTGCATCGCGTCAATATCACGAATTTCGCCAATTAAAATAACGTTTGGCGCTTGGCGCATCGCGTTTTTTAGAGCGTTGTTAAAAGATAAAGTATCAATACCAACTTCGCGTTGATCAACAATGGATTTTTTGTGATGGTAAACAAACTCAATCGGATCTTCTATAGTGACGATATGGCCATTGGCATAGGTATTGCGATAATCAATCATAGAAGCAAGCGTGGTAGATTTGCCTGAATCTGTTGAACCAACAATCAATATAAGCCCACGTTTACGCATCACGAAATCACCTAGAATGCTAGGTAAGCCTAGCGCTTCGAAGCTGGGAATTTCAGTTTTAATATGACGGATAACCATGCCAACTTCACCGCGTTGCAAGAATACATTAACGCGGAAGCGACCAATGTTTTTTTTGCTGAGTGCAAAGTTGGATTCCAAGGTGACTTCGAAATCTTTAATTTGCTCTGGGCTCATTAAGTCATAGGCAACTTTTTTAATCATACCAGGGGAAAGCGCTTGCGTATTAACAGGAAGTAACTCGCCTTCAACGTTCATATGAACAGCTGCACCCGTGCTAAAAAACAAATCAGAACCGCTTTTTTTGACCATTAATTCTAAAACTGGCGTGATATCAAATGTTGCCATTAAGTTTCCTATGAGATTTTGATGAATATTGGATTTGAGATGACTGTATCACACTCGTTAGATGACTAATCAACTTGTTAAGGCTGTTTTACATACTCTTTTTGCCAAATTGCGAGGTATTGATGCTCTAAATTTGCTGCAAATTGTTTTGCATTAAATAAATCGGAGCTGGTTAGGCTTTGTTTTAAATTGTTTTTTATCGTCGCTAATGCATGCGGATTTTGCGCAAAATGAAGCGCTTTTTCTTCATACATAGATAATGTTTCACAAATCAACATCGGCAGCCCTATCTGATTCAACAGGCTGGCGGCTACGCTGGCAGCAAAGGTGTTTCCTTTGCAGGTTAATACTGGCAGACCAACAGACAATGCATCACTGGCGGTAGTATGGGCGTTATAAGGCAGCGTATCAAGAAATAAGTCGGCATGTTGCTGTCTATCTATATGCAGCTCTGAAGAGGTTCTTGCGGCAAAAATAAGCCTACTCTTATCAACACCAGCGCTTTCAGCTTCTTTTTCTAAATTGGCTTTTGCCCAGCGGTTGCAATCAAGTAACCAAAGCACACTGTTGGGCACTTGTTTTAATAAGCGCATCCAAATAGCAAATATATCGGGGCTGATTTTGAAAGTCTGATTAAAACAGCAAAATACAAAACTATCTTTTGGTAAAGCATGGTCAGTTTTTACGCTTTTTTTGCGATAGACCCGTTTATTGTTAGGTTGATAGCATGGTAAATATAGCAACTTTTCGCTGAAATGAGCTTGATTAGGCGCTACTATTTTATCGGCGATTAGGTAGTCAAATAAGGCATCATTTGCACCAAATTCGCCCATCGTTCCCGGGAAACCTAGCCAGTTAATCTGTATTGCCGCAGGTTTTAATACTGCAATCGCTGTGCGGCTACTTTGGGTGTAGCCTGTGAGATCAACTAATATATCAATTCCATCTTGATTAATCTGAGTGGCCGCTTCTATATCGTTTAATGCACGAATATCGATAAAATAATCAAAAGCATGCATTAATCGTTTCCGCATATCGGTTTTATCGTCTGCGCCATAAGAGTAAGCGTAGATTTCAAATTGTGCACGATTGTGATTTTCTATTAATTCACTAATTAAAAACGCTAGCGGATGCAATCGAAAATCGGCTGATAAATAGCCAATTTTTAATTTAGGCTTGGCTTGCTTGTTGTAGGTGAACGCCAATTGATTGCGCAAGGCATGCAATGGCATAAAATTTTGTGCAATATAATGATGAGCACATTGCTTTTGCTCTTCTGCTGTTGTGCCCGGCATGGCAAGAAATGCAAATGGGGCAATCGCTGCATGAGGGCTTGTTCGCACAATTTCACGTATTGTTGCAATCTGCTGATGGAGATTGTTTTTACCTTCGCCACGCCAATCACAAATATGCTGTTTTTGATGAATTAAATGCGCAAGCGAGTGGTGCATATTGCTATTGATAGCAATTGCTTTTTCATAGTTAGCAATAGCCAGATCAATCTGGCCGAGTTCACGTTGTACATTGCCTAAATTATTATAGACATCGGCATCGTTTGGATTGGATTGTATAGCTTGTTTAAAGCTTGCAACAGCAGCGTCAAGCTTGCCTAAGTTGCGCTGTGCGTTGCCTAAGTTATACAAATAAATGGCATGGTTGGGTTGGTATGTTAACGCTTCTAGAAAACACGCTTCTGCAATTTTGTCGCGACCCTCACGAGCAGATTGATTGCCAAGTCCTTGCAAAGCATAACAGAGTGCATTTGCAACTTCAGGGCTGTTATTCAGTGTTAATAAAGACCTAAAGTGTGAAGCCGCTTGCTGAAACTGCTGTAACTTCATACAAAGATTACCACAAGCAATGAGCAGACTTGTCTCATTCGGATATTGTGATAATGCTTGTTGAAAGTAATCTAAAGCAAGTGAATCATTACCTTTAGATTGCGCAATTTTTGCGTCTTTAATTAATTGATTCGCATCGGCCATCGGGTTATTTTAATCTAAAAATCATACAAATTTTGTGCAATCCGTTTTAAGCCCATCTGTTTCAATAAAAAACGACTTGGGTTTAGCTTTGCTGCGATTGATGGTGCAATAACGAGTGGCTTATTGTTGATGAGATTGGCAATAAGCTCGCCACACAATGGCGCTGTAATCATGCCTTTTGAGCCATGGCCGGCATTGATATATAACCCGTTAAGCCAAGGTAAGTCGCCTGGGCTATCGCTATAGCGCGGTGGCGCCGCTTTTAATGCTTGCTCATCAATCAACTGACCAGCTAATGGCAAATAGTCACGAGTAGCGCTACGCCATGCCACGCGACCAGTGACTTGGGATGGATTAATGCTGTTGAAAATGGCTGGAGAGATAGACTTTAACGCCGCTAAGTTAGCCTCTGTATCTTGCGCACTAAGCGCCGCATTGAGATCATTGGGAGCATAAGTAGTCCCAATAGAATGCATGCCATTGACGGAGGGGCTTAAATAATGATCACTACAAATCACAGATTGGATGGCTTGAGTAGTAGCGTTTTCTTTAAAGAAATTCACCTGTCCCCTTACTGGGGTAATTGGCAGGTGCTGACATGGTGCAAATTGTAGAATGGCATTGGCGTTGCACAGCACAACAATATCTGCGGTCATACTTTGTTTGTTGGTTAACTGAACTTGCCAATGTTGATTGTGTTGTTCAATGGATGCCACTGTAGTGGAAAGTTGGCATTTAATTAAATCTGACTGTATTAAAGATTGGCAGAATTGTTGCGGATTTACCCAGCCAGATTCGGGCAAATAAAGGCCACCGTACATTAATGGTATATTGGCTTTTTTACTAGCTTCATCAACAGATAAGTGCTCTAAGACCAGATGTTCATGCGTGGTATCGAGTAATTTAGATTGTTTGTTCTGCTCGTGTTGATTAAATCCAAGCTGAATTTGGCCACATAATGCAAACAATGATTCGCAATCGGGTAATTGTTTAAGCAACGCTACTGTAAATGGAAAGCCATGACTAGCAAGTATGCTCAGCGCGTCAGATCCACTATTCAATTTGGGATACAGCATGGCAAGAGGATTGCCAGAAGCCTCTTGCGCTACGGCGGCATGACGTTCAATAAGGGTCACTTCAACCCCGTGTTTTGCTAACGCATGGGCTGTACTACAGCCAGCTATGCCACCACCAATGATGATAGCGGTTAATTTGTTGTCGAGATTGTTCATAGATATATAGTGAAACTCAGAAAGCCAAAATAGCAGTAAATGACAATTAGACTTTGTGTATCAGTATACTTATCTGTATACTTTTTGTGTTGCCGTTAATTGGAAATAACACTATGAAACGCATTTTACCTCTTTCATCAACCTTGGTTGCTTTGATCGTTTTATGTCTGCTGACCACTTTAACGGCATGCAATCGTGCAGATAATCCAGCAACGCTTCAACCAGAAGACTGGCCTAGTTTTGGTAACGATTTCAGTAGTCAGCGCTTTTCTAGCGCCAATCAAATTAATGTCAATAATGTTAAAAACCTAACGCTAGCATGGCAACATCATAGCGGGGTTGTTGCCAGTTATCAAACCACACCAATTGTACAAAATGGCATTATGTATTTTTCTTTACCGTTTAATCATGTCGTAGCAGTGAATGCGGCAACTGGTGACGAGCTTTGGCGTTATGAGCATGATAGGCGTGAAGATTGGAAAATGTGTTGTGGTCCGCAAAATAGAGGGGTTGCAGTTAATAATGGCAAAGTATATATGGGCACCGTTGATGCGCGTCTGATAGCGCTAGATGCGAAAAGTGGTGAAAAGTTGTGGGATATTGATGTTGTTGATTCGGCAATTAGTCGAGAAGGGCAAGAAACCTTAAGCGAAGATGATCCGAATAAAGCACGCAAAGTAACAGGTGGAACAGGCATTGGTATTGGTATGGCGCCTGTTGTTTATAAAGGTAAAGTGATCATTGGCATTACTGGCGTTGGCTATGGTTTGCATATTGATAACCCAATAGCAGATGCACCGCTGGGTGCGGTGATTGGTGTTACAGGCCGTTATGGACGACCTGGTTTTTTAGCAGCATTTGATGCTAATGACGGTTCACGCGTGTGGCAATTTGATACGATTCCAAAAGAAGGTTGGGAAGGTGACTTTACCGTCACAACTGCTGATGGTGTTCGCTTAGATCGCGATATTGCAGGTGAAAAGGCAACAATGTCCAATTATCCTGATTCCGCTAGTTTAGGTGGTGGATCAGCTTGGAGTACGCCAGCAATTGATACTGAGAACGATATTCTATACTTTGGAACTGGCAACCCATCACCACAAATGAACGATGTGTCGCGCCCTGGTGATAATTTATATACCGTTTCATTGGTGGCTTTAGATGCTAACACGGGCGAATTAAAATGGTTTTATCAACAAGTGCCGCATGATTTATGGGGCTACGATTTAGCCAGTCCACCTGTGCTATTTAATTACACCAATGAAGCGGGTAAAACCATTGCTGCGGTTGGACAGGCGAGTAAAACAGGTTGGTTTTATATTCATGATCGTTTAACGGGCGCGTTTCTTAAAAAATCGGATGCTTTTGTGCCACAAAAAAACATGTTTGCCAAACCAACTTTTGAAGGAGAAGTGTTATATCCAGGCATTTTGGGAGGCTCTAACTGGTCGCCTGTGAGTCTTGATCAAAGCAAACAGCTCGTATTTGTGTCAGGTATTCATGCACCGATTAAATACACTTTGCACGAAACTGCCTCTACCGATACAACGCCAGCACTGCGTTATACCTCAAGTGAGCCAACCAATGACCCTAGTTGGGGCTTATTATCAGCAGTTGACTTAAAAACAGGCAAGATAGCCTGGCAAAATAAAACCGAACAACCATTAGTAGGTGGCTCGTTAGCAACGGCAGGCGGTCTGGTGTTTATGGGTGAGGGCAATGGCAACTTTAACGCGTATAACAGCCAAACAGGCGAGCTGTTATGGCAAACCAAATCTGATTTTGGTGTGAATGCACCGCCTATCTCTTATATGGTTGATGGCGTGCAATATATTGCAGTAGCTAGTGGTGGTAATTGGATTATGGGCTATAAGCAGGGCGATGCTATGCTAGTTTATAAACTAAACGATCAATAATCTAGAATAACTTTAAAACCGTGTGCGTATGATTTCTCACACGGTTTAATAACGCTGCATCTTCAATCAGTGATTCACCATAAGCTGGAATGAGCTGTTTTAATTTTTCTTTCCAGCCATTATTCAATTGGGTAGCAAAACAACGTTCTATCACATCTACCATCGCTTTTGCACTAACAGATGCACCCGGAGAAGCACCTAATAAAGCAGCTAACGAACCATTTTTGGTAGAGACAATCTCTGTACCAAACTCTAATTTTCCCCAATGTTCTTCACAATTCTTAATGACTTGCACTCGCTGTCCAGCTTGCTCTAGATGCCAATCTGCACTATTCGCCTGCGGTAAAAAGGTGCGCAAAGTGTTCATGCGTTGCTCATGCGTTTGTGTGGCTTCTTTGATTAAATATTTGGTTAAATCAATGTTATTTTTACCCACACCTAACATCGCTTTAATATTGTGATTCTTGACTGATTTTACTAAATCAAACTTGGAGCCAGTTTTTAAAAACTTGGTGGTAAACCCAGCAAAAGGACCAAACAATAATTGTGGTTTGCCATCGATGATACGCGTATCTAAATGAGGCACTGACATTGGTGGCGCACCCACAGCCGCTTTACCATACACTTTTGCATAGTGCTGCTTAATCACATCAGGGTTGTTGCAAATTAACCATTGACCACTCACAGGGAAGCCACCATAACCAATACTCTCTTCAACATGGGCTTTTTGTAATAGTGGCAATGTAGCGCCGCCAGCACCAATAAATACAAATTTGGCATGCAATGTCTGTTTACGTTTAGTCGCGCCATTATAAAGACCAAGACACCAAGCATTTTCTTCCGCAGATGGTTTCAGTGTTTTAATGCTGTTCACTTTGGTGTCAGTCAGTAGCGTAAAATTGTTTTGCTGTTTTAAATAAGCAACCAAATAGCGCGTGATTAACCCAAAATCGACATCTGCGCCATGAGCGACATACGTGGCGGCAACGGGTGTTTTTGGATCTCTATCCTGCATGATGAGCGGCATCCAAGCTTTTAGCTGCGCAAAATCATCACTAAATTGCATTTCTTTAAACAAATGGTGCTGCTGTAAGTTTGCATGACGTTGTTTTAAAAAACCAATATTATTAGCGCCACTTTTTGCATCATTCCAAACAAAACTCAAATGCGGCGTTTGTCGAATAAAGTGCTCAGGCGCGGGCAGGGCGCCTATCTCCACCAAGCTAGTCCACAATTGCAAAGATGTTTCAAAATTGGCATTGATTGCCAATGCGCGATCAATGGCTATACTGCCATCCTCTGCTTCTGGCGTGTAATTCAGCTCACAGTAACCCGCATGACCAGTACCAGCATTATTCATCGCATCAGAACTTTCCAACGCAACTTCTGATAGCCTTTCTATCATGACAATACGCAATGCTGGGTCTAACTGCTGCAACAACACGCCGAGCGTCGCGCTCATAATGCCGCCGCCGATCAGTAATACGTCAACTTCGTTGTTTTTCATAGGTAATATTATAGGGGAAATAGCGTGTTAATTCTTGCTAGATATTAAGGCTAGCCGTAAAAAATACCAAGCTAGAATACAGTGTTTTATATTGCTTGTTGATAGCGATGTTTTGCTAAACATCTGTGCTATTACGTAGCGAATTAAATCGATTTTATTGGTGAGTATCATGTAGAAACGACTATATGAAAATGTGCGCTACTTGAATCAATTTAATCACTATCGTTTAGGCTACACCCGTTAACGGTACGCCGTATGAGCCTACTATTAAATTAGCATGCGGCGGACTGCAAGCGAGTCCGCCTTACGAGCCCTAATGGTTATGAAAGCTTGTTTTGCACCAAAAAATCATGAAAAATGCATTGATGAAAAAATGCAAGACCAAGATAGACAGTTTGATTGAAAAATGAAAAAGCCTCACATCGCTGTGAGGCTTTTAGTATTTGGCTCCTCAACCTGGGCTCGAACCAGGGACACATGGATTAACAGTCCATTGCTCTACCAACTGAGCTATTGAGGAATCGGTTGTTGCTAATGTTTCTTAGCACTTAACGAAGGCGTGATAATACTGGCTAAGCGCTTATTGGTCAATAACTAGAAGTGATAATTTTTGACTAATTTTAGCTAAATCGTATCAATTAATTAATTCAGCGCTTTTTCAATACGGTCTAGTGCGGTTTCTAAGTTTTCCATTGAGGTTGCGAATGAAACACGGAAATAACCTTCGGCACCAAAAGCAGAGCCGGGCACAACGGCTACATCGAACTGTTCAAGCAAATATTCTGCAAACGCCATATCGGTTGCTTCTGCAATTTTTCCTGCTTGATGCAAATTAGCAATGGCTTGGCGTGCATCTGGAAAAGCATAAAAAGCGCCGCCCGCTTTTAAGCAGCTTAAACCTGGCATTGCGTTAAAACGGTTCACTACATATTCATGGCGCAGTTTAAACGCGTCTACCATTGGCGTAATGCACTCTTGCGAGCCTTCTAGTGCTGCTTGTGCCGCTACTTGTGAGATAGACGTTGGATTGCTGGTTGATTGGCTTTGCAAAATGCCCATGGCTTTAATAATGTATTCAGGGCCTGCGGCATAGCCAATACGCCAGCCTGTCATCGAATACGCTTTTGAAACGCCATTAAGCACGATACAACGGTGTTTTAATGCTGGTGTAGCGTTGAGGATGTTATAAAACTTATCACCTGTTAAATTGACATGCTCATACATATCATCGGTTGCGACCAATACATGCGGGTGTTTAAGTAATACTTCGCCTAATGCTTTTAGCTCGTCCAGTGTGTAGACTGAACCTGTTGGGTTAGAAGGGGAGTTAAACATCACCAATTTTGTTTTTGGCGTAATCGCAGCTTCTAATTGCGCTGGCAGAATTTTAAAACTTTGCTCAATACCGCACTCAACAATGACTGGCGTTGCTTCTGCTACCAGTGCAATATCTGCATAACTGACCCAGTAAGGCGCTGGTACGACAACTTCATCGCCTTTGTTTAACACGGCTAAACAAAGGTTGAAGATGGTTTGTTTGCCGCCCACGCCAACAATCACTTCATTAATCGCGTAGTCTAAGCCATTGTCTGTTTTAAATTTATTAACTATGGCTTTTTTTAAGCCCGGAATACCTGTAACAGGTGTGTATTTGGTAAAACCTGCATCAATTGCCGCTTTTGCCGCATCTTTAATATGTTGGGGTGTATCGAAATCTGGTTCGCCAGCGGCAAGACCGATAATTGGGCGACCATCTGCTTTGTATTTGCCAGCTTTAGCGGTAATGGCTAATGTTGGAGATTCTTTAATGCTTAATACTCTAGTAGAGAGTGTTAGCTGTGATGATGATTTAACCAAGATTCGCTTCCCTTAATGCAAAAATATGAGTGAAATAAAACCGACTATTTTACGCAAAAAAAAGAAGTTTAGATATAAGCGCCTCATCGAAATCTTAAAAGCGAGTGTTAATCGCTTTTAAGATGATGGATTAAGATGGTGAATGAAGATGACTAGCGTACTAACAACGCTCAGTACACTCATTGATTTTCTTGTATTGCGCACCAATTTCTTTATCAATATTATTTAACGCAGCATACACACTATTCAGCTCTTTTGTGTCACCACGTTTTTTAGCTAAATCGCCCACTTTTATCCATGCGTCAATATTGTCGATATCAAGCGAAAGCGAATGGTGATAAGTGTCATTCGCTAACGCTAGTTTATCCATATTTTCTTGGCTTAGTGCTAACGCAAACCATGCATCTGCACTTAAAGGCTCGGCTTTTGTCCAGCGGGTGGCAACTTCTTCTAGTTTAGGCCAATCATAGCGCGATTCAGGGACGGCGGCTTGCATATAAAATGGTTTTTTATCCTCATCTTCTTCCCACAATGCCATGCCTGAAATAGGAAATTGTTTGATCTCAGGAAGCGCCTCAAGCGTTTGTATCCATTCTACAGGTAATGCAAAATGAATATTGCCGCCTTTGCCCGCTGTTTTAAACGTATTAATGCCCACTAGGTAACCATCTAAATCAAATAAACCACTGCCACTTGCCCCCATTAGAAACTTAGCATTGGTGCGGATCACTTTCCCAGGATTGCCATCATACAAACCATTCACACTGCCTTGAGAAGTGAGTGGTGCTGGTGCGCCACTGGAATGACCAATACCAGCGACTTCTTGACCGCGTTTTAAAGTGGTGCTTTTGCCAATCCGCACAGGTTTCATTGGCAAGCCAGAGGTGCTTACCAAACACAAATCATGCCATGTATCTGCTTTAACTGATGTAATTTCATATGAGTCCTCTCCGCGAGAAATCCAGGGTTGTTTAGTGGTGCGTAATACATGGCAATTAGTAATGACTTTATCGGTATCAACCACAACACCAGAGCCATAAGCCATGCCTCCTTTGTCGTTAAAACCTCTTACCATTACGATGCTAAAATAAGATTCAATTAGTGCTTTTTTGTCGTAAGCAAAGGCAGTGTTTGCTGTTAACAACACTGCTAAAGCGATGAGTGCTATTCTCATGGGTTACTCTCATTAATTAAGTGTATGTTAATGACTTTATCCACAGTGTTAGGTTCCCCAGTCAATGGCATTTTCATTGTAATAGCGCAGTAATCTGGATAAAGCCTGTTAAAATCAAGTGTTGTTTTAAATGAATTGAGTAGATGCGTGTTTGTTAATTTTCCGAATAGTAAATATCAACTTTTTCAGCCATTCCCACCCGCAGGCGATCAGCCACAAGCGATTGAAAAGCTGACGCAAGGTATTCATGATGGCTTGAAATGCCAAACCTTATTAGGCGTAACAGGGTCTGGTAAAACTTATACCATGGCCAATGTGATTGCGCGTACCGGCCGCCCAGCCATTGTGATGGCGCCCAACAAAACACTGGCTGCCCAGTTATATAGCGAGTTCAGAGAGTTTTTTCCTAATAATGCGGTTGAATATTTTGTCAGTTACTATGACTATTATCAGCCAGAAGCGTATGTGCCATCGCGTGATGTGTTTATCGAAAAAGATTCTAGTATTAATGACCACATTGAGCAGATGCGACTTTCGGCAACTAAAGCTTTATTAGAACGCGAAGATGCCATTATTGTGGCATCGGTTTCTGCTATTTATGGTATTGGCGATCCGCAAGATTATCATGCCATGGTGTTGCACTTAAAGCAGGGCGATAAAATGGTGCAGCGCGATGCGATTGATATTTTAATAGGCATGCAATATAAGCGTAATGATATTGATTTTAGTCGCGGTAGCTTTCGCGTACGCGGCGACATCATTGATATTTTTCCAGCAGAAAATAATGAAACCGCAGTGCGCGTGAGTTTGTTTGATGATGAGGTAGAAACCATCTCGCTTTTCGATCCGTTAACGGGTGAGATATTCAACAAAATTAAACGTTTTACCATTTACCCCAAAAGCCATTATGTCACCACGCGAGATACCACTGTACGTGCGATAGAAACCATTAAATTGGAATTGCGCGAGCGCATAGACTTTTTTGTGAAAGAGCAAAAATTGGTCGAAGCGCAACGGATTGAACAACGTACGCGTTTTGATTTGGAAATGCTGAATGAAATTGGTTTTTGTAAAGGCATTGAAAACTACTCGCGCCATCTATCTGGTGCAAAAGCAGGCGAGCCGCCGCCGACCTTGATTGATTACTTGCCCGATGACGCACTGATGATTTTAGATGAAAGTCATGTGACGATTCCGCAAATTGGAGCCATGTATAAAGGCGATAGGGCGCGTAAAGCTAACTTGGTTGATTATGGCTGGCGTTTGCCTTCTGCGATGGATAACAGGCCGCTGAAGTTTGAAGAGTTTGAAAAGATTATGCGGCAAGCAGTATTTATTTCAGCAACGCCAGCTAATTACGAGGCAGAAAAACAAGAGCACGTGGTCGAG
>CBFHHI010000048.1:0-14467 GCA_965655675.1 Methylophilaceae bacterium | reverse complement strand
TGGTTTCACCCACTGCTCGCGATATTGCCAGAATGTAGGCGGCAACAATACCTGAAATCGCTGCTGGTGTTACCACACGCATTGCTGTCTGAAAACGCGTGGCGCCCATCGCATATGAGCCTTCTCTCATACTCATCGGTACCGAGCGCATTGCATCTTCTGAGATGGAGGCAATGTAAGGGACAACCATAATGCCGATGACAATACCAGGCCCTAACATGTTAAAAGTGGGTAATGTTGGGAATATTTTTTGTAATAGAGGCGTCACAAATAACAATGCAAAATAACCAAACGCAATTGTCGGAACACCTGCAAGTAATTCTAATATTGGCTTAACCGTTTCTCTTGTTTTATGAGAAGCAAATTCCGAAAGGTAGATAGCGGCAATGGTGCCAACAGGAATAGCAAAAGCAAGGGCAATAAATGAGGTGGTAATAGTGCCAGAAATAAGCGGCAATATACCGTAATGGGCATCTTCAAACAGTGGCGTCCATTGTCGGTCTGTTAAAAAATCAATGATTGAAACATGCTCAAAAAAAGAGAAAGACTCATAAAGAAGAATGGCAACAATAGCCAGTGTTGTAAACACGGCTGATAGCGCGCAAAGCATTAATATCAACTCAATCACGCGCTCTTTTATGTTTCGTCTGAAGTTTTTCGCAAGTCTGGTACTGATACTCGTACTGTTCGTATTGTCTAATACTTGTGTTGTTGTATTCACGTTCACTGTTCCATGTTAGTAGAATGATTAGTATTCAATAATAAATTGTGTGAAAACGCCATCGCTACCTTGATGTTGGCTTCTATTAGTCAAGACTTGCGAAACCAAGTCCTAGTCTACTGTATTTATCAATACGCATCATACTGATAAATTGTGACAGTTTCATGACAGCTTCCTTGCCTTGCTTTGCCTTTATTAAGGCGTCATGACTATATTTCCTGCTTATCAAGCGGCCATCAATGAACGCTTTATAAACATCACCTTTGGTTATGTAGTCTGAATTTCTAGTGTACTTTTTTCAATAATTCACCAATCTTTAAACCTGCTCCTGCTTGTTCATGAAAAGCAGTGCCTGTGATACGGTTTTCCCAGTGAGCGACTACAGCTGCTTGATCCGCTTCTGGAAAAGGAACGTATTTAACTTCTTCAATCAACATGCGACTTTCTGCTAAATAAAAATCTACAAAATCCTTTACGTATGCTTTAGCAGAAGCAGAATTGGCATTCACATAAATAAAGACTGGACGAGCTAATGGCTGATATGTGCCATCTTCAATCGTCTGTGCAGAAGGCAATACTGCTGGCTTGTCAGTCTCGGCTTGGATAGCGACAGCCGTCAGTTTGTCCTTATTTTCTTCATAATAAGCATAGCCAAAGTAACCCATGCCATTCATGTCGCCAGCAATGCCTTGAACTAATACATTATCATCTTCTGAAGCTGTAAAATCACCACGACTCGATTTTGATTTACCAACAACTACTTCAGTAAAGTAATCGAAAGTGCCAGAGTCAGCCCCTGGGCCAAATAGTTTAAGTGGTGCATCGGGCCAAGATGGATTGATTTGATTCCAACTCTTGATATTCTCTTGTGCTGCAGGCTCCCACATTTTTTTTAGCTCGGCCACTGTCATTGTTTTAGCAAACTCATTTTTAGGGTTAATCACAACCGTTAGTGCGTCATAAGCAACTGGAAGCTCAATGAACTCAATGCCTGCTGCTTTGCAATCTTCAATTTCTTGATGGAGAATAGGGCGAGAAGCATTTGAAATATCAGTTTCACCACGGCAGAATTTTTTAAAGCCGCCACCAGTACCTGAAACGCCAACTGTTACTTTTGTTCTTGTTTTAATCTGAAACTCTTCTGCCACTGCTTCGGTAACAGGAAATACGGTGCTAGAGCCGTCAATTTTAACAATTGCGTTATGGTCAGTTGCTGCATCAGAAGCGCTAGCGCCAGTTGAGTCTGATTTTGAACAGCCAATCAGGAGAGATGACAACACTATCGCGTTAACAATCATCATGAGTTTCTGCAAAGGGTTAAAAGCTGATAAAAATTGCATGTAAGTCCTTGTTTATATTTCTGAAATAATAGGATTATTAAATTGTGACAAATAAATGACAATTTATTTTCGATATTCTAACGCTTGATAGATAGGCTGTGTAGATTTCACTATAAAAAGCAGTGATTATAAGATGCTTTTTTATTAGTCAATATAGATTTGAAAAGAATGAATTGGTGAGTCAACATCACATCATGAGACAAGCTTATTGCCTCATGATGTTTGAATCAATAGGGTTGCAATTAGCGAATGCGAGCGAGTAAGTCTTCAATCTTTACGCCAACTTCAGATTTTCCGCCAAATCCAGAGCCTACTTTTTTTGCTTTCCAGTGAGCAAGTACCGCTTTTTGATCTTTTGCTGGAAGAGGTACGTATTTCACTTCTTCAATCAGTGGGCGTCCATTGGCTAAGAAGAAATCAACAAACGCTTTAACATGCGGCTTTGAAGCACCAGTAGTCGCGTTTACGTAAATGAAGATTGGGCGTCCTAGTGGTTGATAAGTACCATCTTCAATCGCTTTTCTAGAAGGTAAAACCGCTGCTGTACCTGGCTTGTCAATAATTGCTACTGCGCTTAATTCACTTGCATTTTCGGCATAGTATGCATAACCCAAATAACCAATAGCGTTATCGTCACCTACCACGCCTTTAATGGTAATGTTGTCATCCTCAGTAGCAGTATAGTCGCCACGTTGTGATTTGGCTTTACCCACAATAGCTTCAGTAAAATAGTCAAATGTGCCAGAATCGGCGCCAGCCCCAAACAACTTCAATGGCTTGTTCGGCCAAGCTGGATTCACTTGGTTCCACGTTTTAATCTTCTCTTGCGCGTCTGGTCCCCACATTTTGTTAAGCTCTGCCACAGTCATGGTTTTGGCGAATTCATTTTTCGGATTAATAATGACGGTTAATGCATCGAATGCAACTGGGATTTCGATGAACGTTATACCGTTGGCTTTGCAGTCATCAATTTCTTTTTGCAAGATAGGACGTGAAGCATTGGAGATATCAGTTTCACCTCGGCAGAATTTTTTAAAGCCGCCACCAGTGCCAGATACGCCAACAGTGACTTTGGTTTTTGTCTTAATTTGAAATTCTTCAGCAACCGCTTCAGAAATTGGAAACACTGTGCTGGAACCGTCAATTTTAACGATTTTATCGTCAGCATAAGCACTGGTTGTAGCTAGGCCTGCTAGGATAACAGCCATTGAAGCGAGCGATTTAATAAACTCTGTTTGCATTTTAAACTCCGTATGAATAATTGAAAATACATACTGTTGTTTTCGTTTTCTAGAAAATCAATTTTTGTATTAGCGTCAGTTTAAAAATGCTTTGTGACATGAAAATGACAATGCTCTAAATAGTGACTATCAATCACCTCAATTTCTGCAGAGCCTTTTTTTAGCAAGCGTTTTGTATGGTTTTAAAAGTAGCGATTGGCGTTGATATTATTGTAATTTGCCGATGTACATTAATTGATTGGCCAGGCTGTTGTTGTCTTTTAATGTCGTTAAGTCTAACGCTAGCAGCGCCTCAATACGTCTCCTCAATAGGATATAGACACTTTCAAAACTCGCATTCATTTCAGCATCTGTACCTGTTGCTTTAGCTGGGTCATCCACACCCCAATGTGCGCGAATCACTTTTCCTAAATAAGCAGGGCAAGTTTCACCCGCTGCATTGCCACAAACGGTAATCACAATATCTGGCACGCTTGGTAAATCATTCCATGATTTGCTGTAGTAGCCTTCTGTTGAGATACCTTTTTGTTTGAGTAAAGCAATTGAACGCGGATGCACCTCGCCTGTTGGGTTGCTACCCGCGCTCATGGCGCGCATGCCAGCAGGCGCTAATGCGTTAAAGGTCGCTTCCGCTAAAATTGAGCGGCAAGAGTTACCAGTACACAAAAATAAAATATTCATCTGATTAACACTTTCTCTTTAATTAATGTTCGTACCAATCTTTGCTGCGGTTAACAATCGCAACAATCGAAAGCATGACGGGCACTTCTATCAGCACGCCAACAACGGTTGCTAATGCAGCACCTGAATGAAAGCCAAATAAAGCGATGGCTGTTGCAACGGCAAGCTCGAAGAAGTTGGATGCGCCAATGAGTGCCGATGGAGCTGCGACACAATGCGCGACTTTGAATTGTTTATTCAGCCAATAAGCTAACAGAGAATTGAAATACACTTGAATCAAAATAGGCACTGCCAATAACAGAATAATCAGTGGCTGGTTCAGAATTTGCTCACCTTGAAACGCAAACAATAAAACCAGTGTGATTAACAGTGCGCTTAGTGATATAGGCTGCAGTTTTTTCAATGCTGCGTTCAATGCTGAATCGTTGCCTTTACGCAACAGCACTTTTCTAAGGATTTGACTCATCATGACAGGAACCACAATAAACAGTAATACCGAAATTAACAGCGTATCCCAGGGCACAACAATGCTAGATAAGCCTAGTAACAAGGCGACGATAGGAGCAAAAGCAAATAGCATGATGGCATCATTAATCGCCACTTGCGAGAGTGTGAACTTTGCATCGCCGTCGCATAAATTACTCCATACAAAGACCATGGCGGTACAAGGTGCGGCTGCTAGCAATATTAAGCCTGCAATATAGCTATCGATTTGGTCGACAGGCAGCATGTCAGCAAATAAATGGCGAATAAAAATCCAAGCCAACAAAGCCATTGAAAAAGGCTTGACCATCCAATTGATAAATAGGGTAACGCCAATGCCTTTAACGTGTTGTAATACTTCGCCCATGGCAGCAAAATCAATTTTTAGTAGCATCGGGATAATCATGAGCCAGATTAAAACGGCCACTGGCAGGTTCACCTCTGCAACTTTAATGGTCGCCAGTGCTTGAAATAAGTCTGGTGCTAATTTGCCAAGGGTAATCCCGACAGCAATACAGCCTAATACCCACCACGTGAGGTTGCGTTCAAAACTGCTGATTTTTGCTGGTGTAATGGTGTTCATTTGAGGTTTTATCATGTTGGATTTTTTCTGGTCTAGGTCTTGCTATCTGCATTAACAAAGTTCACGTATCACCGATTCGACGAGTGGTGATCAAAAGACATACTTTTAATCGAATGATCGGCGGAAATATACAGACACATGCTTTTCATGAGTTGGTTTGCTTAGGTTGAATATCGCATGATGTGTCTGGGCAGCAGGCTTGCTCGCCCGCACAACAGTTCTCCGTTAAGTAGGCAAGTAAATCGTTCATGGCATCGTAATTCGCCGAGTAATAAATGAATCTGCTCTCTTGTTTTGCCCTAATTAAGCCTGCGTGACTTAACTCTTTTAAGTGAAATGACAGTGTGCTATTGGGAATACTTAGCTGCTCTGAAATAGCACCTGCGGCTAACCCATTTTTTCCTGCTTGCACTAATCGTCTAAAAATCGCTAATCGCGCTTCGTTAGCGATAGATGAAAGTAGGGTAACTGCTGATTGATTATTCATATTTCTATATTTCCATAATTATAGAAATGAGTCAAATGCTAAATGAAAATCCAAATCAAAATAGAGTGTATTGGTTAATTTTTTTGGTTGATTGTTAAGCGTAAATGCAAGTGGTGGCTTGCAATCAGTCAGTGTCATCATGCCTATGATTAATGCTGTAAGGCTTTGTTGTATAATGCTGTCTTCTTTGATTCAACAAATCTCTTTTAAAGACAAATAGTATGGAAGCAGAACAACTTAATCTTATCGCCAATCGACTGAATGATTTGAATGCGCGTAACCAAGACCTTCGGGGGTATCTTTGACTATGAAAGCAAGGCGCAACGCTTAGCTGAAGTCGATGGTCTATTAGAAGATCCCAATATCTGGAATGATCCTGAAAATGCGCAGAAATTAGGTAAAGAAAAACGCATGCTTGAGAGCGTTGTGAATACGCTAAGCAATGTAGAACAAGGCATTAATGATAGTAAAGAACTATTTGAAATGGCGCGAGAAGAGGGTGATGATGATTCCTTGTTGAGTATTGCAAAAGATTCAGAGGCGCTAGAAAAAACCATTGAAGAGATGGAGTTTAGACGCATGTTCTCGCAGCCGATGGATGAGAATAATTGCTTTGTTGAATTTCAATCAGGCAGTGGCGGCACTGAAGCGCAAGACTGGGCCAATATGTTACTGCGTATGTACTTGCGTTATTGCGAGCGTAAAGGCTTTAAAGTAGAAGTATTAGAAATGTCTGATGGAGATGTGGCTGGCATTAAAGGAGCATCGCTGAAAGTGACGGGCGATTATGCTTTTGGCACTTTGCGTACTGAGAATGGTGTGCATCGATTGGTGAGAAAATCGCCTTTTGATAGTAATGCTAAGCGCCATACTAGTTTTGCTAGTGTGCAAATTTTCCCAGAAGTGGATGATTCGATTGAAATTGATATTAATCCTGCTGATATTCGGATTGATACCTATCGTGCAAGCGGCGCAGGTGGTCAGCATATTAATAAAACCGATTCAGCCGTGCGATTAACGCATATTCCAACGGGTGTTGTGGTGCAATGTCAAAACGACCGCTCTCAACATCGTAATAAAGAAGAAGCGATGAATATGTTAAAAGGCGCTTTGTATAATTTAGAGTTGAGTAAACGGAACGAAGAAAAACAAGCGCTAGAAGATGCAAAGACTGATATTGGTTGGGGGCATCAAATTCGTAGTTATGTACTTGATCAAGGGCGCATTAAAGATTTGCGTACCAATGTAGAGGTTGGTAATACGCAGGGTGTACTAGATGGTGATTTAGATCAGTTTATTCAGGTGAGTTTAAAGCAAGGGGTATAGTCTTACTGATGAATTGATTGTGCATTAGGGTGTTTGATTAAGTAAAGCACGCGCGCCACGTCTACATGTAAAAATGCAGCAATCGCGTCATAATCATCTGGTAATGCCGCATCATCCCAGCCGTTAGCAGAGTGGCGAGCAAGGTTGACTGCTAAAGACACATTTTTCACGCGATTGTCTTGCTCGGTTTCGCCATCATCATTCATCAGTTGAGTGAGCAAAGGTGGCATGCTGTAGACTTTGATTAACTCTTTTTGCAAATCGCTGGTGTGAAATCCTAGCACCTGCTGCTGAGCATCTTTGGTGCGTAATGTTTTATCTTGATGTTGCATATCAAAGATGATGTTCATTTTTTCTGGCGCAAAGCACCACATCAACATTTCTGCAAAATCATGTAACAACGCAGCAATCCAAATTTCCTCGGAGTGTAAATCTTTTCTTAATGCTGCCCAATCGGCTGCGAAATAAGCAGCTCTGTGTGCTCTTTTTATGAGCTTTAATAAATGCGTTAAAGCCGGAATATTAGATTTAAGTCGATCATCCACTAATAAATCTGGCGATAAGTGACCGAAAAAATTACTGGTGCCCAACATGATAATGGCTTGTTCTACTTCCAGAATATCTTGCACTTGGTGTTTGCCAGGATGGCTGTTGGTGTAGCTGAGCACTCTAAATACCATGAAAGGGTCGTTCAGCACTACGTTTGAAATGGCGCGCGCGCTCAGATTGTCTTCATCTTGTTTGAGTTTCTCTAACGCCCTAGCGGTTTGTTTAAGCACAGGGATATTAATCTTACGTAAATTTTTTAACCATGCCACTGCATCGTTAATCTCATCATTCATTTAACACTCTCCTTGGGTAGCTCTAGCATAATCGAAGAAAAAAAATTCAATGGATAGAATAAGGCAAACAAAGGCAGTTAAATCATTGAATAAAAAAGAGACTAAATGATAGCTGTGTAAAAATGTACAAATAGAGGTATAGCCCATACAAGCTTATCCTGATAAGGTAATGGTTTACTTTCAAATTAAGCGCATGGAACCCCTAAACGAACTCTCTTCATCCATTAAAACGGCGAAGCTAACTGATTTTGACGCTTGGCACGGCCGTATTATTGTGTGGTTAGCAGCAGCAACTGCAGGGTTGATTGTAGTGCTATTCGCTAAGGGGACAGAATATGCGATTGAGCTATTCTTTCACATGCAGCGACTACATTGGTGGGCACCACTCATCGTAACGCCTTTGGGCGGTATGCTGATTGTATGGATTACGCGAAAATGGTTTAGAGGTGCGGCGGGTAGTGGCATTCCGCAAGTCATGGCTGCACTGCATCAAACCAATACAGAGAATAAATATCCAACGCTAGTTAGCCTTAAGTTGGCTATTGGGAAAGTATTTTTAGGCATTGGTACATTACTCGCTGGATTTTCAGCTGGACGCGAAGGCCCTTCTGTACAAGTGGCTGCCAGTATTATGCATACCTTCCGCCACTTTTTACCTTATGGCTTCTCGGTTCAACCCAAGCATTTAATTCTAGCTGGCGGCGCAGCCGGTATTTCTGCTGCATTTAATACGCCACTAGCGGGGATTGTATTTGCTATTGAAGAGCTAGGCCGTCGTTTTGAACAAAAAACCAATGGTGTGATTATTACGGCGATTGTACTGTCAGGTTTGGTCGCGATTTCTTTACAAGGTAACTATACCTACTTTGGGCAGCTTTCTGTGGGAGTGGTAGACAGTAAAATTATTGTACCTGTTTTGTTTTGCGGATTAATCTGTGGCATCTCTGGCGGGATATTCAGTCGCACATTGATTAGTGCGTCAGGACAAATGAAAGGGCGACTTGGCGCACTCAGACGATTACATCCTTTATGGTGGGCTGGTCTTTGTGGTTTATTGGTTGCTTTGTTAGGTGTTGTTAGTCATGGCGCGGCACATGGTTCTGGCTATGCAACAACGCAAGATATTCTATCGGGTAATCAGCACACTGCTTGGTTTTATGCACCAGTGAAATATTTAGCGACTATTTTTACTTATTTAAGTGGTGTGCCTGGTGGTATATTTGCGCCATCATTGTCTATAGGTGCTGGGATTGGTCATGATTTAGTGCCATTTTTTGGACATGAATATTATAACAATGCCATTATTGCGTTATGTATGGCCGGTTTTCTTGCTGCGGTCACACAAGCGCCGCTCACCTCATTTATTATTGTGATGGAAATGATTGATGGCCATGAAATGGTCATTAGCCTCATGGCGATTACGTTTATCGCCTCTATTATTTCAAAAGTATTTAGCAAGCCGCTATACGCAACACTGGCCGACCAGCAGACAGGTATGACCCAAAAGATTAGTCATGATTGACCACCGCGACTAACCAGTGTTTCTCAAGCCTGCGGCAACGCCGTTAATGGTCAGTAAAATGGCTAATTTGAGCTTGTCGTTGGTGTCTCCTGCACGATAACGTTGAATCATCTCAACCTGTAAATAATTCATCGGGTCTAAATACGGTAGCCTATTTTTAATCGAATCTGCCAAAATTGGATTGCTACTTAGCCGCTCATCAGAGTCTTGTAATAAATTCAATGCAGCAACAGTTAAGTGATATTCTGCTTCTATACGGGCAAATATCGTTTCTCTTAATGTGGTATTGGATAGCATTTGTGAATAACGTTTTGCCACAGTTAAATCGGTTTTAGCAATCACCATATCAACATTCGCAATCAGTGTTTTAAATAGTGGCCATGATTTCAGCATCTGCTTTAACTGCTGAGTCCGCGCTTTTGTCTTCTTGTCATCGGCATGCAAATAATGATGAATAGCACTGCCTAGCCCATACCAGCCTGGTAATAGTAAACGACATTGCGCCCATGAAAATCCCCAAGGAATCGCGCGTAAATCTTCAATTTTTCGATTGGTTTTACGCGCAGAAGGACGGCTACCGATATTGAGTTCTGCAATTTCAGAAATTGGCGTGGTATTAAAAAAGTAGTCTTCAAAACCAGGTGTTTCGTAAATCAAACTCCGATACGCTGTCATTGCGGTGCCTGAAAGTGTTTCCATGATGCCTTCAAAAGCACGCTCTTGTTGGTTGCTTAAGTCGGTCTGTGGAAACAAACTAGCATCCAATGTGGCAGCAATTAAGGTTTCTAGACTTTGTTTGCCCACTTTTGCATCTGAATATTTAAACGCAATCGTTTCACCTTGTTCGGTTAAGCGTATTTGACCATTGACCGTGCCAAGCGGTTGCGCCACGATGGCATCATAAGTTGGCCCGCCACCACGGCCAACTGCTCCGCCACGGCCATGGAACAGCCTCAATTGAATATTGGCTTGATTAAACAACGTCAGCAATTCAACTTCGGCTTTATATAATTCCCAGCTAGAAGTTAAAAAGCCGCCATCTTTATTACTATCAGAATAACCCAGCATGATTTCTTGCTCATTACCTTGGTAACGCAACACATCTTTAGTACCTAATAAGCCAAGCCAGTCACCCATAATCATGGGCGCATTGCGCAAATCGGCAATGGTTTCAAATAAGGGCACAATGTTTAAATCGAGTTCAATATCGGCAGAACCCCAAACGCCTCGTAATAAGCCAGTTTCTTTTTGTAATAATGCCAATTCAAGTAAGTCAGAAAGGGTTTCGGTATGCGAAATAATGTACTGACGTACAGCACGCGGGCCAAACAGTTGACGAATTTCGCGCACTTTGGTTAATACGCCAATCTCTTTATGTAGCAGTTCAGAATATGGATGAAAAGGTGAAAATAATAAACGCGGCTGTTGCAACTCTGCTAAGAGCGTGTTGACCTTTTCTGATTCAGTTAAAGTGGCGTAATCAAACGCATAACCGGCTTTATTCAATAACTCAGTAATCACCGCTTCGTGTACATCGGATGATTGGCGAATATCAATGGTGGCTAAATGAAAGCCAAAGGTTTCAATTGCTTTGGCTAACTTGCCCAAGCGCGGATAAACCAAATGCTCTCCTTTGTTCACCATCAACGAGTGAATCAGCATGGTGATTTCTGCTAGAAAAGCTTCTGCATTTGCGTAGGGTTTGGCCTCAAATGTAATGCGACTCGCATCAAAACTAGCTGACATTAAACTTGCAGTGATCATTAAACGGTCATGAATGCCATTCAATGCTAACCGATAGGCTTCATCGATACGATGTGGCGATTGATTGCGTGAGCGTTCAGCCAATGCTTGCACTTCAGGGGTTACTGGTGCCAACCGAGTCGAGACAGCTAACTCTCGCCGCAATGATTCTACTTCGCTAAGATAAAACTTAAAAGCAGCAGCGGATTGTAAGCTTGCTGCCTGCGCTAAAGTTTCACCATTCACAAAAGGATTGCCATCGCGGTCGCCACCAATCCAACTGCCCATATGCAAAAAGCTGGGTAATTGATAAAGCCCATCAAACGCCTCACTAAAAATACGATTAATATCACGCTCTAAATCTTGCAGAATTTCAGGAATCGCATGCAAAAAAGTCGTTTCATAATAACTAATGGCATTTTCAATTTCATTGATGACGGAAATTTTTGATAATCGCACGACGCGTGTTTGCCAAATGGCGCAGATGGTGCCTTCAATAAGTAATCGATTTCGCTCAATCTCTTTTTCTGAAATAAGGGAATCTCGTTCGGCTAAATAATGTGCTAAGGCATCTTGCAACTCTAATATGCTTTTGCGTTGCACCTCTGTAGGGTGTGCAGTTAATACTGGTGAAACCAGCGCTTCATTAAAGAATTGAGTAATCGTTTCATAATTCACTTCAGGCTTTTTAAATTTATTAATCGTATGCGCCAACATACCATCACCAAGTTTATCTTCATTGATTCTGGTGCGTTGATGCGCATATAAATCTTCGGCAATATTCACCAAATGCTTAAAGTGACTAAACGCGCGAATAATCGGCACCGCTTGTTCAGGGCTCAGATTTTTTAATGTGTTTTCAAGCGCAAAAGCAGCCTCTTGATCATTCTTGCGACGAAATTTAACTGCTGTTTGTCGAATATTTTCTATCGTATCAAAAGTGTCTTGCCCCTCTTTGTTACGAATCGCTTCACCCAGTACTCTGCCTAAATAACGGATATTTTCATGTAAATCTTTGGCTAATGATTGTTCTGTTTCGCGCATATAGTTACTCAATTGTTAACTGAATGCATCTAGATAAGCAACAACTGCACCAATACAAAATGCATTGATATACAAGCACTTATTGAAAACACAAAACTAATCTGCACTATAGCAAGGCTATATTGGCGATATCCGCACCTAATATGAACGTTTTTAATCTGTGCTGTCTTTAGTCACTAGCAAACAATAATATTAAAAACCATTAGATTGAGTGCCATATGATGCAGCAGCATATAATGCTAAAATGCGCGCTATTCAATCAATATTGACTAATCACTTTACATATTCGAGTACCAAATGACAGAACAGGTTAAGCCAGAAGTGCCCGTTGCGCATGAAACACACGTTGATGAAAATCATGTTATCGCAGAGCGGCGTGATAAATTAAAAGCCATGCGCGAACAAGCGCAACCCAGCAATAGTGCAGTGTTTCCAAATGATTTTAAGCCGACGCACAAAGCAGCGCCTTTACATGCTGAATATGACGCACTAGATAAAGAAACTTTAGACCCACAGAATATTCCTGTTGCTGTCGCTGGACGTATGGTGCTCAAACGCGTGATGGGTAAGGCCAGTTTTGCCACTGTGCAAGATGCAACCGCTCGTATTCAATTATTCATCAATAAAGAAAATTTGGCAGATGAAAATAGCCAGGCTATTTATGAAGCCTTTAAACATTGGGATTTAGGCGATATTGTTGGTGCTAAAGGGGCTTTATTTAAAACCAAAACAGATGAGCTATCCATCAAAGTCAGTGAGTTACGTTTATTAACGAAATCATTGCGTCCGTTACCTGAGAAATATCATGGCTTGCAAGATCAAGAAATTAAATATCGTCAACGTTATGTCGATTTAATTACTTCAGAAGAAACGCGCGAGACATTCAAAACACGTTCTAAAGTCATGTCGGCAGTACGTCAATTTATGACGCAACATGAGTTTTTAGAAGTCGAAACGCCGATGTTGCATCCGATTCCCGGTGGTGCTTCTGCCAAACCATTTGTGACACACCACAATGCGCTTGATATGCAAATGTATATGCGTATTGCACCAGAGCTCTATTTAAAACGCTTAATTGTAGGTGGTTTTGATCGCGTATTTGAGATTAACCGCAGCTTTCGTAATGAAGGTTTAAGTGTGCGTCATAATCCAGAATTTACCATGATGGAATTTTATGCCGCTTATACCGATTATGAATGGCTGATGGATTATACCGAGCAATGTATTCGCGCCGCAGTGATGGCTGCACATGGCACGGCGGTGATTAGTTATGATGGTAAAGAAGTGGATTTAAGCAAACCGTTTGAGCGCTTAACCATCGTAGGTGCGATTCAAAAATATGCACCGCAATACACACTTGAACAATTAAATGATACAACATTCTTACGTGCTGAAATCTTAAAGCACGGCGTGAAACCATTTGATCATGCAGGTCTAGGTGCGTTGCAATTGACATTATTCGAAGAAACAGCGGAAAGCCAGTTATGGAATCCAACGTATATTATTGATTATCCTGTAGAAGTTTCTCCTTTAGCGCGTGCTTCTGATGCTAATCCTGACATTACTGAGCGCTTTGAATTGTTTATTACAGGTCGCGAAATGGCAAATGGCTTTAGTGAACTCAATGATGCTGAAGACCAAGCAGCGCGCTTTCATGCACAAATGAAAGCCAAAGAAGCGGGCGATCAAGAAGCGATGTATTACGATGCTGACTTTATTCGCGCATTAGAGTACGGTATGCCGCCAACAGGTGGCTGCGGTATAGGGCTTGACCGCTTGGTCATGCTGATTACCGATAGCCCAAGTATTCGTGATGTGATTTTGTTCCCGCATATGCGCGCAGAGAGCTGATGACATAATGAATGAGCGGCTCTCTCATCACTAGCGTCTCAGCAAGAGTGTTGAATAACAACACAGAATCCCTTCGTTTCTTGCTGCGACGCTTTTTTATTGTCACTCTTTTAAAAAAATTGAAATAAAAGCTTCATGCTTTTATATAGAGATACACAAGTGTTTTTACGATAAATATCGTATCTAGTATATTGATTTTATTACTTAAAATAGAATTTTTTAATCACTCACCTTACGCGGAGTTAGCTAATAATCCAAGATAATAAGCACCAAGCATAGTCCTAAAAAATATTAATGTCATAAAAATGAAACTTAATTGAAAACTGCCATTGCTATAATCCGATTTTTTATGGATTAACTAAGCAAACATGCAACCTAAATCAATTAAATTTCAAGGGTTTACCCTTTTAGAATTGCTTGTAGTCATGGTGATTATTGGTTTATTAGCTGGATATGTTGGTCCTAAGTATTTCGATCAAATAGGTAAATCTGAGACTAAAACTGCTTGGGCGCAAATAAATGCATTGGGTAAGGCGCTGGATCAATATCGTATTGATACAGGGCGCTACCCAACTTCTGAGCAAGGCTTGAGTGCACTGATGC
>CBFHHI010000047.1:0-14982 GCA_965655675.1 Methylophilaceae bacterium | reverse complement strand
CCTGCACGCACTGGCGTTATGGCTTCTGCTCATAGCAAGGCTGTTAATTTGGGCGGCGTGCAGCAAATACCTTCTGTTACGTCAGTATTAGAAGGTATTTTGCAAGTCACCTCCTAACAAACAAGTCACCTCCTAAATAGTCATTCGCCATCACCTATGTAATCAAGCCAATCAACCTGCGCAATAAACAATGTTGACTATTTGCTGAGGTGTTTCACAACAAAATAAGCAAAGCCTAACATTGCAACAATAATCACCACAATAACGATAAAGCTCATTAGCCCATAATCAGTGGATAATAAATCTAGCCATACTTTCATTTTATTTACCTCTTGGTTAAAAAAATGTGACACAGACTAATATCCCACCGAAGAAGAACAACCTATTTGACCTATAACAAATAATCGCTAAATAACTTAAATTCGTTATTCAGCACATAAAAATGAGCTAATCGCCTTGAAATTAATGGCTACATCTCCATATAAAGACCAGGATTAATTTAAGGATGGGAAAACCAATGTCAGATGACCAAAATACACAAGACGAGAATATAGAATCACAAACAGAAACTGTCGAATCAGATGCGCCTGAAATATCACTAGAGGCTCAAATTGAAGCCTTAAAAGTGGAATTAGAAGAAGCAAAAGCGCAAGTGCTTTATGTGAAGGCAGAAGGTGAAAATATCCGCCGCCGTTCTTTTGAAGATGTTGATAAAGCGCGCAAGTTTGCACTTGAGAAATTTAGTGGCGAATTGCTTGCAGTTAAAGATAGTTTGGATGCCGCGCTAGCGGTAGAAAACGCAACCTTAGACAGCTATAAAGATGGTGTTGAGCTAACGGCAAAGCAATTATTAAGTGTATTTGAAAAATTTAATATTGCGGAGGTTAACCCAGTAGAGGAGAAATTTGATCCGAACAAACACCAAGCGATTAGTACGATTGAATCTGAGGGCGAACCTAATACTGTGTTATCTGTGTTGCAAAAAGGTTATACGCTCAATGAGCGTGTATTACGCCCTGCCTTGGTGGTCGTATCAAAAACTAAATAGCCCTTAATTAAAGAGGGTCTTGAAAAAGAAAAAACAGACCCAATCTCTGATTCAGGGCAACAAAACAGAATACCTATTTAACGGACAAACATTATTAAATATAGCAATTTAGAAAGATAAGGAATAGAACATGGGCAAAATTATTGGTATTGACTTGGGCACAACGAACTCTTGTGTTTCAGTAATGGAAGGCGGTAAACCGCGTGTCATTGAAAACGCTGAAGGTACTCGCACAACACCATCAATTATCGCGTATCAAGAAGATGGCGAAATTTTAGCGGGCGCGCCAGCAAAACGTCAGGCAGTGACGAATCCAGAAAACACGCTTTATGCAGTGAAGCGCTTAATTGGTCGCCGCTTTGATGAATCTGCAGTTCAAAAAGATATTAAATTAATGCCTTACAAAATCGTGAAAGCAGACAACGGTGATGCATGGGTTGAAGTGCGCGGCGAAAAAATGGCGCCTCCACAAATATCTGCTGAAGTATTGCGTAAAATGAAAAAAACGGCAGAAGACTATTTAGGCGAAGAGGTAACAGAAGCGGTCATTACTGTGCCAGCTTATTTTAACGACAGTCAACGCCAAGCAACCAAAGATGCTGGCCGTATTGCAGGTTTAGAAGTCAAACGGATTATTAACGAGCCAACAGCGGCTGCGTTAGCGTTTGGTTTAGATAAACAAGAAGGTGATCGCAAGATTGCGGTGTATGACTTAGGTGGTGGTACATTCGACGTATCTATCATTGAGATTTCTAGTATTGATGGTGAGCATCAATTTGAAGTTCTTTCAACCAATGGCGACACTTTCTTAGGTGGTGAAGACTTTGATAATCGCATTATCGATTTCTTGGCTGATGAATTTAAAAAAGACAATGGCGGCTTAGATTTACGTAATGACTTATTGGCTAAACAACGTTTAAAAGAAGCGGCTGAAAAAGCAAAAATTGAGCTTTCTTCAAGCACGCAAACAGAAGTGAACTTGCCATATATCACTGCGGATGCCACAGGCCCTAAACATTTGGTAGTGAAAATCACACGCACTAAATTTGAGAGCATGGTTGAAGACTTAATTGAGCGCACAATGGCACCTTGCACCACAGCCATGAAAGATGCTGGTGTTTCTGCTTCTGATATTACCGATGTGATTTTGGTTGGTGGTCAAAGCCGCATGCCTAAAGTGCAAGCGAAAGTACAAGAAATTTTTGGCAAAGAACCACGTAAGGATGTAAACCCTGATGAAGCAGTTGCAGTAGGCGCCTCTATTCAAGGCGGCGTATTGCAAGGTGATGTGAAAGACGTATTGTTATTAGACGTAACACCATTATCATTGGGTATCGAAACACTTGGTGGTGTGATGACCAAACTGATTAAAAAGAATACAACCATTCCTACAAAGGCATCACAAGTATTCTCAACGGCTGAAGATAATCAAAATGCAGTGACGATTCAGGTGTTGCAAGGTGAGCGTGAAATGGCAAATGCTAATAAATCACTTGGTCAATTTAATTTAAGCGACATTCCACCAGCACCACGTGGTCAACCGCAAATTGAAGTGACATTTGATATTGATGCCAACGGTATTTTGCATGTTTCAGCTAAAGATAAAGCAACAGGCAAAGAAAATAAAATTACCATCAAGGCAAACTCTGGCTTAAGCGAAGAAGAAATTCAACGCATGGAGGAGGATGCCGAAGCGCATGCAGAAGAAGATAAAGCATTACGTGAATTAGTCGATGCGCGCAATAGTGCTGATGGCATGATTCATAGTGTAAAAAAATCACTTGAAGAATATGGTGATAAGCTAGAAGCAGATGAAAAGGCTAAAATTGAAGAGGCCATTAAAGATTTAGAATCTGTGATTAAAGATGGCGACAAAGAAACCATTGAAGCTAAAAACAATGCACTAATGGAAGCTTCTCAAAAACTCGGCGAAAAAATCAATGCTGATGCACAAGCAGAAGCCAATACAGAAAGTGCTCAACCAAGCAAAGACGGAGAGAAAACGATTGATGCTGAAGTGGTTGATGCTGAGTTTGAAGAAGTGAAAAAAGAAGACTAAAGCATGATGTAGTCACTCTAGTCGTTAGCGTCATCATTGGTGCTAACGACTTTTATATTTAAAAATAATGTAAACAAAGTAGATACATATGGCTGAAAAAAAAGATTTTTACGAAATATTGGGCGTTAACAAAGATGCGTCGGCAGATGAAATCAAAAAATCTTATCGCAAATTAGCGATGAAGTATCACCCTGACCGCAACCCAGATAATGCAAAAGCAGAAGAGAAATTTAAAGAGGCAAAAGAAGCTTACGAAATTTTATCTGATGCCCAAAAGCGTGCGGCTTATGATCAATATGGTCATGCTGGCATTGATCCAAGCATGGGTGGTGGCGGTGGATTTAGCGGCGCTGGTGGTTTTAATGATGCTTTTGGTGATATTTTTGGTGATATTTTTGGTGGTGGTCGCGGGCAACAACGTAGCAATGTCTATCGCGGCGCCGATTTACGTTACAACATGGAAATCTCACTTGAACAGGCTGCTAAAGGAACCGAAACTAAGATTCGCATTCCCGTCATGTCCACTTGTGAAACATGTAATGGTACTGGTGCAAAAGCTGGAAAATCAGCTTCAACCTGTGGTACCTGCGGCGGCCATGGTCAAGTGCGTATGCAACAAGGCTTCTTCTCAGTACAGCAAACTTGTCCTAAATGTCATGGCACAGGCAAAACCATTGCAAAAGCAGATGAGTGCCCTACCTGTCATGGAGATGGTCGCACCAAACAACACAAAACACTGTCCGTTAAAATACCTGCCGGTGTGGATGAAGGTGATCGCATTCGTTTATCTGGTGAAGGAGAAGCTGGTGTCAATGGTGGTCCTACTGGCGACTTGTACGTGGTTGTACACATCAAAAAACATGAGATGTTTGAAAGAGATGGTGGTAACTTACATTGTGAAATGCCGATTAGCTTCACCACAGCCACATTAGGCGGCGAAATTGAAGTGCCGACATTAGGCGGCTCTGCCAAAATGAAAGTGCCGGCCGAAACGCAAACAGGTGCGGTATTTAGATTACGTGGCAAAGGCATTAAACCGCTGCGTGGTAGTGAGCCAGGCGATTTAATGGTGCACGTGGTGGTGGAAACACCAGTCAAGTTAACCGAAAAACAAAAAGATTTGCTTCGTGAATTTGAATTAAGCACACAGGCAGATGCTGGCAAGCACAGCCCTAAAAACAAGAGCTGGTTAGATAAAGCAAAATCACTTTTTGAATAATCGAAGCTAAAATGGGGCATGAGATATGCCCCATTTTTTTATCTTTACAAATCAGTTACATAGCTGTCATAAATCTGCAACAGCTTCTTGTTATAGTGTCTTTTCTTTCAACAAAAAGAGGAGACTAAAATGAATCAAAAGTTCATTCAAAAGCAATTACTCAGCAGTTTAATGATTGGTTTACTTGCTTTTAGCAGCATCAATGCAAGTGCCATGGGATTTCAAAAAAACATAAATGACAATGGCTCTGTTAATCATAATGGTTTGGTTGTTTCTGATATTGCATTCTATCAAATGCTAGAAAAAACAAATCCAGATAAAGTGTCACTCAAATTTGGTATCCCAGATAGCATTACTACACTTAAAACCGCCAGTGGCGACAAACAAGGTGTGGTTTGGACTTATAAAAATGCAGTCAAGAAAGATGCTGCTAACCTAGATGCAAACTTTGTGTTTGTGGCAGGTCAATTTAAATACGTTACTCTATCTAACAGCTAACCGAACAATTAGCTTATCCAGTAAAAAAGCCTGTCCCTGCAGGCTTTTTTTATAGCTTCATTTCATAGCGCGCTTAATACTTTTAATATGGCTTTCAGTTCACTTGTAACATCTGGATAGTCTGTATATTGTTTGCCAGCAGTTTTTTGATACCAATACTTGCTATTCCACTCATCACCTTCAATTTTATGGAGAACGGCATGTATCCAGTTAGCGGTGACATCAGCATAATCTTGCGCGATTTGATGCGAAGCATCCCATTCACCATCCAAGGCCAACTGCACTGCTTGCTTTAATGGTTCCCTATTGTCACTCATGCTCATTTAGCATAGATACTCATCGCGGATATTCAATCGTACCTGCTTGAATAAATTCAATTTTATAGCCATCAGGATCTTCAACAAAAGCAATCACAATCGTGCCATGCTTCATTGGTCCTGCCTCACGAATGACTTTTCCACCTTTGGCTTTGACTAAATCACAGGCTTTATAAGCATCCTCGACTTCAATGGCAATGTGGCCAAAAGCATTGCCCATATCATATTCTGTTTTGCCATAGTTATAGGTCAACTCTAGTGCCGTGTTTTCATACTCATTACCGTAGCCAACAAAAGCCAATGTAAACTCGCCATCAGGATAGTCCTGTTGTCTAAGCAATTTCATGCCCAACACATTGGTATAAAATTCGATAGACCGTTGCAAATCACCTACTCGCAACATCGTATGTAACATTCTCATAGATTCTCCCTACTTTCCGACAATTCGTTTAAATTTTATTAACAACTGCTCTTTTGTTTCCACCACATTAGGATTGAGTGGAATACAATCAATTGGGCATACAGTAACGCATTGTGGTTCATCAAAATGCCCGACGCATTCTGTACACAAATTGGCATCAATCTCATAGATTTCTTGCCCTTGATAAATGGCATCGTTCGGACATACTGGCTCACAAACGTCGCAATTAATGCATTCATCAGTAATCATTAAAGCCATCTGCGATTAACCTAATTTCTTTTTAATAGCATTTTCAACATTTGACGAAACAAACTGGTGCACATCGCCACCTAAATGGGCAACTTCACGTACCAAGCTAGAAGACACAAACATATACTGCTCTGATGGTGTTAAAAATAAAGTTTCTAATTTAGGATACAGCTTGCGATTCATCCCTGCCAACTGAAACTCATACTCAAAATCACTGGCAGCACGCAAGCCACGAATCACCATTTGCGCACCTTGGTCTTGCACAAACTGCATAAGCAAACCAGCAAAACCGACTACTCTCACATTGGGCGCATCAAAACTTGTTATTGCTAAAGCTACACGCTCTTCAAGGCTAAAGAGTGTGGTTTTAGTGGTGCTACCTGCCACAGCAACAATCACTTCATCAAACAAATTTGCTGCACGACGAACAACATCTTCATGCCCCAAGGTAATGGGATCAAACGTGCCAGGATAGACTGCTATGCATTTTTTAGTCATGGGTATGCCTCAACGATTTGTTCGATTTTAACAAATGATAATACACATTGCCCGCTTTACCTTGCTTGATGATATCCCACCCAACCATTTCTGTGAGTGCATATTCTGCTTCTATATAGACACTGCCACCTGGTGACAAATGTGTGCTTAATAACGGCAACAATTTGTCTAGCCAACCATGCGCATAAGGGGGGTCACAAAAAATAACGTCAAATTGTTGTTGATTAGTCGCTAAAAACTGCAAAGCATCCATTTGCATAATCTGTGCGTTTGTTGCTTTTAACGCCTGTTTATTATTGAGTAATGCCTGATATGGCATTTTAGCTAACTCTACTAATGTGGCAGATTTAGCATTACGGGATAACGCTTCAAATCCCATTACACCCGTTCCCGCAAATAAATCCAAACAATGCTGATTGGTTAAGTCTTGCCCTAGCCAATTGAATACCGTTTGCCTGACACGATCTGGTGTTGGTCTTAGGCCTTCTGCATCAGGAAACTTAAGCAAGCGGCTTCGCCATATCCCAGCACCAATACGCACGGTATTCTTTGCCTGCATTTTTGATGGTATCAACTGTTTCAAAAAAATAGATAGGATTGATAGAAAACGTCTATTTTAGCGCAATACTGCTTGCTATGCTCCGTCACCATTTAACATCACCGTAGATGATGACGGCAAAGCAGAACAATTGACCTCATATTCGATAAAACACATGCAAACGCTAATCAAGTAATCAGCTGTTAGCCACTACCCCTAGTGTCTGGAAGTCTTTATTGTGATTATTCTTGCGCGCCAACAATTACAGAAACGAACTGATTTAATTGTAATCGCTTATTAAATGCCGCCTTAATTTGCGCTGCAGTGACTTTATTAACAGCTTGATTAAAGTCATCTAAATAAGTGAGTGGCAATTGATAAAAACCAATCATTGCCAGATAGCCAATAATCTTACGGTTGCTATCGATACGCATTGGAAACCCACCCGTAATATTCGACTTAGCTGCTTTTAATTCTGCATCAGTAACACCCTTTTGCATGAATTGGGTTAATGTTTCATTCACGACTTTTAGTGCTTCATCCGCTTGCTCTTTTTTTGTTTGCAAGCCAATGAGAAACGGGCCTTGCTCTGCCATGGGCATAAAGTAGCTATATACGCTATACACAAGCCCACGCTTTTCTCTCACTTCTTCTGTTAGCCTAGACACAAAACCGCCACCACCTAAAACATAGTTACCAACATACAGTGGAAAATAATCTGGATCGCTGCGTTTAATGCCTGGATAGCCCATCAAAATATGAGCTTGGCTAGCAGGATGTGGAATCGCTTGCTTGATTGCTGCTTGAGGCATATGAACTGGTGGTAAATCTTCAACAGCTGGTGTTTGCGGAAGACCCACCGACAGTTGTTCGGCAATCGTCTCTGCTTGCGCTCTTGTCATATCCCCCATCAATGCAATCACAGCACTTTTTGCACTGTAATGTTGCTGATAAAAAGCTTGCAACGCTTGACGTTCGATAGTGTTAATCGTGTTCACTTCTCCGCCTTCAGCGATGCCATAAGGATGCGCCCCATACAACGCTTGCATAAATACTTTTTTAGAGATGCTTTCAGGTTGCGTTTCGGCCTCTTGTAAACCAGCTACAAAACGTGACTTTTCACGCGCCAACACATCGACAGGAAAATCTGGTTGATGCAATATTTTTTTAAACACATTCAAGGCTTGACCTTGCTCACTGGTTAATGTGCGCAAAGTAAAAGAGGCCTGATCTGCATCTAAAGAACCACCCGTTTGAGCACCAATATCAGCAAATGCATTGGTAATTTCTTCCTCACCCATGCCTGCGGCGCCAAGGCTCATCATATGCAAGGTCATCTCTGCTAAACCAGCAGTATTGCTCGTATTACGCGCACTACCTGCAGGAAAACCAACACTCATATCAATAATAGGCAAATCATGATTCTCAACAAAATAAACACGACTGCCAGCACTGGTTTGCCAATGCGCTATATTCACCGCAGCGTAACTATTACTCGCAATGAGACTTGTGATGAACAAAATACAAAAATGAAATGTCTTCATACTACACCTTAGAAAAAATCTTAAATATCAAAAAACTAAGCCAGTTTTAATAACACAATAACCAAATATGCGACCCATACCATCTATCTAGCTTAGTGTGTATGGGGGATGCCAACAGGCTTTGCATTGGGATCAATTGGCTGTGGATCCAATGTAGCAACTGTCATATTATCTTCAACTAAATATTTTTTAGCGACTGCCTGAATTTGTTCAGAAGTAATGGCTTTCAACTTTTCTGGATATTCTTTTGATAAGCGCCAGTCATAACCCATGGTTTCCAGCTGTCCAATTTGCATCGCTTGGTAAAACATAGAATCGCGCTCATAAACATCGGCTGCAATCACTGCGGCTTTTACCCGATTCAGCTCTTCTTGGGTCACACCTTCTTTTTTGATTTTATCAATTTCGAGCAATAACGCTTGCTCAAGCTCCTGTACTGTCTTCCCCTGCGAAGGAGCCCCGACCAATTCAAACAGTGATGAGCGGCCACGATTTGCACTGTCATAACCTGCATCAACCTCAATCGCTAATGCAGTTTCTCTCACCAGAGTTTGATTCAATCGTGCAGAGGCGTTTCCACTTAACACGCCTGCAAGCACATCTAATGCGTAAGGTTCCCACGCATTTTCTGGTGTTGCACTACTGTTTAATGTTGGTGTATGAAACCCCATTGCTAAATATGGCAATTTGGCTGGTGCTTTAATCACTGCCCGGCGCACACCAATTTGCGCAGGCTCCACTTGTGGCTTGCGCACTGGCAAAGCTTTTGGTTTTAGTGGCCCAAAATATTGTTTAGCCAATGCCAGCACTTCTTTCGCCTTAACATCACCAACCACTACCAGTGTTACGTTATTAGGGGCATACCAATTGTCATACCATTCCTTTGCATCGGCAGCTGTCATATTCTCTAGATCGTTCATAAAACCAACGACTGGTCGCCCATAAGGATGTGCTCTATAAGTTAATGCTTGAAACTGCTCATTCACTTTTGATTGAGGTTTATCTTCTGTACGCCATCTACGCTCTTCCATCACAACTTTAATCTCTTTTGCAAACTCTTCTTCACTAATAATCAAATTAGCCATTCTATCGGCCTCTAATTTAAATGAGAGTGGCAAATGTGATTTTTCTAGCTGCTGAAAATAGCAAGTGTAGTCCATGCCTGTAAATGCATTTTCTTTACCACCAGCAGCCGCTATCATTCTTGAAAATTGACCTGCGGGCACCTTTTTTGTGCCTTTAAACATCATATGCTCGAGCACATGCGCCACACCTGTTTTACCATTCACCTCGTCTAATGCACCCGCACGATACCAAACTTGCGAAACCACCACTGGCGAGCGATGATCTTCTTTCACAATCAGCTTTAAACCATTATCTAACAGATATTCTTGCGTAGGTGTTTCTGCCAAACCTAACGCAGGACTGATGAGCATCAATACAAACAAAGCTTTTATCAACAATTTATTTCTCTCCAGATATTCTTTTAATATTACAAAAACTTATTCAGCCACGCTAAATAGTAGGACCAAATCGTTAATCGTGATGTGTGACTCTCAACAGCATCAGCAAGTTCACAGTAAAAGACATTGTATGCCTTGTTTAGCTAATTATAGGCAATTAATCTATAATCACAGCATGGCAGTATCCACTTAGCTGCAAATTTAAATATTCATTAAAGCAACCTGACAAGATAGTAACTATGTTTGATTTCTTCAAAAAAGATAAAAAGCAACACCAAGAGTTAGCCGACAACTCAGCCACAGACCAAGATGCCAATCCGTCTGATGATGCGCAATTATCTAATCTCACCAGCTCTGAATCTAACGCGACTGAATCTAACGCTACTGAATCTAACGTTCCTGAATCTAAGTTAAGTTTTACAGAACGCCTTAAAAGAGGCTTGAGTAAAACGCGTCAGCAATTAGGCGGCCAACTCAGCACCTTATTCAGTGGCGAAAAAATAGACGATGCTATTTATGAAGAGCTTGAGTCTATTTTACTAACTTCTGACATTGGCATTGCTGCGACAGAGAAGCTATTAGACAAATTAAAAGCACGCGTAAAAAAAGAGCGCTTAGAAGATACTAGCGCATTAAAAGACGCACTGAAATCAGAATTGCTTGCTATTTTATCGCCGCTAGAAATCCCATTAGAAACACACACCAATACGCCTTTTGTTATCATGTTAGCAGGCGTCAATGGTGCAGGCAAAACAACCTCTATTGGCAAACTTGCCAAGCGATATCAAACGCAAGGAAAGTCTGTTTTAATCGCTGCGGGCGACACCTTTAGGGCAGCAGCCAGAGAGCAGCTACAAGTATGGGGTGAGCGCAACAATGTACATGTTGTGGCATCTGAAGGCGCTGACCCAGCTGCCGTTATTTTTGATGCGGTTAGTTCAGCCATCTCTAAAAAAATTGACATTGTGATTGCCGATACTGCAGGTCGTTTACCAACACAAATGCATTTGATGGATGAAATTGCTAAAGTCAAGCGCGTGATTAATAAGGCGCATCCAGGCGCCCCACATGAGGTGATGTTAGTGCTCGATGCCAACACAGGTCAAAATGCAGTCAGTCAAGTGAAAGCATTTGATGATGCGCTTGGGGTGACTGGTTTGATTTTAAGTAAACTAGATGGCACAGCTAAAGGTGGTGTCGTTGCTGCTATTGCAGAAGCACGGCCAATTCCTATTCGTTATATTGGCGTTGGAGAGGGAATAGACGATTTACGACCATTTAGCGCCAAAGAATTTATCGATGCGCTATTTGATGAATGAATGACCTATAATATTCATATGACAATAGTGAGTTTGATGAAACTATGATTGTGTTGGATAACGTGACTAAGCGCTACCCAGGCAGCCAAGAGGCCTTAACGAATGCTAGCTTTAGCATAGCGCAAGGAGAAATGGTTTATGTCACGGGTCATTCTGGTGCTGGCAAAAGCACGCTACTCAAACTCGTTGCCGCCATTGAGCGCCCCACCAGCGGCACCGTGCTGATTAACAATCAAAATGTTAGTCAATTACGTGAGTCTGCATTACCTTATATTCGCAGAAAATTTGGGCTCGTTTTCCAAGATCACAAATTACTGTACGACCGCAATTGTTACCATAACGTCGCATTGCCGCTCGCCATCAATGGCATTACTGGCGCTGATGCCGCAAAACGCGTTCGTGCCGCGCTAGATAAAGTGGGCTTATTACATAAAGAAAAAGTGATGCCAATTACGCTATCAGGTGGAGAACAGCAACGTTTAGCGATAGCGCGCGCAGTGGTTTCTAGACCATCTATTTTGATTGCAGATGAACCTACAGGCAACTTAGATAAAAACTATGCAACTGACATTCTTGATTTATTCAGCGCCTTTCAACAAGTCGGTGTCACTGTCATTATCGCCACACATGATGCTTTAGGCACAGCTGGCAACAACCATAAAATGCTGCATTTAGATCATGGCAGATTAGTAACGACAGAGGCAACGCTACCATGAACGCTTGGCTAACACACCATTCCCAAGCGCTAAAACTCGTTATTACGCGCTTTAGAAACAATTTATTGAGTCATTTATTCATCACCTTAACCATTGCAGTCAGTCTGGCTTTGCCGATGATTGTCTACCTTGTTCTGAGCAGCTTCAGTGGTCTTGTTAGCGCAATTAAAAGCGATGCTCATCTGAGTTTATTCTTAAATAAGGATGCAACTCCAACAATGATTGATAGCATCCACAATACCTTAGCCACGCGTGAAAGCATCAAACAATTTCAGTTTGTATCAAAAGAAGATGCACTCAAACAATTAATGACCGACAACAATAATCAAGATGTCATGAGCACTCTATCGGAAAACCCGCTGCCAGATGCCTTTTTTATTGAACCCAGCGTGCTAGATTCAGCTACTATCCAGCAGCTAAAAGATGAGCTTAGCCAGTTAGACGGCGTTGAACATGTACAAGTAGATGATGCTTGGTTGAAGCGGCTAGGTTATTTACTTGCGCTTGGGAAAAAAGCATTATTTGTACTTGCCATGCTGCTAGGCTTTGCTTTGTTTACTGTAATAGGCAATACCATTCGCATGCAAATACTCACCCAACAAGATGAGATTGAAGTAAGTCAACTCATTGGCGCAACCCATCGTTTTATTCGACGGCCATTTTTATATTCTGGCGCTATTTATGCCGTTATTGGCACTATCTTTGCCATAATTATTACTGGTATGGTCATTTGGTTACTGAACTTATCCATCCATGCATTAGCGATAGAATACCAAACAGACTTCAGACTACATTTCCCAGATATGACTGTCTTTTTATTCACCGGCATTACTGCCATTACTATTGGCCTTTTTTCAGCTTATATTGCTGTTTCCAAATCACTATTCAAATCGATTAATTAACTACTAATTGCAACTTTTTCCACCACTAGCACTCTCACACTAAGAGTGCTAAAATAAGATAAATATTAACAAGTTTAATAAGGAGCAAAATCATTAACGCTTTAACATTGCCTTCGATTTCATCGCTAGATAGTTACGATCAATACATGCGTACTATTAAAGCTTTTCCTATGCTGACCGCAGAGGAAGAGTATGAGTATGCAACCCGTTTAAAGAAATTTAATGATTTAGAAGCAGCGCAACAGCTAATCGTTTCACATTTACGCCTTGTCGCAAAAATTGCGAGAGGTTATGTGGGTTATGGATTACCGCAAAGTGATCTCATTCAAGAAGGCAATATTGGCCTTATGAAAGCGGTTAAACGCTTTGACCCAGACCACGGTGTTCGCTTGGTTTCATTTGCGATTCACTGGATAAAAGCAGAGATTCATGAATATGTGATTCGCAATTGGCGTTTAGTGAAAACTGCGACAACAAAAGCACAGCGCAAATTGTTTTTTAATTTGCGTAGCATGAAAAATAGCAATAACACGTTGAATCCTGAAGAAGTGGATGCAATTGCGGCTAAGCTTAATGTAAAGCCAGAAGAAGTGATGGAAATGGAATATCGCTTAAACGGTCAAGAAATTTCTTTAGATACGCCAGTAGATGCAGATGAAGATGATTCATTCAATCCGCTTGCTTATTTGGAAGCTGACACATTGGAGCCATCAGACTTCTTAGAAAATGAGCAAAATGAACGTTTACAATCAAGCGCATTGAGTCATGCTTTAGATAGTCTTGATGATAGAAGCCGACGCATTTTAGAAGCCCGCTGGTTAAACGAAAAAGAGAACAGCACCTTACATGATTTGGCTGGAGAGTTTGGCGTTTCTGCCGAACGCATTCGTCAGATTGAGCAAAAAGCCATGCAGAATGTCAAGAAAGCAATGCTGGCCTCTCACTAACAGATGCGAATCATAAAAATAGCCGCTGAACGCGGCTATTTTTTTACTTCAACGACATTACGCAGCTTTTGTTAATCCAACATTTTCAAATGTTAAAGCGTTACCAATATGCTGCTTTAATAGTTGCAAATCATCTATTTGTATACGGATATTTTTCTCTATCGTTTCAAGTTCTAGAATACGCTCTTCTAAAGTATCCGATGCTTTATAAATACGTTTAATACTTTCTAAACGTCGACGCAATTGAAATTGATGTTCGCGAACTTGAGATTCCATTGGTGAAATAACCGCTTTAAGCCAGTTTTCAACATCACGATTAGCCACCTCATAAACATGGACAACACGATTAGCGAGCGTACCAAAAAACATGGTCGTTAAATTCAATTTCTCATGCATAATCATATTAAAGGTAGTGTTAAATTGTTCTTTATATGCAAGCTCAAGTTTCGCCAACTCTTTCTGATAACGCAGGGTTGAAAGCGCTGGTGGCTCTGATTTCAGCAGTCCATGTTCTTTAGAAAACTTCTCGTACATGACATCCATCATGGTTTTAATTTCACCAATTTGCTCATCTGATGCAATTAATCGTGTCTTTAAATCATCAAAAAAACTATCAGTTGCATCGCGCATCGTTTTAGTGAATTTAGCAGAAACCATTTTATGGCGGGTATCGTGTACTTTAAGCTTGAGCGCATCCATGCCAAGCAAGGTAAATAGTTTGTTTGTTTGCTGTGAAAATACACTTCTTAACGCTTGAAAACGTTGCAACCCTTTTTCAAAGTTCTCCTTATCTTGCTTCACTTTCGTCATCATATGTTCGACAACATCTTCATTTTTACCACGCAAACCACGCAACTCTTCAATCTGCTCAATAATGCCAGACAAACGTGCTTGTAAAATCATATTGGCATTGTTTACAATATCATCAACTTCATGTTGCACGTTATCATACACAATGGCTTTTTTGGATGGGATCAACTCTTCTGACAGCGCATGCTCCAAAGCCATTAATCGACTTCGCGCCAGCAATGCTTCATCATGATTAATCTTTGCTAGCAATCCTTTTTGTGCAGAAGTTGGAAAAATATATTGTTTATCTAAACCCAACAAATCAGAGGTAGTATCAATCTGTTGAATCAGCTCTGCTTCTACCTCAGACTCAGTTTTAAGTGCATCCCATAAACCATCAATTTTGTTCAATACAGCCATTCGGCCCTTTTGTTTCCAGCGTGTATCGCTTATAA
>CBFHHI010000046.1:0-15463 GCA_965655675.1 Methylophilaceae bacterium | reverse complement strand
AGTGGGAATAATGAGCCGCGGTTTTGTTAAAGAAGATGATTTAGAACACGCAGGGACAGATTTACCAGAACGTCCAGTTAGCCAGCATACCAATTATGTTACCTCAGCTGGATTGCAACAATTAGAAGATGCGGCCAAACTGCTTGATAAAGAACGTGCCAGTTTGATGATGGAAAAAGATAATGAAACTGCTAAGCAACGATTAGCAGTGATTGATCGTGATTTACGTTATTTATCCGTGCGATTGCAAGAGGCTGTTTTAGTGGAGCCATCAAAGCAAGATAAAAGCACAGTATTATTTGGCGCAACGGTAAAAGTAGAAGATGAAAATGGTGAACTGCTACAATTTCACATTGTTGGTGAAGATGAAGCAGACATTACGCAACACAAAGTCAGTTATGTTTCACCCATTGCCAAAGCGCTCATTGGGCGAAAAGTGGGTGATAGCGTTCGTTGGCAACGCCCTGCTGGTCTTTTAGAATTAGAAATTATTGACATTAATTACTAGAAAGTAAAACAAATGAATGTGACTGAAGCAATTGTAGAGCGCCGCTCGATTAAAGCATATGATCCCAATCATCAAATGACTGAGCAAGAAATAGAACAATTAATGTCATTAGCAATGCTGTCACCAACAGCATTTAATATTCAAAACTGGCGTTTTGTATTGGTTACTGATCCTGTGTTGCGCCAGCAAATTCGCGCTGTTAGTTGGAATCAGGCACAAGTGGAAGAGGCTTCTTTATTGATTGTATTAACTGCTGATTTGAATGCTTGGGCTAAACAACCTGAACGCTATTGGGCTAACGCCCCCAAACCAGTGCAAGATTATCTTGTTCCTGCCATTGGCAATTATTATCAAGGCAATGCACAAGTTCAGCGCGATGAAGGCATGCGCTCTTGCGGCATGGCGGCGATGACGATCATGTTGGCGGCAAAAGAAATGGGTTATGACACTTGCCCAATGGACGGCTTTGATTTTGATGCGGTTGGTAAACTGTTAAACTTGCCTGAAGATCATCTGCCAACAATGTTTGTTGTCGTCGGCAAAGCCCTAGAACCAGCGCGCGCTAGAGGCGGCCAATTAGCAATGGATGAAGTTGTTATCCGCAATCAATTTTAAAAATGTATTTCAATTTATCGATTTTAATTAAACCAATTACAGTATTAATGAATTTAGAGACTTTATGTTAACCGCAAATAATATCACCATGCAATTTGGCTCTAAGCCACTATTTGAAGACGTTTCCGTTAAATTTGGCGATGGTAATCGCTATGGCCTGATTGGCGCTAATGGTTGTGGTAAATCCACTTTTATGAAAATTTTAGCTGGTGAGCTAGAACCAACCAGCGGCAATATTTCCTTAGACCCCAATGAACGCATGGCATTTCTGCGCCAAGATCAGTTTGCTTATGAAGATAAACGTGTATTGGACGTGGTGATGATGGGCCATGAGCAAATGTGGGCAGCCATGACTGAACGCGATGCTATCTATGCAAATTTAGAGGCGACTGAAGACGATTATATGAAAGCGGCTGAGCTTGAGGGTGTGTTTGCTGAATATGACGGCTACACAGCTGAGGCGCGCGCTGGCGAATTGTTACTTGGTGTTGGTATTCCAATTGAACAACATAACGGCCCAATGAGTGAAGTGGCGCCTGGCTGGAAATTACGTGTGTTGTTAGTACAAGCGTTGTTTGCTAATCCAGATGTCTTACTACTAGATGAACCCACCAATAACTTGGATATTAATACCATTCGGTGGTTGGAAGATGTGGTGAATAATCGCGACTGCACTATGGTGATTATTTCGCATGACCGTCACTTTTTAAACCAAGTGTGTACACACACATGCGATATGGATTACGGCAAGATTACCTCTTATCCTGGTAACTATGATGATTATATGGAAGCGAGTATTGCTGCACGTAACCAACAAGCAAAAGACAATGCCAAAGCCAAACAGCAAATTGCTGATTTACAAGACTTTGTGCGTCGTTTTTCAGCAAATGCGTCAAAAGCAAAACAAGCAACCAGTCGCGCTAAACAAATTGATAAAATTAAGGTAGAAGAATTTAAGCCTTCTAGCCGTCAATATCCATTTATTCGCTTTGAATATGATGTCAAAGAAAAGCTACATCGCAACGCTGTTGAGCTTAAAAAACTAGGCCATGGCTTTGATGACAAAGACTTATTTAAAGACTTTGAAGTCATTTTTGAAGCAGGCGAAAAAGTGGCTATTATTGGTGAAAACGGTATTGGTAAAACCACGCTATTACGTTGCTTGGCCAATGATTTAGCGCCTAAATATGGTGCTGTTAAATGGGCAGAAAAAGCCAATATTGGTTATTTTGCGCAAGATCATGAATACGAGTTTAGCAAAGGCGAGGATTTGTTCGAATGGATGTCGCAATGGCGTAAACCTGGCGATGATGACAATGTTGTTCGCAGTATGCTGGGGCGTTTGTTATTTGGCAGTGAGGCGACTAAAAAATCAGTGAAAGTGCTATCTGGTGGTGAAAAAGGTCGTTTGTTATACGGTAAGCTCATGTTAGAACGTACCAATGTGTTGTTGATGGATGAACCGACTAATCACATGGATATGGAATCGATTGAGGCTTTAAATACCGCTTTAGATAAATACAACGGCACCCTCTTCTTTGTCAGTCACGACCGTGAGTTTGTGAGCTCTATTGCTACGCGTATCTTAGAAATCAAACCCGATGGCATTGTTGATTTTACAGGCAATTATGAGGATTACCTTGCTAGTCAAGGCTTAGAGTAAATTGGCGATTAAAGCCACCGTATTTAAAGCGAGCCTGCAAATTGCAGATATGGATAGGCATTATTATGCTGAACATGCCTTAACACTCTCCCGTCAAGCATCAGAAACCGATGAGCGTATGATGGTACGCTTGTTAAGTTTCGCCCTGAATGCCAGTGAATACTTGGCATTTGCCGAAGGCATGACCGATGATGAATCAGCAGATTTATGGCAAAAAGATTTAACGGGGGCGATTGAATTATGGATTGATGTTGGCTTGCCTGATGAAAAACTGATTCGCAAAGCTTGTGGTAGAGCCAAGCAAGTGATTGTCTACTGTTACGGTGGTAATGCTGCCAATATGTGGTTTGATCAAAATGAAAAACAATTATTGCGCTCGAAAAACCTAACCATCATTAACTTATCTCAACAGTGCACGCAAGCGATCGCTCAACTGGCAGAACGTACTATGCAGCTGCAATGTAACATTCAAGATGGGCAAGTGTGGCTAATGAATCATCAAGATACTGTACTGATAGAGCAACATATTTTGAAAAGCAATTAGTCTTTTGAAGATGTCTAAAAGAGCCAAATCTTTTCTGATTTGGCTTTTTTGTGGTGACCCATTATTGGTTATTTAATAATCGCCTGCTTTGCTGTTTTGGAAAGTAAATAGCCTATCAATAATGCTATTAACATGGCGGGCAATCCTTCGTAGACCATATGGTGTAAGTTGGCATAACGCCATAACAATGCCACTACAATACCGATTACCATGATAAAAATAGCGATAGCTTCCGTCATTACCCGATTCATTGCGAATAAAATTAATATGGGGCCAAAGGCAGCAGCCATCACAGACCATGACATGATGACTAAATCAAACACATTACTGCTTGCATATAAGGCAATTAACAATGCCAAGCCAGTAACTGCAGCTGTCACTAATTTAATCGTCATTTGCCGCTCCGCAGCCTGAGGTAATAAATCATGTGTGATAGCCGCAGAGCAACTCAATACTAACGAATCAGCCGTAGACATCGTAGCGGCAAAAATCCCAGCCAATACGACACCAACCAATGCTGGTGGTAATAATTGCACCGCCATTGTTGGTAGCGCCAATTCTGGATCTAGCTGATTAAGCGCTGGTAAATGCAGACGCGCTAACATGCCCGCTATTGTTGCTAGAGCATAAAAAAGAATAAAAAAACCATAATAATAAATACGTGCTGCATTGATGCTATTAGCGTCATTGAGCGCCATAAATCTGACCATGATATGCGGCTGCCCAATCACGCTTAATCCAGCCACTAACCATCCCAATGAAAATAGAACGATACCCATCCAGCCAGGGAACGCAGGGGTTTGTGGCAACAAATCGAAATAGCCAGGAATTGCCTGCCATGCATGAATAACGTGAGTGATGCCTCCAAGGGTCATGACACCACAAAACACCAGCACCATCATTGCCGCTAGCATCACAAAGCTTTGTGCTACATCCGTCCAGATTGATGCACGAATACCACCTGCCACACTATAAGAAAGCACCATTAACGCAACTATCAAGGCACCCGTTGTTCTGTTCCAGGCTAAAACACCTTCTAACGCCTTACTGCCAGCAGAGATTTGTGCTGCTGCATAAGCGCCTAAGAACATTAAGATTAATACTGCTGCAAGTCGCCTCCAAATCAACATATTGCCACCAGACCATCTTGCTAATACACCGATATATGAAGCCTCACCCGTTTTAACCGTTGCACTATGCAATTGCTTATGAATGAAAAGGGAGGCCAAAAAATCGCCTGTAATCCAGCCTAGCATTAACCAGATAGCAGCCAATCCAACGGTATATGTATAACCGATTACACCAATAAACATATAGCCACTATTATTAGTAGCCACAGCAGAAAGCCCACTCAATAGTGGGCTTACCGATTGATCGGCCAAATAATAGTCGTTTTTTGTTCCTTTACTTTTGGTAACAGAAGCAAGGCCAATGATGAAAAAGAGGCTGAGAAAAACAACAAAACTAATGACCGTTACCATGATTGAGTGATGGTTATTGCTATACTCAGTGCGTATTCATGCTACACACGCGTGAGATAGCCACCTTGTGGATTAATCGGGGTCGGGCTGCGACAGGCGGCAAAATCAGGTCTTGGCGGTTGATTGCCGTAAGGCTTCACTAAGCGATTCGACATGGCGTTATAAACAAAAAAAGTGTTTGATCGGGGCATCGGCGTGATATTGCTGTTAGAGCCATGCATCATATTACAATCGAAAATCAAGACAGAGCCAGGCGCACCTATTGGACTGACTATGCCAAACTCACGCACCATTTTTTCTAAATTCGCTTGATCGGGCACACCAAACTCTTGTTTCTTAAGTGATGATTGGTAGTGATTTTCAGGCGTCTCTCCAATACAAGATAGAAAGAAACGATGAGAGCCAGGCACCAACATTAATGACCCGTTATAGGGTGTATTTTCTGTCAGCAATACAGAGATGGATAATGCACGCATGCGCGGCATGCCATCTTCAACATGCCATGTTTCAAAATCCGAATGCCAATAAAACGATTCACCAACAAAGCTAGGTTTGTAATTCAATCGCGACTGATGGATATAAACTTGATCATCCAGCAATAAAGCGGCCACTTCAGCCAAACGCTGATCTGAGGCTAGACGGCCCATCAATTGCGACTGTAGATGGATATCAAATATCGATCTCACCTCATGACTGTCAAGCTCGCTAATGACTGTTTCTTGGCGTAATACAGCTGCGTTCAACAAAGCGTGTTTAGCTTCAGCTTGTAAATGTAGAATCTCATCTGCTGTAAATAGATTCTCTAAAAACAAATATCCATTTTGATTAAAGTGGTCTAGCTGCACTTTTGTTAAAGGTGATGAGGACTGCCATTGGCCATAACATACCGGGTCTTGTCGCTCGATTAAGGTTGCTTGTGCATGCTGTCTACTTGGATAGTGATCGTCTGTGTGTTTAATAGTTAGAAACCTCTTTTGTCAGTTAATCAATATCTGCTGGGTATGAACCATTATCATCATGTATTTCTCGACCAGAGACTGGCGGATTAAAAACACAAGCACAGACTATTTCTTGCTCAATTCTTAATACATGATGATCGTGGGCATTGAGTGCATAGAGGGTACCAGGCAGCAATGCATGTATGTCTCCGCTAGCTAAATCTTCGATGCTCCCTTTACCTTGCAAGATAAAAACAGACTCGAGGTGATTAAGGTATTGCATCTGAATTTCAGCCCCAGCATACAAAGTTGTAATATGAAACGAAAAGCCCATTCCATCTTGCTTTAGTAGCATGCGCGCGCTTTCCCAATCTTTGGTCTTTACGTTACGCTCACTATTACGAATATCATTTAAATGACGCACAATCATCAAATCAGTTCCTGACTACGCTGCCGCGCTAACCTGTTGTGAACAAGCATGGCGAATGCTCTGATCTAAAATATCAAGACCTTTTGCCATTTCCGCTTCGGTGATAGTCAGTGGCGCCAACACTTTAACAACCTCATCAAAAGCCCCACTCGTTTCAATAATAAGACCTTTATCAAAAGCATCCGATGTCACTTTTGAAGCCATTTCGCCAGAGCCAACATCAATACCCCGCATCATGCCTTTTCCGCGCGTACTAAACCCATACTGATCTGCCATATTTTCTAAGCGTTCATGCAGATACTGTGCTCGTTGCTGCACTTCACTGATAAACTGATTATCGGACCAAAAGTGTTTAAGTGTTGCGGTAGCCGTCACAAAAGCATGATTATTACCTCGGAAAGTACCGTTATGCTCACCAGGCGACCAGATATCTAAATTAGGATTGAATAATGCAACAGCAAAAGGCAAGCCCATACCCGATAATGATTTTGACATGGTGACAATATCCGGCGTGAATCCCATTCCTTCAAAGCTAAAGAATCCATTGGTACGCCCACAACCAGCTTGAATATCATCCACAATCAATAAAGCACCATGACGTTTAGCTATATCGGCAATTTTGCGTAACCATGGCGTAGACGCGGCATTTAAACCACCTTCCCCTTGTACCGTTTCTAGTAAAATTGCGGCAGGCTTATCTAAGCCACTTGAAGGATCTGACAAACGCTTATCTAACATTTCAGCAGTGTCAATATTGTCACCAAAATATCCATCAAAAGGCTCATGCACGACATGATTAAGTGGCACACCTGCTCCATTGCGTTTTTCTGCATTACCAGTGCAGGCTAGCGCACCCAATGTCATACCATGATATCCATTAGTAAACGAAACAATTAACTCGCGCTTGGTGACTTTACGCGCTAATTTAATCGCCGCTTCCACCGCATTAGTACCAGTAGGCCCAGTGAACATCACGCGATAATCTAATTGTCTTGGTTTTAAAATAATCGTTTCAAATGCATTCAAAAAATCGGCTTTCGCTTGCGTATGCAAATCCAAACCTTGCGCAATCCCATCGTTGGCAATGTATTGCATCAATGCCTCTTTAAGCACTGGATGATTGTGACCATAATTGAGTGAAGCACACCCTGACAAAAAATCGAGATAGTGCCCATCATTACTATCGTGCATCCAAGCACCCTGTGCTTTGATAAATTTTCTAGGCATTGCGCGGGCATAGCTTCTTACATTTGATTCTCTTCGCTCAAAAATGGCAGTGTTGGTTTGATTTTTTTGACTAGGATGAGGTATTTTTGACATGGTAAACTCCTTGATTGCTTAAAATCTTTTGAATATCGAATGGACCTATTTTGACCAAAAACTCCGTTTCATGACTACCTTGAAAGTGGCGTTCTTTTTCAAAATACGGCTTCTTACTCAACGATAATTGATGTGATCTTGCAAAACCTTCAAACACCGCCCACGATGCTTGATTATCTTGCGTAATCGTTGTGATGAGATAACTCACATTTGCTAAAGCACTACGCATGAGCAATGCCATTAACAAATGTTTTGCTAAACCTTTTCCTCTTGCTTCTGAATCAACGGCTACTTGCCATACAAAAATATGGTCATGTTGATCAGGCGGTATATAAGCAGACAGCCAACCTACAATACGATGATTCAACTCTGCAACCACACAGCTTGATGCGAAGTGTGTACATTGCAATAAATTACAATAAGATGCGTTATTATCTAGAGGTGGTGCATTTTTGATGAGCGCGGTAACGGCATGGCCATCAAGCGCATTTGGCGGACGGAATTTGACTGAAGGTATTGCATCAAATTCATGATCATGGGTGTGTGTTTCTTGGTGGTTTTGAACATTTGTTAATGTCAAAACTTCTCCTTAATTCATTAGTTAATCGTGTTAAAAAATCGCTCGTTATAAAGGGTTTATATAATTTATCATTAAAAATCAGGTGCTTATAATAGCACAAAATCCACACCCCTACAAGGACGTGATTTTAATCATTACCGACAGCCAAAAAAAAGCCACCTCATTGGTGGCTTTTTTAGTTACTTAACTGCGTGATTACATTAGTCTTTTGAAGCTCTTTTACGCTCATGCTCTAACAAGAAACGTTTACGGATACGGATCGTTTTTGGCGTAATTTCCACCAACTCATCATCATCAATAAACTCAACAGCACTTTCCAATGTCATTGCAATTGGTGTAATCAAACGCACCGCTTCATCTGTGCCTGAAGAGCGCACGTTAGTCAGCTGTTTACCTTTAATCGGGTTCACAACCAAGTCGTTATCACGACTATGAATACCAATCACCATGCCTTCATATAATTTATCACCTGGGCTAGCAAACATTTTGCCGCGGTCTTGCAACTTCCATAAAGCATAAGCAACCGCCTCACCTTTTTCAGATGAAATCAATACGCCATTGCGGCGACCTGGCATATCGGCTTTTACAGGGGCATACTCATCAAAAATATGCGCCATTAAACCAGTACCACGTGTTAATGTTAAAAATTCACCTTGGAAACCAATCAAGCCACGTGCTGGAATTTTGTACTCTAAACGCGTACGGCCGTTACCATCAGACTCCATGTTTTGCATTTCACCACGGCGGCGACCCAACTCTTCCATGACTGGACCTTGATTATCATCTTCCACATCAACAGTTAAAATTTCATACGGCTCGCATTTTTCACCATTAACTTCACGGAAAACCACTTTTGGTTTACCAACCGCAATTTCAAATCCTTCACGACGCATATTCTCTAATAGAATCGTCAAATGCAATTCGCCACGACCAGACACGCGGAAAATATCAGCATCTGCTGTGTCTTCAACACGTAATGCCACGTTCACTAATAATTCTTTTGTTAAACGATCACGAATTTGGCGTGAAGTAATAAACTTGCCTTCAGTACCCGCTAATGGCGATGTATTCACCATAAAGTCCATGGTTAATGTTGGCTCATCAACGCCTAAGTGTGGTAAACCAACAGGTTTATCACGGTCACAAATGGTGTAACCAATACCAATCTGGTCTAAACCAGCAATAATAATAATGTCGCCTGCTTCTGCTTCAGCAATTTCAACGCGCTCTAAACCTTCAAAGCCAAGTACTTGACTAATTTTGCCAGTACCAATTTGTTCATCGCCGTGCATTACAGCAACTGCTTGACCAGTTTTAACACGACCATTCAATACTCGGCCAACACCTAAACGACCTGTGTAGGTGGAGTAATCTAAAGCAGATACTTGCATTTGCAATGGTGCATTTGCATCGCCTTTAGGTGGCTCTACATGTTTAAGAATGGTTTCAAAAACAGCACGCATATTGTCTGTTTTTTCGCTCATGTCTAACATGGCAAAACCATTTAATGCAGAGGCATAAACAATTGGAAAGTCTAATTGGTCATCTGTTGCACCCAAATTAGCAAACAAATCAAAGGTTTGATCAATTACCCAATCAGTACGCGCACTAGGGCGATCTACTTTATTAATCACAACAATGGGTTTTAAGCCTAGCGCCAATGCTTTTTTAGTTACAAAACGGGTTTGTGGCATCGGGCCATCAACAGCATCAACCAATAATAATACGCCGTCTACCATACCCAATACGCGTTCTACTTCACCACCAAAGTCAGCATGGCCTGGTGTATCCACGATATTGATGCGGGTGCCTTCATAAGTCAGCGCGGTATTTTTAGCCAGAATGGTAATACCACGTTCTTTTTCAAGATCATTGCTATCCATTGCACGTTCTGTAACGGCTTGATGAGAAGCAAACGTACCTGATTGTTGTAATAGTTTATCAACCATGGTCGTTTTTCCATGGTCAACGTGGGCGATAATTGCGATATTTCTTAAATTGCGAGACATTAGTTCAGCAGCCAATAGGTTCAGAAGGGCGCGATTCTAACACAATTAATTGACTTTATTATTTGACATTACAAAATAATTGGTTATACTGCGCCCAAGTTAAAACTTAGCCTTAATGATATTAAGCAGTTTTAGATTCATCGCCCTGACCTTTCGTAACGCGTGAAATAGTGACGTTACCTCTCATTTTATCGGTTAGTGGCTATGCCAGCGCGCCGGTAAAAGAAGCTTCTACCTTACAATATTGTCTTCTTGCGTTTGTGTTCATCATGCAATAGGTGTTTATACATCTATATAAATGACATATATCGTTATTGCTTGCGCCCTTTTTTGTTATTTTTGAAAGGGACACCACATTGTCTTCAGTTACATTTGCATCATTAAATTTACACCCTTCTATCCTTAAAGCAGTTGAGGAAGCGGGCTATATCAATCCAACGCCTATTCAAGCACAAGCTATCCCAGCCGTGTTAGACGGTCGTGATATTCTAGCTTCAGCCCAAACAGGCACAGGTAAAACAGCTGGTTTTACATTACCAGCACTCAATTTATTAGCAACACCACATGAGTCAAAAAGTCGTGGTCCACGTATTTTGGTTTTAGTACCAACACGCGAGTTAGCGGCACAAGTGAATGACTCAGCTCGCAAATACGGCAAATTCATCCGTGCACGTACGGTAAGTATCGTTGGCGGCATGCCATATCCATTACAAAACAAATTATTATCACAACCGCTAGACATCTTAGTCGCAACACCAGGTCGCTTTATTGATCATATGGAACGTGGCCGTGTTGATTTAAGCCGCTTGCAAATGTTGATATTGGATGAAGCGGATCGTATGTTAGACATGGGCTTTATGCCAGATGTACAACGCATTTGTGATGCATTGCCTAAAGAACGTCAAACTTTATTATTCTCTGCAACATTAGACGGCAATATTGGTCGTATTGCGCAAGATATTTTAAACAATCCAGTCACGATTCAAGTTGCTGCGCAAAAAGAAAAACATGAAAACATTGAACAACGTTTACATCACGTTGACGACATGAATCATAAAAACAAATTACTTGAGCATCTTTTAATTGAGCCTGATGTTGATCAAGCGATTATTTTCACTAGCACCAAACGTCATGCTGACTTATTAGCAGAAGACTTATATGCTGCTGGCCATAAAACTGCTGCTTTACACGGCGATATGACACAAGGTGCTCGTAACAGAACCTTAACAAAACTGCGTCATGGTGATGTTAAAGTATTAGTAGCTACTGATGTTGCAGCACGCGGTATTGATGTTAAAGGTATCAGCCATGTGATTAATTATGACTTACCAAAATTTGCTGAAGATTATGTACATCGTATTGGTCGTACTGGCCGTGCAGGTCAAAAAGGCATTGCAATTGCATTTGCGACAAATATGGACAGACACGTATTGCGTAAAATCGAAGAATACACAGGTCAACGTCTTGAAGCTTCTGTGATTGAAGGTTTTGAACCTAAGCGTCCAATTAATATGAATGCGCCTGACGGCAAACGTGGCAAAAGCCGTGGTGGTCGCAGTAACGACTCTCGCTCAGGTGGTTACAAAGGCCGCAGCAGCAATGAATCACGTGGCGACTCGCGCGGCAACTCTCGTGACAGCCATGGTGAAAGAGGTCGTAGCTTTGGCGATCGTGCCGCAGCAGATCGTCCAGCAAGAGCTAAACCAAATGACACCCGTTTTAGTGACAAGCCAGCAAGAAGCCGCACACCGCGTAACAACGAGTCTCAAGGCGCTGAAGTGAATGGCAACAGCGTTCACTATACAAAAGATACTAACTTACAGTTTGCAAAAGAAGTGGCACGCGGCACAGGTAATAGTCGTAGTCAACACAGCCGTCATCATGTTGAAAATAAAGGTTCTGCTAAAATATCAACCGAAAAATTTGGTAAGCCACGTCCTCAGCGTAGTGGTAATCCTGCAGGCAATAGTGCACCACGCCGTTCGGATAATGACGGTGCTAGACGTTCACGGAACTTCGCTTAATTTTGCTTATGACAGATAAAAACGAAACGATAACAACAGAAGTAAGCCCAGCCATTCAAGCAGAAATCATTGATTTTCATTCGCTTGGGCTTGCAGCACCATTGCTGCAAGCGGTGGCTGATACGGGCTACACAACACCAACGCCGATTCAAGCACAAGCCATTCCACTCGCTTTGACCGGCGCTGATTTGATGGCTGGTGCGCAAACTGGTACGGGTAAAACAGCGGCATTTACCTTACCTATTTTGCATAAGCTCTTGCCTTTGGCGAGCGCTAGCACTTCGCCAGCAAAGCATCCTGTTCGTGCATTAGTATTAGCGCCAACACGGGAGCTAGCGATTCAAGTTGAAGAAAGTGTAAAAACCTACGCTAAAAATACCGATTTACGCAGTTTGGTTGTTTTTGGCGGTGTTGATATTAAAAAACAATTGCCACCACTGAAGGCAGGCGTTGAAATTTTAGTCGCCACGCCAGGCCGCTTATTGGATCATATTGAACAAAAAACGATACAACTGAATCAAGTGCAAATTTTAGTGCTGGATGAAGCCGACCGCATGTTAGATATGGGCTTTATGCCTGATTTAAAACGTATTTTGGCCTTATTGCCTAAAAATCGTCAAACCTTAATGTTCTCAGCCACTTTCTCGACAGAGATTAAGAAGTTATCGGATGAATTTCTGAATAATCCAACATTGATTGAAGTGGCGCGTAGCAATGCCACCTCTGAAAATGTGCAGCAAAAAGCCTATGCAACAGCTCAGAGTGATAAACAAGCCGTGTTAATCGAGCTACTTAAAAAAGAAGGTGATAATCAAGTCATTGTTTTCACCAAAACAAAAGTAGCAGCGAGTAGATTAAGTCGTGCGCTAGAACGCGAAGGCATTAAAGCAGATGCGATTCATGGTGACAAAACGCAAAAGGAACGTATTGCTGCTTTAGATGCGTTTAAAGAAGGAAAAATTACAGCATTAGTCGCAACCGATGTTGCGGCGCGTGGTTTGGATATTACCGATTTACCAATGGTGATTAACTACGAAATTCCGTCTGCTCCAGAAGATTATGTTCATCGAATTGGTCGCACAGGCCGTGCTGGCGCCAGCGGCATTGCCATTTCATTAGTGTCTGAAGATGAAGAAAAGTATTTTGTAGAAATAGAAAAACTCATTAAGAAGGCTATCCCGCGCGAAACAATGGTGGTATCAGTGCAAAGAAATACTAGATTGCCATCATCAAAAACGACTAGCCCGCAACGCAACACTGCTGTTAAAAAACCGCATAAAAACCAAGACCCTTGGTTTGATCAACCGTATGTGCCGAGCAAACCAAATGGCGACCATTCCAATCAAACCAAACGCGTATTATCGAAGAATCGTAAAGCACCTGTTGCCGCTTTGCTTGGCGGCCTTAAGTAGTAGGTCGCTATCAATCGCTATTGGTTACGCATAAAGTCAGCGACGCCATAGAGTTGTGTCGCTAACTTTGTTAAAACGGGCTCTTCGATACCTATTTTGTGCATCGCACTAATCATACAATACATCCATTGGTCTCTTTCCGTTTCGCCGATACTAAAAGGCATGTGCCGAGCCCGTAAACGAGGATGTCCGTAGCGTTCAATATACAGTTGAGGTCCGCCTGTCCAACCAGTGAGAAACATAAATAATTTTTCTCGAGCTTCAGTTAAGTCAGCTTGGTGTATGGCGCGCAACTGTGTTACTTTTGGATCACTATCCATGATGTCATAAAATGTCTCCACCAATAAACGTATGGTTTCAATACCAGTTTCATCACCGCCCAGTAATGTATAAAAAGTCGATTTATCTGCACCAACTTCTTCAATTTTATCTAACATGCCTACCCTTTTGGTGTCACCAAGCGAGCAACTTTTTGTGCATTAGCTCTCGCTTCAGTGGTGTCAGAGGCTGTTGCCAAGGCAACCCCCATACGACGATGCACAAAAGAAGTTGGTTTGCCAAATAGACGCACCTCGCTGTTTGGGATAGCTAATGCCGCTTCTAAACCTGAAAAGCTGAGACTTTCACTATCCATACCGCCATAAATGACAGCACTTGCACCAGGTTTAGTAAGCGATACATCAACAGGAAGACCTAAAATTGCACGTGCATGCAATTCAAATTCATTTAAACGTTGGCTACACATAGTCACCATCCCCGTATCATGAGGGCGTGGGCTAACCTCTGAGAACCACACTTGGTCGCCTTTAACAAACAACTCCACACCAAACAAACCTAAACCACCTAAAGCATCGGTAATGGATTTTGCTACTTCTTGCGCAGCTTTAAGCGCTGCAGCTGTCATGGCTTGTGGCTGCCAACTCTCAACATAATCCCCACGTTCTTGTCGGTGACCAATTGGGTCACAATAGTAAGTTTGTATTTCACCAGTTACATTTTTTGCACGTACCGTTAGCAAAGTAATCTCAAAATCAAAATCAATTTGCCCTTCTACAATCACAACGCCTTGATTAACGCGACCACCACTCGCCGCATAATCCCAAGCTGTTTTTACTTCACTCGCTTGGGTAATACGTGATTGCCCTTTACCTGAAGAAGACATTGTTGGCTTAATAAAACAAGGATAACCAATACCCGCATCAATACTAGCTGCTAGCTCAGCTTCGCTTCTAGCAAAAGCATAAGGTGAAGTTGGTAACTGTAACACCTCTGCAGCAAGCCGGCGAATGCCCTCACGATTCATGGTGAGTTGCACTGCTTTGACTGTTGGGATAACCGTAGAAACGCCTGCTTGCTCAATATCTGCTAAAGCATCCGTATTCAGTGCTTCAATTTCTGGAACGATAAGGTGAGGCTTTTCTTTGGCAACCAGCGCCTTTAAAGCCTCCCCATCCGTCATGTCAATCGTGTAAGCACGATGCGCAACTTGATGACCTGGCGCGTTTGCATATCGATCGACGGCTATCACCTCCACACCTAACCGCTGTAATGCAATAATGACTTCTTTACCAAGCTCACCACTACCAAGCAGCATGACTTTGGTGGCAGAAGCAGATAAAGGGGTACCTAAAGTAACAGCATCGCTCATGAAAAACTCCATTTTTTGATGAGTGAAATCATACCACGATGAGGTTGGAAGCTAAATATTGATGCCGTGTTTTTCCATACGATAACGCATTTTCATCCGTGTAATACCGAGATATCGGGCAGCTCGTGATACGTTATTGTGAGAGGCTTCTAATGCTGCAATCAACATGCGTCTTTCTGCTGCATCTAATGTAGGGCTAGGCACTTCACCTGCTGTCTGAAAGGTTATTGTATCTACTGAATCTTCAGGCAAGCCGATATCAACTGCAAAAATATTACTTTGGTGACTTAA
>CBFHHI010000045.1:0-15514 GCA_965655675.1 Methylophilaceae bacterium | reverse complement strand
CTCCCATTGCGCGATACAGCTCAGGGAAGCGCAAATCATAACAAGTAGACAGACCAATTTTGCCATAAGGCGTATCTACCACAACGACTTGATTGCCAGCTTCGATTGTATTTTCTTCGTGATAGCGCTCTGTAGCTAAATCTAAACCGAACAAGTGAATTTTATCGTAGCGCGCAATTTGCTTGCCTTTATCGTTATAGACCAAACAGCTGTTGCGCACTTTGTTAGGCAGCTTGCTAACAAGTGGCACCGTGCCACCTATGAGGATAATTTTATGTTTTTTTGCCATTTTAGATAAGAAATGTTGAATAGGACCATCTCCTTCTTTTTCTCTTATCTTTACTTTATCTGTTTCATGGATGCCCATGATGCAAAAATATTCTGGTAGTACAACAATCTTTGCACCTGCTTTGGCGGCTAGCGTAATTAAGCGTTCAGCTTCCGTTAGGTTGGACGATACACTAGGGCTAGAGGCCATTTGTATGCCAGCTACTTTAACGATGCTGCTTGCGTATTTTGTCGATTTTTTTGATGTCATTGTTATTGCGAATTTAATGGTGATTGAGTGGGTTGTTTATCTTGCTGTATTTTCTCGGCACCTACTTCTACAGGATTGTCCCAAGTGCCAACGATAGTATATTCGCTTTGTGCGATTTTGTTTAGAGGGTCTTTTAATAACTTCTGTGCAACAAAAGCGGCTGCACCAACGATTGGTCCGCCAGCTAGTGCGGCTAAAGAAAAGCTATCGCTAATATGAGGGATGACTTTTACATGTAAATATTGCGTTTCTTTATTTAAATCAATATCGCCTTTAATTTTAGTTTCTGCCGCAGGACCAGTCATAAAGAAATCATTGCTGTGCATAATCCCATCAGCAATATTAGCGTTACCACTAATTTCATCAAATGCAAATCCTTCGCTAAATAGGTCTCTAAAATCTAACGTTAAGCGACGCGGTAGGCTCTGTAGTGTGAGTAAACCAAATAGTCTGCCGACACCTGGTTTTACTTTAACAATTTGACCTTTTGATGCCCCCAGTTGAAAGTCACCATTTAATCCTTTTGAGTTAAATTGGTGAGGGCTACCCGGCCAGTTTAGGTGACCAGCGACAAGTGCCACGCCACCTTTAATCACATCTGGCTGACCAAAACGCTTTAAAGTCTTGCCAACATCATTTGCCGTTAACGAAAATGTTAAGTTAGTATTGGGATTGCTTGTCCAGTTGAACCAGCGACCTTCAGCCAATAAAACATGATCAGGATTGCTGATTTTAACTTGTTGAATAACCCAGTCATCATTGGCTTGATAAGCATTTAGCGCCAATCGACCAAGTGCCTTGTTGCCGAGTTTAAAATCATCTACTTGAATATCCAAAGCAGGATAGTGCTTATCTAATTTTTTTATCTCGTTTTGTTCGGTATTGAGCTTAGCCATGTCATTACTTGCGGGTATGTGGAGCTTGTTCAAGCGAGCAATTAAAGCACCTGTTTCTTGTGTTTTTGTTGGGCTTCTCCATTCAACGTCACCATCAATCTCTTGGCTGTTAAGCGACAGATGTAAATGTTGATCACTAGGCTTGCTGCTTACTTTTAATGCATAAAAACTGCGATTAAAAATATTCAGTTGTTGAATAGATAATGCTGCACTAGTGAAGGGGATGTGAGAGAGGTTGCTCGTGTTATCGCTCGTGCTTGGCAATGCTAGCCATTCATCTGCATCAAAGTAATCAAACTGACCACGCAAGGCTAAACCTGGTTTTGTTGGTAATTCGGCAGGCATATTTATCGCAATATCACCACTATCAAATTGTAAGTGATCCTTTTTTTGTTTGCGCACAAGAATAGCTGAAACGGCATTCTTATAGTTAACGTTGATGCTATCTTCTTCTGCTCTTAATTGCTGCTTTTGGATTGTGAAGCTGGCTTCCTCACTACTATCTTTTCCTATTGGTGTGGGTAGATCGATTGCTAGCCCTTTTAAGTTGGATCGAATGGTGAGGTTTATTAAAGGTTGCTGAATCGCAATATCTGTTGACCAGTTAGCACTGCCACCCAATGCTTTAGTTAAGGTATTGTCATTCAGTTGCCGAATACCTCCTGCTGTCATCAAGCCTTTAGCATGAATATTGATGGTCTTATTTTCTGCCGTTGTTAAATCAAATTGGGCTGGGCCACCCAGAACGTTAGCATTAATTGCTTGTGCATTAATACCTGAGCCATCGAAGCGTAACGTGCCATTAATCCTGGATATTTCAGGTAGGCCTAACCTATCATTTGCATACATCGTGCCATTATTGATTAAATATTCACCTTTGTATTGGGTATCAATAATGTTGTTCAGCGGTATATCGATATTGATATTCAGCTTTGCTTTTCCTGCTGTTTTTAAATCATCCGTAAAACCTAAAGTGACTTCTTTGACTGGACTGTTATTAATAAATTGAATTCCTGCTGCGATAGGACCTTCACTCACAGCGTCGATGCTCAACGCTTGTGCCATAGCTCCGTTGGTGTTGAGCGCTGGAATAATTGCCTTGGCTTTGATAATGTTCACATTCAGTATATTGCCTCTATCGGCAACCAGCTCCATGCTGTTGCCTTCAAAGCGCATATCTAGGCCTAGCTTTTCAAGCATTGGCCAATCTTTTCCGTATTGCAATCTTGCGTCATTGATTCTTGCTGTTACCTTGAAAGCACCAAGCGATGGGTCAGGTTTATTTTGTTTATCTACATAAGGAAAATCATCTAAGTTACCTTTAACCTTCAATTGAATATCATTTGCCTTGCCAGCTAAAATAGCAGTATCTAGCCACTGCAGGGTTGTCTCTCCTAGGCTCATTGGGTAGTAAAAGGGTGCAAATTGCGCATCGCCACGTTCAAATTGCGCATTTAAATCCAGATAACCACCTTTGATTCCATTCATCAAATAGTTTGCATTGATTGTGCCAGCAATATGGTCGTTAGCCATGGCAAGGTTGTTGGCGAAAATTTTGAACACTTTATTATGTTGATTCCAATGTATTTTTCCATTGAGTGTGTTGATTGGAAGCGGCCAGCGCAAAATATCTTTTAAATGCAAAACCGCATTGGTGGATGACAGTTGCAGCGAGCCATTATCTTCATTTGCTTTTATTTCACCTGAAAGATTACTAAAGCCGGGTATTTCTTGATAAGGATTAACGCTTAAGGATGTGAATAGACTCTCAATTGCAAAGTGACTTGGACTTTTGGGGTTGCCTTCTAAGCGCACACTCAGCTCACTAAGCTTACCTTGTGGATTGAGTGTATTGATAGGCTGCTGTATAGAGTCAGGTAATTTGACCAGCTTTTGTATTTTACCTAAATAGCTTAAATCAAATTGATCAAGTTTTAATGCGGCGTTTACCCAAGGTTGTTGATCTTTAGTCGTATGCGATATCAATCCAGAGCCGTTTTCAACATGAAAGCCATCATCGGTATCAAGTTTAATCTGCTGTCCCGATATGGTGGTTGTATTTTTTGTTTCTTCCCAAGTTAATATGCCAGATAGTGATCTTGCATTTAGCCATTCTGCAGAGGTGTTTAACTTAGCGGATAGCTGATTCAGCTGGACATTTGCTTTGATTTTATGGATGGCTTGATCGGCGAAGTTAAGCGTTACATCAGCCTTGCCTACACCGCTCTGTAAATCAATAGGATAGTCAAACCATGCTTTCCATGCAGTTAAATCAATCGATTTCGCGTTGAGATTGACTTCCCCGCGCCAAGCGTCTATTTTTGTAATATCTCTACCAAAAAAGTGACCATTTAAAACAATGGGGTATTGTGTTCCCGTGGAAGGTAGGGCATGAATGCTAAATAAATGCTGCCCAAATATTTTACGCCAAGCAGGATTGTGTAGATTAAAGTCCACCGCGTTTAACGATAGCGCAGGCGCTTGCCGCAACTCATCGTGCCAAATAATCGCCGCATTGTAGATATCAATATTTGCTTGGCTTAACAGCCAATTCGCAAAGTCAGGCTCTCCTTCGCCTGCCATTGCAATACCTGCAATATAAATGGCGCCAGTTTTGGTTCGCTTCACAGACAAAGTGGGATTGCTAACAGAGATATGTGATAAATGAGGGCTAAGCATTGGAATACTGAGCCATGAAAAAGTACCGTTTACATTTTCAAGGTGTAATGCTGGTTGATTGTCGGTGTCATAAATATTGATTTCGCGGATTAATATCTTTGGTGAAAAACCATCCCACCCTGTGACAATATGACCTACAGTTGTACGCAAGCCAATTTTTTTAGTAATCGTATCAGCAACATCATTTTTGTAATCATTAATATTGGGGAATATCACCAATCGAATCGTCGCGGCAGCAATCACAACTATGGCCAACACAGTGAGGCTGCAGTAAATAATCCAGCGTAAGGTTTTTTTTATATTAAGCATGGAATGGATTGATGATTAAGCACTTTGTAATGAGTTGTATGTAGCGAAAAAATTGTTTCATTATTCTACTTTAATATCGACAGTCAATTGATGAATAAGTGCCCGTTTTACATCCTTTTACAACTTATTGATTAGAAACTCTTTGAAGGCAAATCTCAACATTGCTTTAAAATAACGCCTTTTATAACATGAAACCGATATTCACGTTTTGATTCAATTTAAAAATATCACCATTGCACGCGGTATTAAAGTGCTTATCCAAGCCGCTTCATTGCAATTGCATCCAGGACACAAAGTCGGGTTGACAGGCGCAAACGGCGCAGGAAAATCCAGCTTATTTGCCCTGTTGCGTGGCGAACTAGAAGCAGATAAAGGAGACCTAGACATTCCATCAAGTTGGGTGATTGGTCATGTGGCGCAAGAAACGCCAGCGTTAAGCACATCTGCATTACAGTTTGTATTAGAAGGCGATGAAGAGTTACATCGTATAGAAAATGCCTTGCTGGAAGCAGAAGCAAATGGACAAGGTGAACGCATCGCCGAGTTACACGGCCGTTTATCTGAAATAGAAGGCTATGCGGCTAAAGCGCGGGCAGCCAGCTTATTGAATGGCTTGGGTTTTAGTCAAACTGATTTGCAAAGCGCTGTTTCTTCATTTTCAGGAGGCTGGCGTGTGCGTCTCAATTTGGCGCGCGCTTTAATGTGCCGTTCTGATTTGTTGCTGCTTGACGAACCAACCAATCACTTGGATTTAGAAGCGGTAATTTGGCTAGAAAATTGGCTAAAAAGTTATAGCGGCACTTTATTATTGATTTCGCATGATAGAGATTTTCTAGATGCGATAGTCAACCATATCGCGCATATCGAATTGCAAACACTGGTTTTATATAAAGGTGGTTATAGCGATTTTGAGCGACAACGCGCGGAAAAAATGGCATTGCAACAAGCCATGCATGAAAAGCAACAACATAAAGTGGCGCATTTACACAAATATATTGATCGTTTTAAGGCGCAAGCGACTAAAGCAAGGCAGGCTCAGAGCCGCATCAAAGCTTTAGAGCGTATGGAAATGATTAGCGCCGCGCACGTGGATTCACAATTTACATTTAATTTTAGACCACCTTCAAGCTCACCAGAGCCGTTATTGGCGATTAGTGATATTGATGCTGGCTATGCCAACAAACCCATCTTAAGAAAAGTGTCGCTGACGGTAAGACCAAAAGAGCGGATTGGGTTGTTGGGGCCGAATGGCGCAGGCAAATCGACGCTGATTAAGTTGTTAGCTGGCGAGTTGCAAAGCCACTCAGGTAAGCGAGTGCTGGGTAAAGACTTAAATATTGGTTATTTTGCTCAACATCAATTAGAGCAGTTGCGCGCGGAAGAATCACCACTGCAACATATGCAACGCTTGGACAAAAATGCAACTGAACAAGAGCTACTCAATTATTTGGGTGGTTTTGATTTTCGTGGCGATATGGCAAGAACACCTTGTGAAAAATTCTCAGGGGGTGAAAAATCACGTCTGGCATTGGCGTTATTGATCTGGACGCGACCTAGCTTGTTATTGTTAGATGAGCCAACTAACCACCTAGATTTAGAAATGCGCCATGCACTAACCCTCGCATTGCAAGAGTTTGAGGGTGGTGTGGTGTTAATTTCCCACGATCGCGCGTTATTGCGCACAACTTGTGATCAATTTTTATTGGTGGCTAATGGCAAGGCAACTTTATTTGATGGTGATTTAGAGGATTATTCGGCCTGGATAGCAGAGCAGCGTAGTAAAGACATGGTTGATGCAGTCAATGAAACGGCTTCGACAGATAAAAAAAATAACTATGCTCAGAATAAACTTGAGCGTCAGGCTAGGATAGCCGAACGTAGACCTTTGATTAAAGAGTCAGAAAAGTTGGAAAAAAATATTGCTGACTGGCAATTAGAAAAATCCGCTTGTGACGCACGTTTAAATGACACGAGTTTGTATGAAAACGCAGATAAAACAGAATTGCAGGCTTTGCTAAAACAGCAATCTGCGTTAACGTTAAACATTGAGCAAGCGGAAGAGCGCTGGATAACTGTGCAGGAACAGCTGGAAATGCTACCTGAGATCAATGTTTAAAAGCACATGAGCACTCTAAATAAAAATTGAAAGCGAACGGATGGAAAACCTTAAATATTCACAACGATTAACCTTATTACATGGCATTTGTTTAGCTGAAACGCATGCGGATGGCGCCACGCCCAGCACAGATTTGGCCGATTACAATGCATTAGATGCTGCTTATTATTTAGCGAGTTATATCAGTTTTAACGCTATTACGGCAGCAGGGCGCAACCCAAAAGAAGAGTTAACTGAAAATTTTGATATGCTCAGTGTCTATCAGGCTTATGGTTTATTAACCTTTGCTTTTTTAACAACGCCGTTAGCCGCTGAAGACATCAAGCCAGACTATCAAGCGGCGCAGGTGACCATTGCCAAAACCTTATTTTCAGGCATCCCTGATGAACAAATGATTGATATTATCAACTCAGGTTTAAATAAAGTGAAACTCATCAGCGATGCCGATGTTGAGCACTGGAGCGAGTTTCGGGAAAATTTAGATAAATTAACGATTAGCTTTGTTGTTGCTGGCACTGATGACGAAAGTCCACATCGCAAAGAGGAAGTGTTGCCTTTATTTGGGCAGTTGTTGAGTCAGTTATGTGAGGCGTTTGAACAGCTATAGCCTCAGATGAGATTAAGTATTGTTAACAGGAATAATATCGCCCGATAAATAATACCATCTATCGCTGCGTTCAAATTTGCTGATTTCATGTAACTTTTCAGCGCGGTTGCCGCCGATTTTATACCGAGCTATAAATTCTACAATCGCACTGGTTTCACTGGTTGGCTCAAAACGCTTAATGCTCAATCCCAACCATTTGGTTGCAATATCTTCTGCTAAGTTTAAGCTAGCAGGGCGCGTATTAGGATGCCAAGTATCTAACAAATATTGTGCCAAACCCAATACATAAGCACTATAACGCGAGCGCATCAAAGCTTCAGCATTCGCTGCTGGAACGCCCTGATGACAAGGCTCGCAGCATGATGCATAAGGCTTACCGCTTTCGCAAGGGCAAGCATCTGTTAGCATTTAGGCAATTTCACGCGTTTCGGCAAAAGTAATGTCTGGATAGCGCTCTTGTGCCATCTGTAAGTTCACACGATTAGGGGCTAGATACACATAATCATCTGCACCATCTAAGCCGACATTAAAACCGTACTTATCAGCAATCGCTTTTAAATCGCTATCAGAGCCATGTAGCCAGCGCACGGTGTAGCAGTCAAATGGTTCGAAAATCATGTCCACACCATATTCATGTTCCAATCGGTGTGCGACCACATCAAACTGCAACATACCAACTGCGCCTAATACCAAATCATTGGTCAGTAATGGGCGAAAAAGTTGCGCTGCGCCTTCTTCTGCTAATTGCTTTAAACCAATTTGCAATTGCTTCATTTTCATGGGGTTTTGAATACGTGCACGGCGGAAAAATTCAGGTGCAAATGATGGAATGCCAATGAATTTCAAACTTTCACTCGCCGTAAACGTATCACCTAATTTAATTGTGCCGTGATTAGGAATACCGATAATATCGCCAGAATAGGCCTCATCCATAATAGTGCGGTCTTGCGCCATAAAAGTAATCGCATTATTCACATTAATGGTTTTACCTGTTGCGACTTGTTTAACTTTCATGCCGCGTTCAAATTTGCCTGAACATAGACGTAAGAAGGCAATTCTATCGCGATGTTTAGGGTCCATATTGGCTTGGATTTTAAACACGAAACCAGAGAATTTATCTTCACCAGCAGCCACTTCGCGTGTCGCTGTCATGCGTGCTTGTGGAGCGGGCGATAAGTCAACTACCGCATCTAATAGCGATTGCACGCCAAAATTGTTCACGGCAGACCCAAAGTAAACAGGTGTTTGCTTACCTGCTAAATAACGTGTTTTATCAAAAGCATGTGAAGCGCCGCGCACCAATTCAATATCAATACGCAACGCTTCAGCTTGGCTACCAATCAACTCATCTAAACGTGGATTATCCAAGCCTTGAATGATTTCTGATGTACCTTTTTCTGCACGAGGGTCAAAAAAGAAAATCGTATCGTTAACCAAACTATAAACACCGCGGAAGGTTTTACCCATGCCGATAGGCCATGTCATCGGCGCACATTCCATGCCTAGCGTCGTTTCAATTTCATCAAGTAATTCAATTGGTTCGCGGCTTTCGCGATCCAGTTTGTTAATAAAAGTGATAATCGGCGTGTCGCGCATACGGCAAACATTGAGCAGTTTGATGGTTTGTGCTTCTACACCATTGACTGAATCAATCACCATGACGGCAGAATCAACTGCTGTTAATGTGCGATACGTGTCTTCAGAGAAATCATCATGGCCTGGTGTATCAAGCAAGTTAATCATGTGCTCACGATAAGGGAATTGCATAACGGAAGAGGTGACAGAAATACCACGTTGTTTCTCAAGTTCCATCCAATCCGATGTTGCATGACGTGCCGCTTTACGGCCACGCACTTCACCGGCGACTTGAATCGCGCCACCAAACCACAATAGTTTTTCAGTTAATGTCGTTTTACCTGCATCAGGATGAGAAATAATGGCAAAGGTGCGACGGCGGTTGATTTCTTGTTTAAGACTACTCATGTTCAATTTTAGCGCTATATTTTCAAAGGCGTTATTGTAACCGATTAGTAGATTAAAAATATTGGACGTGCTATATCTATCATTATGCGAATATTAATTATTGAAGACGATGGTGATGTGTCAGCTTTTATTGCAAAAGGCCTAAAAGAAGCACGCCATTTTGCAGAAGTGGCAGCAAATGGAAAAGAGGGCTTATTACTGGCTTCAACAGCGCATTATGACGTGCTGATTGTGGATCGTATGTTGCCCGGCTTAGATGGTTTGTCTGTGATTAAAGCGCTACGAGCACTGGATAATCCAGTGCCTATTTTAATTTTAAGCGCGCTTGGCGATGTAGAAGATAGAGTCAATGGTTTGCGTTCAGGTGGTGATGACTATCTCATTAAACCATTTGCATTTAGTGAGTTATTGGCACGTATCGAAATTTTAGGCCGTCGACAGCATCAACAAACACAGCCAACCATATTGCGTGCAGGTGATTTAGAAGTCGATTTAATGACGCGTAAAGTAACCCGCGGTGGTGTATTGATTGAATTGCAAACGAGAGAGTTTAGTCTGCTTGAATATTTGTTAAAGCATAAGAATCAAGTGGTGACGCGCACCATGTTGCTTGAGAATGTGTGGGACTATCATTTTGATCCGCAAACTAATGTAATTGATGTACATATTAGTCGTTTGCGTAGCAAAATTGATAAAGGCTTTGATGTGCCTATCATTCAAACTGTCCGTGGTGCTGGCTATATTGTAGAAGCGAATGATTAAGCAAAAACAAATTGCAAACGAGCGTAGTTACGCCAAAAGCTCAAGCTTTAAAATGGCGATATTGTTTACCGTCTTGTGTGGATTATCGCTTTTTATTCTCAGCTACTTTGGCTATTTCTTTGCCAGAGGCCACTTTATTCATGGCACAGAAGAAGTGCTTGATACTGAAATAAGATACCTTTCTGCGAATCAATCTTTGGATGCCAACGCCGTTGCGCAAAATGTAAAAGGGCGTTTATTTATACCGTTTAATGCGAATGGTGAGCCGCCTGCGCTATTGTCTGGAAAAGTTGAGCGTTTAAAAGAAGGCATTATTGTGTTTGAGCATCCAGCTTCGCATAAGACTTATGCTGCCAAAATCCATACCTTTAAGAATAATCAAAAAATGCTGGTTGCAATGGATATTAGCGAAACCCAACGCGAATTTCGTTTTATGCAATGGCTGAGCATGATTAGTATTGCATTGATTATATTGGTTGTTTTGGTGAGTTATATGATTAGTGTGTTTGTTGCAAGAGGCACTAATAGAATCGCGACCACGGCGCAAAACATCATGGACACAGGCGATTTATCCAAGCGCTTAGAGGTGAGCTCGCATTGGGATGATTTAGGCAAAATGTCGAGCACACTCAACTTAATGTTAGACAGAATAGAGTCGCTGATGGTTGGGCTAAGGCAAATGTCAGATAATATTGCACATGATTTACGCACACCCCTGACGCGCTTGAGGAACCATATTGAAGCAAGCAAACAAACGGGTGGCGAAAGTAACAATCAAGCGCTATTAGATGAAGCGGACAAGTTATTGACCACTTTCAATGCATTATTACGCATTTCACGGATTGAAACAGAAAAAAAACGAGAGCACTTTACACCATTGGCATTACGATTATTAATAGAAGATGTGATTGCCTTTTATGAGCCGCTGGCTGAAATGAAGCACATTACTTTTCATCAGCAATTGGCAGACATCTCGCTGGTGGGCGACAAAGATTTGTTATTTCAAGCGTATGCTAACATTATTGATAATGCGATTAAATACACGCCTGAGCACGGTGTGATTACGATTAAAATGCAAACTGAAGGTCAATTTTCTGTGGTATCGGTTGAAGACACAGGCGGCGGTATTGCCGATAGCGATGTAGATAAAGTGTTTCAACGCTTTTATCGCGGAGACATCAGTCGCTCATCTGCAGGAACTGGCCTGGGTTTGAGTTTAGTCAAGGCTGTTTTTGATTTGCATAATGGGCAATTGCGATTAGAAAATACTGACAAAGGTTTGCGATTTATTACAAAATTGTAATGTTCTTTCCATGCCTTGGTAACTTCAGTATAGGCATAGTAGTGTTATGAAAATAGCGATTATCGGAACAGGCATTTCAGGTTTAGGAGCAGCTTATTTGCTGCATCATGAACATGACATTGTTGTATATGAAAAAAATGCCTACATTGGTGGGCATAGCCGCACAATCGATATTCCTATTGAACATGGTACTTTACCCGTTGATACGGGTTTTATTGTATTTAATGATTGGAATTATCCAAATTTACTGGGTTTATTTAATCAAATAAAGGTGCCTTATCAAAAGAGCGATATGTCATTTGGCGTGAGCATTAATCAAGGCTGGCTAGAATATAGTTCTGGCGGTTTGTTTGCCCAACGCAAGAACTTATTGCGCCCTCAATATTGGCGCATGTTGCTAGATGTCTTTAAATTTAATAAACAAGCATTGGCATATATCAATCAAGATCCATCTATTAGCCTTGGTGATTGCTTAGATAGATTAAAGATGGGCGCATGGTTTAAGCAGTATTATATTTTAGCCATGGGTGCAGCTATTTGGAGTTGTCCAGTAGACACCATTATGAAGTTTCCGGCACAGACTTTTTTGCGGTTTTTTAAAAATCACGGTTTACTCAGCATTAATGATAGACCCCAATGGTATACCGTTACTGGTGGCAGTCGTGAGTATAAACAGCGTTTAGTTGCGCCATTTCAAGAGCATATTTTATTAAACAATGGTGCAACCAAAGTAACCCAAAAAGGTAAGCAGGTTGAAGTCATTGACTCATATGGCGCAGCACGCTTATTCGACCATGTTATCTTTGCTTGTCATGCAGACGAAGCATTGCAAATGATTGATGCGCCAACGCCAGACGAAACAGCAGTGCTCTCTAGCTTTCAATATCAACACAACGCAATTATTGTCCATTCTGATACTAGTTTTATGCCGCAGCATCAGCAATGTTGGGCTAGCTGGGTTTATTTATCAGAGCAGAAACAAGATAAAAGTCATGGCGTTTCATTGAGTTATTGGATGAATAATCTGCAAAGCTTAGATACAACAATCCCAGTGATCATTACGCTGAATCCAGCACGCCGTCCAAAAGAAGCACTCATTATGGATGAGCATTCTTTTTCGCATCCTATTTTTGATTACAACGCCATTATTGCCCAAGAGAAGATTGCCCATATTCAAGGCAAGCGTAACTTCTGGTTTTGCGGCGCTTATCAACGCTATGGTTTTCATGAAGATGGATTATTAAGTGCGGTCAATGTGGTGAAAGGCTTAGGAGGATCCATTCCGTGGGAATAACTAGCGCAAAAGTATTGATGGGCAAAGTGATGCATACACGTTTGTTACCCAAAAAACATGCTTTTCAGTATGGCATTTACTACATTGCGTTGCCGCTTTCACAGCTGAATGAGATGCCGCTTGCTTATAATCGATTTGCCGCGCTCAGTTTTTTTGATAAAGATCATGGGCCTTGTGACGGAAGTTCATTGGAGAACTGGGCACGCAATTTATTGGCCCAACAGGATATTGAAGCCGATGGTGAAATTACCTTAGTGTGTATGCCACGCGTACTTGGTTATGTGTTTAACCCTGTTAGTTTTTGGTTGTGTCAGGATAAAAGTGGGCAAATTCGTGCGGTACTGTGCGAAGTGCATAACACCTTTGGTGAGCGCCACACTTATTTGTGTGCGCATCAAGATCGTCGCCCAGTCACAGAATTAAGCCTCTTATTTGCAGAAAAGTTATTTCATGTCTCACCATTTTTTGAGCGTGAAGGTCATTACGAATTTCGATTTGATGTACACGACGATGTCTTTAATGTTGTGATTAATTTGCACCATGAAGAAGGATATAAACAGCTGGTGACTGCGCTAACAGGCAAATTGCAAGCATTAACAAAATCCAGTTTACGCTACGTGTTTTGGCACTATCCATTGGTAACATTAAAAGCCATTATCATGATTCATTGGCATGCTTTGCAGCTGGCATTAAAACGGGTTAAATATGTGCCAAAACCGCCGCAAAAATCACAAAAAATTAGTACAACGCTATAATTAAGCGCTTTTCTATCAATTACTTAACAGTTAAATAATATGTTTTTGGATAATACGATGATAAATAAAACAGCCTCTGAACAACTACTCAAACGTCTCGAACAGCTTTCATGGGGAACCTTAACGCTGACCACGCCAGATGGCAAAGTACGAACTTTTACTGGTCAAGAACGTTTAGACCATCATGCGCATCTAGTGGTGCATGATTGGAGTGTCATCACGCATTTAATTCGCAAAGGTGATATTGGCTTTGCCGATGATTATCGCTCAGGAAAATGGGACACAGATGATATTAATAAGCTTATTCAACTTGGGCTTAATAATCAGATGGCGATGCAAGACATGGTGGCTGGCAACAAGCTCTACAACATGCTGTCTTCATTATTTTATTTATTTAGATTAAATACAATTAGAGGCAGCAAGAAAAATATCCATGCACATTATGATTTAGGTAATGCGTTTTATCAGTTATGGCTAGACCCCAGCATGACTTACTCGTCTGCATTATTTAAAACAGAGCAAGATTCGCTCACCCAAGCGCAACATCATAAATATGACCGTATGTTAGATTGCATGCAAACGGAGTCAGGCCGCTTATTAGAAGTGGGCTGTGGTTGGGGTGGTTTGGCAGAGCGCGCCATCAATCGGGGTGATTATGAAATTAAAGGCATCACATTATCCGAAGAGCAACACGCTTTTGCACAAGCGCGACTAGGCAAAAACGTTCACATTGCATTAGAAGACTATCGTCATCAAACTGGTGTTTATGACCGCATCTTATCAATTGAAATGTTTGAGGCGGTGGGCGAGCATTTCTGGCCAGTTTATTTTCAAAAATTAAAATCGTTATTGGCTAAAAACGGTAAAGCAGTGGTGCAAACCATTACCATGAACGAGAAAGAGTTCCCGGCTTATCGACGTGGCGGTGATTTTATTCGTAGTTTTATCTTTCCTGGCGGCATGTTGCCCAGTGTTTCTCGATTCAAACAAGAAGCAGAAAAAGCGGGCTTAAAAACACACAGCCCCTTTATGTTTGGACAAGATTATGCTCGCACACTAGAAACTTGGCTTACCAACTTTGATCAACAAAAACAAGCTATTACAGCATTGGGATTTGATGAAGGTTTTATCCGACTATGGCGATTTTATCTCGCAACGTGCGCCGCTGGGTTTAGGGTCAATAAAACCGATGTGATGCAAATGGAGATGAGTCATGCGTAATATTTATCAATTAATCGCGCTGCTGCTGATTAGCGCACAGGTCAATGCGACCACTTTAATAGAAGCAGAAATTCCTAATGCACAAATGGTGGCCTCAGGCAGATTGACTGTGTTTTTATTTGATGTCTATGATGCCAGCTTATACACCGCTAATGGTAAGCGCCAAGTCGTGCCGCCATATGCTTTAAAACTAGCCTACTTACGCGATATTAAAGGCGAGAAAATTGCCGATCAATCAACCGAAGAAATTCGTAATCAGGCCCAAGTAGATGAGGTGACGCTCGCCGATTGGCATTCACAAATGCGCAACATTTTTCCCAATGTGAAAAAGGGAGACAATATTACCGGTATTTATAAAAGTCCTGCTGAATGCGCATTTTACAAAAATGACAGCCATATCGGACAAATTAATAATAAACAATTTTGCGCCGCATTCTTCAATATCTGGTTTGGTGAAAATACCAGTCAACCAGGTTTACGTAATCAATTAATTGGACAAAAATAATGGCGCAAGCGCCAAGCCGTTGGACCTTGTTTCAATATGCAATTTTGGCCTTGCCAGTTGCATTTGCAGGCTTGCCACTTTATGTTCACGCGCCAGACTTTTATAGCCGCCACTTGGGCTTAGGATTAGGGCTAATTGGTATTATTTTATTGCTTGTGCGATTGTTTGACGCAATCCAAGATCCTATTATTGGCTATGTATCTGATCGTTATCCAACACACAGAAGCCATATCTTGCTGATTGGTGTTGTGGCACTGAGCTTTGGTTTATATGCTTTATTTTTCGGACCGCAATGGTCGGTTAGCACTGCAGTTTGGTTTGCTGGCAGTATGTTGTTAGCCACCACTGGTTTTAGTATTGTTGTGATTAATCTCAATATGATTGGTGGCTTTTGGTCTGCTGACAAACACCAACGCACCCGCATTGCAGGCTGGCGCGAATCTTTTACGCTGTTTGGCCTCTTAGTTGCCTCGATTTTGCCTACCATTTTTTTGATGATGACCGATGCTTTAGAAGCGTTTAGATGGTTGTTTGTTGTCTATTTAA
>CBFHHI010000044.1:0-15746 GCA_965655675.1 Methylophilaceae bacterium | reverse complement strand
ATTGTCGCCATCGCTGCCGTTAGTGTTGTCTTACCATGATCCACGTGACCAATCGTACCTACATTCACATGCGGCTTGGTCCGTTCAAATTTACCTTTTGCCATGATTATCTTCCTTTAATATTCTATCTGTAAAAAATCAATTATTGTTTGTTCATGATGGCTTCCGCCACGTTTCTTGGTGCTTCTACGTAATGCTTAAATTCCATGCTATATGATGCGCGACCTTGAGACAATGAACGCACAGTTGTTGAATAACCGAACATTTCTGCCAAAGGCACTTCCGCACGAATAATTTTACCTGTCGCATTATCATCCATCCCTTGAATGATACCGCGGCGGGATGACAAATCGCCCATCACATCACCCATGTAGTCTTCTGGCGTTTCAATCTCAACTGACATCATTGGCTCAAGGATAATTGGATTTGCTTTACGCATACCAGCTTTAAATGCCATAGATGCTGCCATTTTGAAAGCATTTTCATTCGAGTCAACATCATGGTATGAACCATCAAATAGCGTCACTTTAGCATCAACAACAGGGAAGCCAGCCAACACGCCCGCAGGAATGGTTTCACGTAAGCCTTTTTCTACCGCAGGGATAAATTCACGAGGAACAGTACCGCCTTTAATGGCATCAATAAACTCAAAGCCTTTACCCGCTTCGTTTGGCTCCATTTTCAACCAAACATGACCATATTGACCTTTACCACCAGATTGTTTAACAAATTTTCCTTCAATCTCAACAGTATCTTTATAGGCTTCGCGATAAGCAACTTGTGGTGCTCCAATATTCGCTTCTACATTAAATTCACGACGCATACGATCAACTAAAATCTCTAAGTGCAACTCGCCCATACCAGAAATAATTGTTTGATTTGTTTCAATATCCGTTTTTACACGGAATGAAGGATCTTCTTGCGCCAAACGGTTCAGCGCAATACCCATCTTCTCTTGGTCAGCTTTTGTTTTCGGCTCAACCGCCACGTGAATAACAGGCTCTGGGAAAACCATGCGTTCAAGAATAATTTCTTGACCAACTGCACACAAAGTATCACCTGTTGTCGCATCTTTAAGACCAATCGCAGCAGCAATATCACCGGCACGCACCTCTTCAAGCGCCTCACGTGAGTTAGCATGCATCTCAACAATACGTCCAATACGTTCTTTTTTACCTTTGATTGGATTGTATACACTGTCGCCAGCATTGAGCGTACCAGAGTAGACGCGGAAGAAAATCAATTGTCCAACAAATGGATCCGTCATGATTTTGAATGCCAATGCAGCAAACTTCTCATCATCAGATGCTTTTAAGAACAACTCTTTACCTTCGTCATCTTCAGCACGTGTATCTGGAATATCAGTTGGCGCAGGCATCAACTCAATCACCTTATCCAACATTGCTTGTACACCTTTATTTTTAAAGGCTGAACCGCACATCATTGGTACAATCTCAGAAGCAATGGTACGAATACGCAACCCTTCCAAGATATCTGCTTCTGACAAATCACCCTCTTCAAGATACTTGTTCATTAGTTCTTCATTGGCTTCAGCGGCTGTTTCTATCATATTAGAACGCCATTTATCGCAATCAGCTTGCAACGCCGCTGGAATGTCGCCGTATTCAAACTTCATCCCTTGAGATTCTTCGTCCCAAATGATTGATTTCATTTTCAGCAAATCAATCACACCAGTAAATGTCTCAGCCGCACCAACTGGCACTTGTAAAGGAACAGGATTTGCTTTTAGGCGTGAACGCATTTGATCGTACACTTTAAAGAAGTCAGCGCCTGCACGATCCATTTTATTAACAAATGCTAAACGAGGCACTTTATATTTATTCGCTTGGCGCCAAACAGTTTCAGATTGTGGCTGAACACCACCAACTGCACAATACACCATAACCGCACCATCAAGTACGCGCATTGAGCGCTCTACTTCGATCGTAAAGTCTACGTGACCTGGGGTATCAATAATGTTAATGCGATGTTGATCAAACTGGTTCGCCATACCCTTCCAAAAACAGGTAGTCGCAGCAGAAGTAATGGTAATACCGCGCTCTTGTTCTTGCTCCATCCAATCCATCGTCGCGGCGCCATCATGCACCTCACCAATTTTATGGTTTACACCTGTGTAAAATAAAATACGTTCCGTTGTCGTTGTTTTACCAGCGTCAATATGTGCAGAAATACCAATATTTCGGTAGCGATTTATAGGGGTTATACGAGCCACAGTGATTACCTTTACTTAAATTCTTAAAGAGCGATTATTAATTAATACAATCAATGAATATTAAAATCTAAAATGCGAGAATGCTTTGTTAGCTTCAGCCATACGGTGCACTTCTTCACGTTTTTTCATGGCTGAGCCGCGACCTTCAGACGCTTCCATCAATTCAGCAGCCAAACGTAAACCCATTGATTTCTCACCACGCTTACGTGCCGCATCGCGCATCCAACGCATTGCCAAAGCACTACGACGACTAGGACGAACCTCAACCGGCACTTGATAGTTAGCACCACCAACACGACGTGATTTCACCTCTACAACTGGACGCAAGTTCACTAATGCAGTCGTAAATACTTCTAATGCATCTTTGCCGCTTTTTGCAGTAATTTGATCAAATGCACCGTATAAAATACGCTCAGCAACTGACTTTTTACCGCCAGTCATTAATACGTTAACGAATTTTGATACTTCTTCACTACCAAATTTTGGATCAGGAAGAATGTCACGTTTGGGAACTTCTCTACGTCTAGGCATACTATTCTCTATTCTATTAAGTTAATTTTGCTAGCGATTACTCTAGCAAGGCATTTCAGCCGCTATTAAAAATACTGTCTAAATTACTTACCAGCTTTAGGACGCTTAGCACCATATTTAGAACGTGATTGCTTACGATCTTTAACGCCAGCAGTATCCAAACTACCGCGAACCATATGGTAACGCACACCTGGTAAATCTTTTACACGACCACCGCGCAACAGCACAACACTATGCTCTTGCAAGTTATGGCCTTCACCACCAATGTAACTAATCACTTCATAGCCATTAGTTAAACGAACTTTAGCTACTTTACGTAGCGCAGAGTTCGGCTTTTTAGGTGTGGTTGTGTAAACGCGCGTACATACGCCACGCTTTTGTGGGCATGCTTCTAACGCAGGCACTTTACTTTTTACAACCACTTTAGCGCGTGGTTTACGAATTAACTGATTAATGGTTGGCATTGCCGTGAACCCTTATTTTAAATGCTTTAAAAAATTACGCTTCTTAATACTCATCATACTCAACATCAGAACAGCACCAATTGTAGGCAATTAGCCTATTCTGAAAAGCTGAGCATTGTATGGGCGGACTGCCTTTGTGTCAAGTTAAAAGTAGCTAGCATTTTTTACTAGCCACTTCATCATTCAACATAAAAGCGGCCCCATACTATTCTGCGGGCGTTTCTATATCTGGTGAGGCACTTTCAGCTTCCTGATTGACGGTCACTTCAAGTAATTCATCTTCTTTAGCAAACAGCTCTTCTGCCGCCGCCACTGCTGCAGACTCGACTAATCCAGATGCTGCTCTTTTGCGGGACTCATGATATGCCAAGCCTGTACCTGCAGGAATCAAACGACCAACAATGACATTCTCTTTTAATCCACGCAACTCATCACGTTTACCCAAGATAGCCGCTTCGGTCAACACACGCGTGGTCTCTTGGAAAGATGCTGCAGAAATAAATGAATCGGTAGAAAGCGATGCTTTAGTAATACCTAGCAACACGTATTCATAGGTTGCTGGGCGTTTGTCTTCCGCCACTACTTTTTCATTTTCAGTTAATACATCTGCACGTTCAACTTGCTCACCTTGAATGAAACCTGTATCGCCTGCGTCTGTAATACGAACACGACGTAACATTTGACGCACAATCACTTCAATGTGTTTATCGTTAATCTTAACACCTTGTAAACGATACACATCTTGCACTTCATCAATCACATAACGAGCCAATGCTTCACGGCCACGTAAACGTAAAATGTCTTGTGGATCAGCTGGGCCGTCAACAATGCTTTCACCCTTCGTCACTACTTGACCATCATGCACTGTTACGTGCTTGTCTTTAGCAATCAGGAATTCACTCACTTCGCCATCAACATCAGTAATCACCAAACGTTGCTTACCTTTAGTATCTTTACCGAACGATACGCTACCTGTCACCTCAGCCAACATACCTGCATCTTTTGGCGAACGCGCTTCAAACAACTCAGCAACACGTGGTAAACCACCAGTAATATCACGGTTTTTAGATGACTCTTGTGGAATACTTGCAATTACTTCACCCACACCAACATCTTGACCATCTTTTACTGTGATGATACAGCCCAATTGGAATGTCACGTTAACGGGCACATCACTACCAGCGACTTTCACTTCTTGACCAGCAGCATCTAACAACTTAATTTGTGGACGCAAACCTTTGCTTTGACCCGCGCGTTGTTTAGGATCAATGACTACCAAAGTGGACAAGCCAGTGACTTCATCGACTTGTTTAGCTACAGTAACACCCTCTTCAACGTTCTCAAACTTCACTTTACCTGCATATTCAATGATGATTGGTCGCGTATGCGGATCCCACGTTGCTAGCGCTTGACCAGCTTTAACTGTTTTACCATCACTTACCGCTAATGTCGCACCATAAGGCACTTTATGGCGTTCACGCTCACGTGCAGTATTGTCATCCATAATAATGACTTCACCATTACGTGAAATGACCACTTGTTCGCCACGTGCATTGGTTACGTAACGCATATTAGAAGTAAAGCTTAATGTTCCGTTAGATTTACTTTCAACTTGACTAATGGTTGCTGCACGCGACACCGCGCCACCAATGTGGAATGTACGCATGGTTAACTGAGTGCCTGGCTCACCAATAGATTGCGCCGCAATCACACCAACAGCCTCGCCCATGCTAATTAACTTACCACGACCCAAATCGCGACCATAACAGGTAGCACAGATGCCGTAGCGCGTGTCACAAGTTAATGCTGTACGTACTTTCACTTCATCGATACCTAATGCATCAATTCTTTCAACTTCATCTTCACCTAACAGTGTACCTGCTGGATAAATCACCTCTTGCGTTTCTGGGTGAATCACATCTAAAGCAGCTGTACGGCCGAGAATACGATCGTGTAATGGCTCAACAATCTCACCACCTTTTACTAGCGCTTTTGTCACTAAGCCTGAATCAGTACCGCAATCCAACTCGGTTACAACCAAATCTTGTGTAACATCAACCAAACGACGGGTTAAATAACCTGAGTTCGCTGTTTTTAGCGCCGTATCAGCAAGACCTTTACGCGCACCATGGGTTGAAATAAAGTACTGCAATACGTTTAAGCCTTCGCGGAAGTTAGCTTTAATAGGCGTTTCAATAATAGAACCATCTGGTTTAGCCATCAAACCACGCATACCAGAAAGCTGTCTTACCTGAGCCGCAGAACCACGCGCACCAGAATCAGCCATCATATAAATCGCATTGAACGATTCTTGCGTCATCGGCTTACCATTTTCATCTTTTACTTGCTTACCGCTCGCATCTAATACTTTTTCTTCGCGCAATTGCTTCATCATCGCATCAGCGACTTTATCACCTGTACGGCCCCAGATATCCACCACTTTGTTGTAGCGTTCACCTTGCGTGACCAAACCAGAGACATATTGGTCATGAATTTCACGCACTTCAGCATCAGCCGCATTAATTAAATCTTCTTTTTCTGCTGGCACAAGCATATCGTTTACAGAAATAGAGATACCTGCTTTTGTTGCATAGGTATAACCTGTATACATCAATTTATCAGCGAAAATAACCGTTTCACGGATACCCACTTGACGGAACGAAGCATTAATTAATCGAGAAATCTCTTTCTTTTTCAATGCTTTTGATAAGTTCGTGAAAGACAAGCCTGCTGGAAGAATTTCTGACAAAATTGCACGGCCAACTGTTGTTTCATAACGGTTGATTTTTTCTGTCTTATTACCTTCCACATCCAATTCATACTCTTTGATACGCACTGTTATTTTAGCGTGCAAATCAATCATGCCTTGATCGTAGACGCGCTGCACTTCTTTCACGTCACTAAAAATCATACCTTCGCCACGCGCGTTAACTTTTTCACGCGTCATATAATAAAGGCCCAATACAATATCTTGCGAAGGCACAATAATTGGCTCACCGTTTGCAGGCGACAATACATTATTTGACGCCAACATCAAGGTACGTGCTTCCATTTGAGCCTCTAGGCTTAACGGAACATGGACAGCCATCTGGTCACCATCAAAGTCGGCATTAAACGCAGAACAAACCAATGGATGCAATTGAATAGCTTTACCCTCAATTAACACAGGTTCGAACGCTTGAATACCTAGTCGATGTAAAGTTGGTGCGCGGTTCAACATCACTGGATGCTCACGAATCACGTCTTCCAAGATATCCCAAACTTCTGGTCCTTCTTCTTCTACTTTTTTCTTAGCCGCTTTAATCGTTGTTGCTAAGCCTAATACTTCCAGTTTATGGAAAATAAATGGCTTGAATAATTCAAGTGCCATTTTTTTCGGCAAACCACATTGATGTAGTTTCAATTGTGGACCAACCACAATTACTGAACGACCTGAGTAATCAACACGCTTACCCAACAAGTTTTGACGGAAACGACCGCCTTTACCTTTAATCATGTCAGCTAATGATTTCAGTGGGCGTTTATTCGCGCCTGTCATCACTTTACCGCGACGACCGTTATCCAATAACGAGTCAACCGCTTCTTGCAACATACGCTTCTCGTTACGGCAAATAATTTCTGGCGCACGCAACTCTAACAACCTTCTTAGACGGTTATTACGGTTTATTACACGACGGTATAAATCATTCAAATCAGATGTTGCAAAGCGACCGCCATCCAATGGCACTAATGGACGTAGCTCTGGTGGTAAAACTGGTAAGATTTCAAGAATCATCCACTCTGGTTTAATGCCAGATTTTTGGAATGCTTCTAATACTTTGAGACGCTTAGCAATTTTTTTAATTTTTGCTTCTGAGCCAGTTTCTGATAAGTCTTTACGTAACACTTCAATTTCTTGATGGATATCGAGTGTTTTTAATAATTCACGTACCGCCTCAGCACCCATGACAGCATTGAACTCATCACCATACTCTTCTACTTTAGAAAGATAGTCATCCTCTGTCAGCAATTGTCCACGGACTAATGGCGTCATGCCAGGGTCGACCACAATAAATGCCTCAAAATAAAGCACACGCTCAATATCACGCAACGCAATATCTAACACCATACCCAAACGGCTTGGCAATGATTTTAAGAACCAAATATGCGCAACAGGTGATGCAAGCTCAATATGCCCCATACGCTCACGACGTACTTTAGACAATGTCACCTCAACACCACATTTTTCACAAATCACACCACGGTGTTTTAGGCGTTTATACTTACCACACAAACATTCATAATCTTTAGTTGGGCCAAAGATTTTTGCACAAAATAAACCATCACGCTCAGGCTTGAATGTACGATAGTTGATGGTTTCTGGTTTTTTTACTTCCCCATAGGACCATGAACGGATTTTTTCAGGTGAGGCTAACGCAACTTTAATCGCGTCAAACTCTTCTTCTTGCGTTACCTGTTTAAATAAGTCTAATAGCGCTTTCATTTGACTTCTCCTCTAATGCGCCCTCAGGCGCATGAATAAAAACTAATGCACCTCATGTAAAGTGCGCATAATATAAATTAGTTGCGATCTAAATCGATATCGATAGCAAGTGAGCGAATTTCTTTCACCAGCACGTTAAATGACTCTGGCATACCAGCTTCAATTTTATGTTCGCCTTTAACGATATTCTCATACACTTTAGTTCGGCCATTAACGTCATCAGACTTCACAGTGAGCATCTCTTGTAAGGTATAAGCTGCACCGTAAGCCTCTAGCGCCCAAACCTCCATCTCACCAAAACGTTGACCACCAAATTGCGCTTTACCTCCCAACGGCTGTTGGGTCACTAAACTATAAGGACCAGTTGAACGTGCATGCATTTTGTCATCAACTAAGTGATGTAATTTCAACACGTGCATATAACCAACGGTCACCGGACGCTCAAAAGCATCACCAGTACGGCCATCAAACAATTTAACTTGTGTTTTGCCCGCATGGAATTGCAACTGTTTAGTACGTGCATCATCATCTGGGAAAGCCAAATCAAGCATCTCTTTAATATCTGACTCAGCAGCACCATCAAATACTGGTGTCGCAAAAGGCACGCCGCGTTTTAGGTTATGTGCAAGCTCAATCACTTCAGCATCAGATAAAGCATCAATTTCTTCTTTTTTCCCAGTGCTATCGTTATACACCTTGTTTAAGAATTGGCGAATCTCAGCTACTTTAGTTTCAGCCTCTAACATTTCCGCAATACGCATACCCAAGCCTTTAGCTGCCCAACCTAAGTGGACTTCTAAAATCTGACCAATGTTCATACGAGAAGGAACACCTAATGGGTTCAACACGATATCAACTGGCGTACCATCAGCCATGTGCGGCATATCTTCCACTGGTGCAATTTTTGAAATCACACCTTTGTTACCGTGACGGCCGGCCATTTTATCACCAGGCTGAATGCGACGTTTAACAGCTAAATACACTTTAACCATTTTTTGCACACCAGGTGGCAACTCATCGCCTTGTGTTAATTTACGTTTTTTCTCTTCGTATTTGCTATCAAAATTAGCGCGTGCCGTTGTTAAGCCATCTTTCAATTGCTCTAACTGGCGTGCAGCATCTTCATCTGCCAAACGAATATCAAACCAATCATAACGACCTACTCCATCTAAATATTCAGCAGACACTTTGTCGCCTTTTTTCAGTTTGTTTGGTCCGCCAGTTGCCACTTGACCTTCAATTAACCGACGAATACGACCGAACGCATCATCTTCAACAATCCGCATTTGGTCGGCCAAATCTTGCTTAAAGTGGCCTAACTGATCATCAATAATTTGTTGCGCACGCGCATCACGATCAATCCCTTCGCGCGTAAATACTTGTACATCAATTACCGTACCTGTGGTACCTGACGGTACGCGCAAGCTAGTGTCTTTTACATCAGATGCTTTCTCACCAAAAATCGCACGTAGCAATTTCTCTTCTGGCGTTAATTGTGTCTCACCTTTTGGTGTTACTTTACCAACCAACACATCACCAGCTTCGACTTCAGCACCAATATAAATAATACCTGATTCATCTAAACGACCAAGCATACGCTCTGACAGATTAGAAATATCTTGCGTAATTTCCTCTGGTCCTAACTTCGTATCACGTGCAACAACGGATAACTCTTCAATATGAATGGAAGTATAACGGTCATCAGCTACTACGCGTTCGGAGATTAAAATTGAATCCTCAAAGTTATAACCGTTCCATGGCATAAAGCCAACCAACATGTTTTGACCAAGCGCCAATTCACCCATATCCGTAGACGCACCATCAGCAATCACATCACCACGATTTAATTGATCACCGATTTTAACTAATGGACGTTGGTTAATATTAGTATTTTGGTTAGAACGTGTGTATTTCGTTAAGTTGTAAATATCCACACCCACTTGACCAGCAACGGCTTCATCATCATTAACACGAACCACGATACGGCTTGAGTCCACGTAATCAACAACACCTCCACGACTTGCCTGTACGATAGTGCCTGAGTCAATTGCTACTGTACGCTCAATACCCGTACCAACTACTGCTTTTTCAGCACGCAAACAAGGCACTGCCTGACGTTGCATGTTTGCACCCATTAATGCACGGTTTGCATCATCATGCTCCAAGAACGGAATCAAAGATGCAGCAACTGATACAATTTGGCCTGGCGCAACGTCCATATATTGAACGCTTTCAGGTTGTGCCATCGTAAATTCATTTTGATAACGTGAAGAAACGATTTCTTCTTTAAAACCACCTTTAGCATCAAGCTCAGTATTCGCTTGTGCAATCATGAATTCACTTTCTTCGATCGCAGAGAGGAAATCAATATCTTTTGATACTTTGTTATCTTTTACACGGCGATAGGGTGTTTCTAAGAAACCATATTCATTGGTACGTGCAAATAAAGCCAGCGAGTTAATCAAACCAATGTTTGGACCCTCTGGCGTTTCAATCGGACAAACACGACCATAATGCGTAGTATGCACATCGCGCACTTCAAAACCTGCACGCTCACGTGTCAAGCCGCCTGGGCCTAATGCAGAAATACGACGTTTGTGTGTAATCTCTGATAATGGATTGGTTTGATCCATAAACTGTGAAAGCTGACTTGAGCCAAAGAATTCTCTAATAGCGCTTGATACTGGCTTCGCATTAATCAGATCATGCGGCATTAGATTGTCTGATTCAGCTTGGCTTAAACGCTCTTTAACAGCGCGCTCTACACGCACCAAACCTGCACGGAACTGGTTCTCAGCCAATTCACCTACAGAACGAATACGACGATTACCCAAATGGTCAATATCATCAATCTCACCATGTCCATTGCGCAACTCCAGCAACACACCAATCACAGCCAAAACATCGTCTGTCGACAATATCATTTCGCCTGTATCGCCTTGCGCACCAACGCGCTCATAGAAACGCTTCATCCAATCCGCAGTACGATCTTCCAATTTAGTTGGATAAGCACGACGGTTAAACTTCATGCGACCTACAACGGATAAATCATAGCGGTCTGGATTAAAGAATAAGCCTTGGAATAGCGCTTCTACTGAGTCTTCAGTCGGCGGCTCACCTGGGCGCATCATCCGATAAATAGCAGTCCGTGCAGCGTATTGATCTGGCACTTCATCAATACGAAGCGTTTGTGAAATAAAGTCGCCATGATCCAAATCGTTCGAGTAAAGCGTATCCACTGACTTGACTTTCGCTTCAACCAGTTTCTCAATCAACTCTTCAGTAATTTCATCATTCGCATTAGCAATCACTTCACCTGTTTCGGTGTCGATGATATTTTTCATGATGGCACGACCAAGCATAAACTCGGTAGGCACTAAGATCTTATCGATACCCGCTTTTTCAATTTCACGAATGTGTTTAACAGTAATACGCTTATCTTTTGCAACAACTACAACACCATTTTTATCGGTAATATCAAATTTTGCTACTTCGCCGCGTAAGCGATCAGGCACTAAGGTGAACTCAATCCCTTTAGGTCCAATATGGAATGTATCCGTATCGCCAAATGCTTCTAAAATCTGCTCTGGCATAAAGCCTAGCGCTTTTAACAAAACCGTGACCGGCATCTTGCGACGACGATCAACACGGAAATACAAATAGTCTTTAGGATCAAATTCAAAATCTAACCAAGAACCACGATAAGGAATCACGCGTGCAGAAAATAATAACTTGCCTGAGCTATGTGTTTTACCTCTATCGTGCTCAAAAAATACACCTGGACTACGGTGCAATTGTGAAACAATCACACGCTCAGTACCATTAATCACAAATGAGCCGTTTTCAGTCATCAAAGGCAACTCACCCATATAAACTTCTTGCTCTTTAACTTCTTTTACCGTCGGCTTTGAAGCCTCTTTGTCCATAATCGTTAGACGCACTTTAACGCGAATTGGCGCAGCATAAGTTAAACCGCGCTGCTGACATTCTTTTACATCAAATGGCTCAGCACCTAATTGATAGCTGACATAATCTAAGCGTGCATTACCTGAATGGCTCTCAATTGGGAAAACCGATCTAAAAGCTGACTCAAGGCCTGTATTTTTACGCTCGTCCTGTGAAGCATCGGCCTGCAGAAAGGCTTTGTAGGACTCCAATTGCATCGCAAGTAAGTAAGGTACTTCCTGCACACTTTCTCTTTTAGCGAAACTCTTACGAATACGTTTTTTTTCGGTAAAGGAATAGCTCATAGCGTCTCCTGATATTTTTGAGGGTAGAAATCAAAGAACTAGAAATTCTAATGCTTTGATTTATAACATCTTTTTATAATTAAAAAATGATTACACTTTGATACAATTTCAGCTATCTATAAACAGCTTAGGCTGACGGTTTCCCGCCAGCCTAACTTAATCACTTCAAAGAATTATTTAAGTTCGCCAGTTGCACCAGCTTCGATTAATTTTTTCAATGCTTCATCAGCTTCAGCTTTTGGCAAGCCTTCTTTGATTGTTTTTGGTGCACCATCAACTAAATCTTTAGCTTCTTTCAAGCCAAGACCTGTTAATTCACGAACCGCTTTAATCACGCTCACTTTTTGCTCGCCTGCTGCAGTCAACACAACGTCGAACTCTGATTTATCAGCTGCTGCAGCACCTGCATCACCACCTGCTACAGGCGCCGCAACTGCAACTGCTGCTGCCGCTGCTGAAACACCAAATTTTTCTTCCATTTCTTTAATCAATGCAGATAAATCTAAAACTGACATTGCACTGATTGCTTCTAAGATATCGTCTTTTGAAATTGCCATTTGTAAAACTCCTAAAATTTAAATATATAAGTTAGCGTAAAGTTAAGCTGCTTTTTGATCACGTACTGCCGCAAGACCGCGCACAAATTTGGTTGGCACTTCATTAAGTGTCTGCACAAATTTAGCCACTGGCGCTTGCATAGTACCGAGCAATTTAGATAACAACTCTTCACGGCTAGGCATCGTTGCCAACGCTTTTACACCAGCTTGGTCTAAAACTTCGTTTGGCATTGCGCCTGCTTTAATCACGAACTTGTCGTTAGTCTTTGCAAAACTGTTCATTACTTTTGCTGCTGCCACTGGGTCGGCTGAAATGCCAAACATCAATGGACCAACCATATCGTTTGATAAACCAGAAAATGGTGTGCCGTCGATTGCACGACGTACTAACGTATTTTTAAGAACACGCAAGTAAACACCCGCTTTTCTAGCTTCTGCTCTTAGTGACGTAATTTCCGTCACTGTTAAGCCACGATACTCAGCAAGAACAATTGCTTGTGCAGACGCGACTTGCTCGCTAACTTCAGCAACTACTGCTTTTTTCTCTGTTAGATTGAGACTCAAGGTCTTTTCTCCTTCCGTTAATGTTAAGTGCAACACCTAAACTAGATATTGCACCACTCACGGCGTCCTTGATTCAGGGCTTACAAATCCTGTATCGGGTTCGCCATCTGCGTTGGAGTCTGATCATTAATAACAGAGGTTTAAATCACTTTATTCACCCATTATTAACTAACATCAATTAAGCCCTTGCGGGCACCAACGGTCTTTGATGCTCTTGTTGCTTTAAAATTAAAACAACAAGCCCAAAGTTCTTTCAAGCCGAGTCAGACTCGGCAAATTCACTATACTAATGTTGTTTGATCGACGCGAACGCCTGGACCCATGGTGCTCGAAAGTGAAATTTTCTTCAAATAAACACCTTTAGATGAAGCAGGCTTCGCTTTACTAATCGCATCAACCAAAGCAACCATGTTTCCTGACAGCTGCTCAACAGTAAATGACGCACGACCGATAGTGCAGTGAATAATACCGCCTTTGTCTGTACGGTATTGCACTTGACCAGCTTTTGCATTTTTAACTGCTGTTGCCGCATCTGGCGTTACTGTACCTACTTTAGGGTTAGGCATTAAACCACGCGGACCTAGCACTTGACCTAAAGTACCAACGATACGCATCGCATCTGGCGTTGCAATCACAACGTCAAAATCCATCATACCGCCTTTAACTTGCTCAGCTAAATCTTCGAAGCCAACAATATCGGCACCAGCCTCTTTAGCCGCATCCGCTTGCGCACCTTGCGCAAACACAGCAACACGTGTTGTTTTACCAATACCATTAGGCAAAACAATAGAGCCACGAACTAATTGGTCTGATTTTTTTGCATCAATACCTAAATTAATTGAGATATCAATCGATTCGTTAAACTTAACCTTTGAACCTTCTTTAACAAGCGCTAATGCGTCTTGCACTGGATACAATTTATTACGGTCAATCTTTGCACGAAGTGCATCTATTCTTTTAGCCATGTTATTCGCCCTCCACAATAATACCCATACTACGTGCGCTACCAGCAATCGTACGCACCGCAGCATCCATATCAGCAGCCGTCAAATCAGGCATCTTCGTTGTTGCAATCTCTTCAGCTTGCTTACGCGTAATCGTTGCTACTTTATCAACGTGCGGACGTGGAGAACCTTTTGTAATTTTTGCCGCTTTTTTCAGCAAAATAGATGCTGGCGGTGTTTTCATGATAAAAGTGAAGCTCTTATCTGCAAACGCAGTAATCACCACAGGAATCGGCAAGCCTGGCTCTACACCTTGCGTAGCAGCATTAAATGCTTTACAAAATTCCATAATATTCAAGCCACGTTGACCCAATGCTGGACCCACTGGTGGACTTGGATTCGCTTTACCTGCAGGAATCTGCAGCTTGATATAACCGATGACTTTTTTTGCCACTTGACTACTCCTTATGTGGGTACAAACGCCTTAGAAAACTAAAGCTCCCCGTTAACAATACGAACAACTAAACTTCTTTATTAACCTGACTAAAATCTAACTCAACAGGTGTTGCGCGTCCAAAAATAGAAACTGATACACGCACTTTACTTTTCTCGTAATTGACTTCTTCAATATTGCCTGAGAAATCTTTAAATGGCCCGTCAACTACACGAACAGACTCACCTTTTTCAAAAGTCATTTTCTGCGTTGGATTAGACTTACTATCATCCATACGCTGTAAAATAATTTCAACTTCTTTATCTTTAATTGGCGTTGGCTTTTGTGCACTACCACCAATAAATGCAGTTACACGCGGCGTACTTTTAATCAAATGCCAGCTAGCATCTGTCATCGCCATTTGCACCAAAACATAGCCTGGATATAAGCGTCGTTCGGAAATCTTTTTAACGCCAGATTTCATTTCAACGACCTCTTCAATTGGCACTAAAATCTCACCAAAATGATCTTGAATATCGGAGCGACCAATACGCTCTTCTAGCGCAACCTTAACGGACTTCTCCATACTTGAAAACACCTGAACTGCATACCAATGCATTTCCATTAAGCACTCCGTCCTAATACCCATTGAATCATTTGTGAAAAGCCAATATCAACCACCCACAAGAAAGCTGCCATTACCACCACCAACACAAATACAACTATTGTTGTTTGTATTGTTTCTTTTCGTGTCGGCCAAACCACGCGCTTTGCTTCCGCAATTGAATCACCGACAAAACCAAATGCTTGTTGACCTACTGGTATTGTTTTAAACAACAAAGCGGCAAACACAACACCTGCTATTACCACAAGAATACGCAACACCAGTGGACTGTCAGCCAAAAGATAAAAACCAGCGATACCTGCCGCAATGAGCAGCAAGGACAACACTAGCTTAATTTTATCTACCATAATTAATCACTTAACTTTATACGGTAACTCAACAACTGAGCTACTCTATTATTTGGCAGGCCAAGAGGGCTTCGAACCCCCAACCCTCGGTTTTGGAGACCGATACTCTACCAATTGAGCTATTGGCCTGTAGTACTAGAAACATCAAAAGCTACGCTAGATTAGCGTAGCTTCTATTACTAAAAACTTATTCAATAATTTTAGCAACGACACCCGCACCAACGGTACGGCCACCTTCACGAATAGCGAAGCGTAAACCTTCCTCCATCGCAATCGGTGCAATCAATGCTACTGAGATTGATACGTTATCTCCAG
>CBFHHI010000043.1:0-15975 GCA_965655675.1 Methylophilaceae bacterium | reverse complement strand
CACAATCTCTTTATTGACATGACCAAGCACCATTTCAACGATATCCATGGTTTCTTCATCAGTCACGCGCATGCCTTGAATAAACTCACCTTTTTTGCCCACTCGATCAAGCATTTGGTTAATTTGCGGACCGCCACCATGCACAATCACTGGATTCATGCCAACTAGTTTAAGCAACACAACATCACTAGCAAACGATGCTTTTAACTTCTCATCTGTCATGGCGTTCCCACCATATTTGATCACAATCGTTCTATCAAAAAAGCGTTTAATATAAGGTAGCGCTTCGGATAGAGTTTTGGCTTTTTTGGCGGCGGCGGATTCGCTAATCATGTGTTAATGTCCAAATGAATGAATAAAATAGATTGTAACTAAAAACGGTTGCTTGATAAAACGAAACTCCTGATAAAGCAAGATAAAACTATAATCGTTTAATATAAACTTTTGATTTTCTTTGTAAGTTATACAGCTGCTGTTTAGATTGTGGCAATTGTGCAATGGATGATAAATCAAAGCCGCGCTCAAGAAACCAGTGCTCTGTGCGTGTTGTGAGGCAAAAAATTTGTTTAAACCCCAGCTCTTTAGCTTGTTGCTGACAATAGTTAAACAGCTTATCTCCACGGCCGCCACCTCTATATTGTGAATCGATCGCCAAGCAAGCAAATTCTGCCATTTTATCTTCAATATAAGGATGTAACGCAGCGCAGCCAATGATTCTATTGTCGTGCTCCATCACGTAAAAGTGCTGAATGTCCATTTCGATTTGTTCGCGCCCACGTCTCACCAATATGCCTTCATTTTCTAATGGCTCTATCAGTTTTAAAATGCCACCTACATCATCAATCGTTGCTTGGCGCATCGTTTCTAATGGCAGCTCTGTCACCATCGTGCCAATGCCGCTTAGGGTAAATAGTTCTTGAATAATCGCGCCATCAATATGGCGAGAAATCAAATGAGTGCGCGCCACGCCATGCTCGCTCGCTTTAATAGCAGCATCTAAATAATACTCAATATCCTCACTAAAATGCACAGGTGTATCATTCTCATAAGCATTGTTAAGCAAGTTTTTGGCTTTGTCTGCGGTCATTTCACGTAGTAATTCACCACGTAAATTTTTAACACCTTGCGTATCCATCAGAAAGATGAGCTTTTCAGCATCAAGTGCTATGGCAGTGCTGACGGCTACATCTTCTAAAGATAAGTTGAACGTTTCTCCTGTTGGCGAATAGCCCATTGGCGATAGCAATACCATTTCGCCATCATCTAAGCGTTTTTGAATGCCCACAGCATCAATTTTGCGCACTTCACCAGTGTGTTGCAAATCAACACCATCAATCACACCAATCGGTTTTGCAGTCACAAAATTACCACTCGCCACCCGAATGTCTGCACCTGCCATCGGTGAATTAGCAATGCCCATGGAGAGTAATGCTTCAATTTCTACCCGTACCGCACCATTAGCCTCTTTAACCGCTTCCATTGCGGCATCGTCAGTAATACGCAGCCCTTCATGATAAACAGGCGTTAAATGCTCTCGAATTAAGCGTTGTTCAATTTGCGGACGTGCACCATGCACCAATACCAATCTCACTTCTAAGCTAGCCAGCAAGTTTAAATCATGCGAGAGCGCAATAAATTGCTGTTCACTCACCACCTCGCCACCAAAGGCAATCACAAATGTCCGACCACCAAAAGCATGAATATAAGGCGCCGCAGAACGGAACCAATGCACAAAATCCATGGGATTTTCTAAAGGAGATTCGGTAGCAGTACTAACAATAGGCGCAATATTATTAGCATCACTTTCTGCAAATAAACTTGCAGGCGATGTGTTTAACGCACTCGCAATCTTACGAATTTGCGATTCCGAAATGCCCAATTCGCCGCGTTCAATGCGCGACAAATTGCCAGCATCAGAATCAATCGCCTTCGCAAGTGATTCTAAGGTCATTTTTGCGGCCTGACGCCGATTGCGGATGATAATGCCTAGATTCATATCACTATTTTATGTAAAAAATACAAAAAAGTAAAATTAATTTGTATTTAATGCAATTTATTGACTCTTGCTTTTGATGAATGTGGTTTGTGTTTGTAACTTATTCAACACATGAATTAGATTGTTTGTACTAACTGATCACAGCATGTTGAATTAAAAATCACCCCAAAGACTATGTATGCTCGCCATTGCGGCCAATGCTGCGGTTTCAGTTCTTAAAATTCTTGGGCCTAAAATGATGGATTGAAAGCCGTTTTTATTCGCCATTTCTATTTCATTTAGGCTTAAGCCGCCTTCTGCGCCGATGAGTAATTGAATTTCATGGCTTGTTTTAAGGTTTGGTTTTTCTAGTTCCGCAAGGCATTTTGCGCCAATTGGATTGAGCAGAATGCGACATTGGTTTTGATGTGGGTTTTCGGCTAGCCAATGACTGAGTGATTTTGGTTCTGCTATTTGCGGCACAACCGCGCGACCTGATTGTTCGCAGGCAGAATGGACGACATTTTGCCAGTGCGCCAAACGTTTGGCGGCACGTTCTTGATTCAGTTTAACCACACTGCGTTCGGTAGCAATCGGTTGGATATGATTAACGCCAAGTTCTACCGCTTTTTGAATGGTGTAATCCATGCGGTCGCCGCTGGATATGCCTTGTAACAACGTGATATTGAGAGGCGATTCATTGTTAATGGCGGTGCTGGAATTGACCTTCGCTAATACTTCATTTTTTTTCACTAAAGTGAGTTCACAAGTGTAATCACGACCGTCGCCGTTGAACAAAACCGCTTGGTCGCCAACAGTCATGCGTAATACTCGGGCAGCGTGAATCGCCGCGGATGCTGGCAGGCTAACAATAGCGCCTAGGGCTAGTTTTTCTGGGCAATAAAAGCGATTTTGTGGCATGCGGCTGGCTGTTAAAAAATGGTAATATTGAGATTATAAATTGTTTTAGGAGTTAATGATGGCAAGCATTCATCCGCCTGTGTGTGACTTTGGTTGGCAAGCCCCAGATTTTAGTTTGAAAAATGTTGATGGCACGACCTTGTCGCGCGACATGGTCATGGGTAAAAATGGCTTGCTGGTGATGTTTATTTGCAACCATTGCCCTTATGTTAAAGCGATTCTGCCACGCCTGATTGACGATGTGCGCGAGTTAAAAATGTTGGGTGTGAATACGGTTGCGATTATGTCTAACGACCCAACTGATTATCCTGAAGATAGTTTTGACAATATGCAGAACATTGCGCATGAGATGGATTTCTCATTTCCCTATTTGCTAGATGCGACACAAGAGGTAGCTAAAAGTTATGATGCAGTTTGTACGCCAGATTTTTTTGGCTTTAATAATCAGGGTAAATTGCAATATCGCGGACGTTTTGATGAAAGTCGTAAAGAAACCGCGCCAGAAAGTACGCGCGATTTATTTTATGCAATGAAGCAGGTGGCGGAAACAGGGCGGGGGCCTAAAGAGCAGGTGCAGAGTATTGGCTGTTCGATTAAGTGGATTAGTGAATAAACAGCGCAAATAGTTAGCTTAAGTCAGTACATTAAACCAAACAGTTAGCGTTCCAATACTCAAAACGGTAGTCAAAAAGATGGCAGCGGCATAAAGTCCGCTATCTAATTGATAACGTTCACAAATCACAATCCCGAAAATCATGGTTGGCATTGCAGCAAGGATAACGGCGGTGGTTAAGGTTGCTGTTGGTAGGTGAAGCGCAGAAGCTGTTAAGTAAGCAATGATTGGTGCAACAACTAACGCAATCACGCTTACGGGTAGTAATGCAGGTAGGTATTTCAACTGTATGGTATCCCATCGGATGCTCATGCCTAAAGCAATTAACATTAGTGGTACCACGCCGCCAGCCAAAATCGCTAAGCCGTTATGCACTTCTGTGGGTTGTGGAATGTTCGCAACGTTCAATACAATAGCTAACGCTAATGCCCATAATGGCGGCACTTTGGCTAACTCTCGTAGCGGATGTACTTCAGCGTTTGATTCGCCAAAATGGTGTGCGATTAATATGCCGACGGTTAGCACCATTGGCGTGCAAGCGAATAAATCATATTTTAATACAATGGCTTGTGACCAATTACCAAGGGCTTGCGCCGTGACGGGTAAGCCCATGTAAGTAGCGTTTGGAAAAGTAGCGGCGATTAATAATGCGCCTTTTTGCGCTCGGCTGACCTTAAGAAAATACAACGCTATCCACATGAATACAAGAGAAGTCAACAGGCTAGATAAAGCGGTGGCGGATATTTTGATTGAGTCGATATTGAGTGGCGCTTGCCACATCACGTTTAATACCAATGCCGGTAACAAAATATAAAACACTAAATCAGTGAGTGCGCGGCGATGCGACAACACAGGAATATGTTTTGGAGCAAAGCGTTGCCAAATTATGCCGATGGCAATCAATAATGCCATTTGTAACATCACAGTGAACAAAGTGAAAACCTTAACCAATAAAATAGGATGTTAGCACGATGTTAGCCATAGACGCCGTGTAGCATCTCACGCTTTTTGCCAAAGCCAGCGGCTTTTCTCACATGGAATCCAGCCGTTTGTAAGTGGCGTCTGACTTCTCCTGCGCTGGTGAAAGTAGCAAAAGTGGTGTTGATTTTTGAGAGTCTTGCAATCTCATGAAATAGCGGTTCTGACCACATGTCGCCATTTTTTGATGGTGCAAAGCCATCTAAAAACCATGCGTCTGCAGCTGTATTTATTTGCGGTAATACATGACTCGCGTCACCAATCCATAACGCTAACTGAATGCGGCCATCGCAACAGTTTAGCTGGTTTAATCCTGGTTTTAATTGAATGTAAGTACTTGCTAACTGATTAACCATTTTTTCAAAAACAAACCAATAACGGTTCGCTTTAATAAAATCATTCACAGTGAGTGGATAGCGTTCTATCGAAATAAACTGCAAAGTGGCATGATCAGGTGCATGCGCTAAAAAATGCTGTGCGGCACAGAAAAAGTTAAGCCCAGTGCCAAAACCAGTTTCGATAATCGTAAAGCGATTTTTATCTAATTGGGCAAAACGTTGACTGAGCTGATTGTGTTGAATAAACACATAGTCGGTTTCGGCTAAGCCATCATCGGATGAGTAATACACATCATCAAAGTCTAGTGAATAAGGCTGTTGATTTTTCCATTGTATGTTGGCAAATTGCATATGGATATTTTATTACGATTTAAGTAGCCTATTAAAGATTACTTAAATTAGCATATGGTTGCGTGTTCTAAACCAGCCAGTTAGGCTGATGCGCTCTCTGTTTGCGGGTAATACTTCATGCCAAAATTTGGCGGATAGAAACAGTACAATACGACCTGCATCTGGCAGAATATCAATGGCATTTTCTTCATCTAAATATAATTTTAATGCGCCACCATGATGCGCTTGCCAGTTTTGATTGAGATATAAAACTGCGCTTAATTGACGATGCTGAATATTCCCTGATGTATTACCAAGTGATGAGCCATGACTAAACTGATCAAGATGTTTTTGGTATCGACCGCCAACAGGATAAAGCGCCACATGTGTTTCAAGTTCTTGCACATTCATAAATAACTGAGTATTGAGCAATAACCTGAGCATTTCCATTTTTCTAAAATAAGCTTGAACAGCAGGTGTGGCGTCTTCTTCCTCTAGCCAAGCAATGTAATCACTTCGGATATCTTGATTTTTTAGACCGCTTTTTCCCGTCTTGGCGCTTACCATTTGGCCGTTTAGCCATTTATTTTTGATGATATCTGCCATTAAGGTAATATCGTCAGGCGATAAAAAGTTGTCGATAATGGCATAGCCTTGCCCAGCAATCGCCTCGATTGCATGCACTAACGGGTCTACTTCTGACGGATCTACTTCTGAGGTGAGCATAATATGTTGTTGTGAAATTGAAGAGGTAAAGCAGTGCTTTATGTAGTGAGGCCATGCGATTTTCGCGCTTTAAAACAGCCGTCGCTACCCATTTCAAACTCTCTGCAAGTGCTTGAACGCTTTTCATAAATCGTACAAGCAACCGATTGTCCAATTTCTCCAGCTAATGCAACGCATCTTGGTGTTTTGGCCGTTGAACCCTGCATGGCAACATGATGTGGACTAATCGCCTTTGTCATGGCTTGAGGCACTTGACCTAAAGGGTGTGCATCAGTCTCGGCCCAGTAAAATGAAATGCGAAAATAAGCGCAACATGCGCCGCAAGTTTGGCAATCAAAAGATATTGCATCTGCTGTCATTTAAAGATACTCAAAAGAGGTTGTCATGTCGTCACGACATTTGATGCATTGTATAATGTTTTTTGACATTCAATTGAGGAAAATGATGATGGCAGAGCGAAAATTAAAGTGGGGCATTTTAGGAGCTGCACGCGTCAACCAACGTTTATTACCGGCAATAATGGAGGCGCCTAATTCACAGTTGGTCGCAATTGCTAGTCGCCGGGAAGGCGCTGCTAAAGCGGTTTATGAGCAATATGCCTCTGTGCCGCATTATTCTGAAGTGACATTTTACGATGATTTGGATAGCCTAATTGCTGATGATAATGTTGAAGCGATTTATTGCCCAATGGCGAATGAAGAGCATGCTGAATGGGCGATGAAGGCCATTAAAGCAGGCAAACATGTGCTAATTGAAAAGCCAATGGCAACGAGTTTGGTGGATGTAATGAAGATGGAGTTTGCTGCTAAAGACCACGGTGTAAAAGTGATGGAAGGCTTTATGTATCGTTTTCATCCACAACACACCAAGTTACATCATATGATTCAACAGGGCTTAATTGGGGATGTGTTATCAGCACGCGCTAGCTTTTCCTTTCTAATGCAGCCTTCACGCATGTATCGGGTCAATCGTAATATGGCTGATGGCGGCGGTGCATTGTGGGATATTGGGCCTTATGCAATTCATGCTTTGCGCTGGTGCTTTCAGCATGAAGGTCAGCCAGCTAATCCGCAAGCAGTCATTGCCCATGCCAAATTGAATACACATGGTGCAGATATGGTCACTAGTGGTGTATTAGATTTTGGCAAAGATGCAAAAGGACGTGCGCGTTTCGGTCATTTTGACATTAGTTTTGAACGTAGTCGAAAAGCGGAATATGAAATTATCGGCGATAAAGGTTGGATTAAATGCCACAACGCTTGGACCTATGGCACTGATGTGCCCGTGATTAGCTGGGAAACGGACGATGGCAAAAGTGGCGAAGAAAAGCTGCCCATGAGCAACCATTTTAATTTGGAAATTGAACACTTTAGTGACTGTGTGTTGCATGATTTAGTACCGCTATTGTCTTTTGATGACGCTAAAGGCAATTGCATGGCGATACAGGCAGTCATTGAGTCGATTGCTGTTAAGTAATGATTGGTAATGGTATGCGGTTAATTATCTAAATGAAACCAAACAGACGCTGAAGTGAAGCTAACATGCATTATTTCTATGTTTTTACATTTTTCCCAGAGGTAAACCTTGCTCAAAAAGGCTATATAAGCAATAATTTACCCCTTTGCGGAAAAGTGGTTTTTTAACGCACTTTTTTAAGAATTCAAATACGGTTTATATGTTTTGTATAAACGACTAAATAACTATCGATAGGGAGATAACAATGGCAACTCGTACCGACTTATGTAATGCCATCCGTGCGCTGAGTATGGATGCAGTACAAAAAGCAAGCTCAGGTCATCCAGGCGCGCCTATGGGCATGGCTGAAATTGCAGAGGTTGTGTGGAACCACAACATGAACCACAACCCAAATAATGCGGATTGGGCAGATCGCGATCGCTTTGTATTATCAAACGGTCATGGCTCTATGCTGATTTATTCACTATTACACCTAACAGGCTATGACTTGCCAATGGAGCAATTAGCTTCTTTCCGTCAATTACATTCAAAATGTGCAGGTCACCCAGAGTATGGTTTTGCACCAGGCATTGAGACAACGACTGGTCCATTAGGCCAAGGGATTTCAAATGGCGTTGGTTTTGCAATGGCTGAGAAATTGTTAGCTGACCAATTTAACAAACCAGGTCACGACATCGTTGATCATTACACTTATGTGTTCTTAGGTGATGGTTGTATGATGGAAGGTGTCTCTCACGAAGCTTGTGCTTTGGCGGGTACATGGGGTCTTGGTAAATTAATGGCTTTCTGGGATGACAACGGTATTTCTATCGATGGTCATATCGAAGGCTGGTACACAGACGATACTAAAGGTCGTTTTGAATCTTACGGCTGGCATGTAGTTGAAGTTGACGGCCATGACCAAGACGCTATCCAAAAAGCAATTGATGCTTCAAAAGCGGTTAAAGACAAACCATCATTAATCTGCTGTAAAACCATCATTGGTAAAGGTTCACCAAATAAATCTGGGTCACATGACTGCCACGGTGCTGCACTTGGTGAAGATGAAGTGGCATTAGTGCGTAAAGAAATCAACTGGCCGCACGCACCATTTGTAATTCCACAAGATGTATACGATGGTTGGAACCAAAAAGACAAAGGCGCTGCAAAAGAAGCGGCTTGGAACGACAAATTTGCTGCTTACGAAAAAGCATTCCCTGCTGAAGCTGCAGAGTTCAAACGCCGTATGGCAGGTGAATTACCAGCTGACTGGAAAAAACTAACTGATGCAATCATTGCTGAAACTAACGAAAAAGCTGAGAAATTAGCAACGCGTCAAGCTTCACAAAAAGCGATTACAGCATTAGCACCAATTTTACCTGAGTTCTTAGGTGGTTCTGCTGACTTAACAGGTTCAAACTTAACAGCAGCTAAGAGCTTCAAACACGTGAGTGGCAAAGAGCCAGGTAACTATATCTCTTACGGTGTACGTGAGTTTGGTATGGCTGCTATCATGAACGGTATGGCATTGCACGGTGGTTTCTTACCATACGGCGGTACATTCCACATGTTCTCTGACTACATGAAGAGCGGTATGCGTATGTCTGCATTAATGCATCAACGTGTGGTTTATGTGTTAACCCATGACTCTATCGGTCAAGGTGAAGATGGTCCTACGCACCAACCTGTAGAAAATACAGCTGGTTTACGTTACATTCCAAATATGGATGTATGGCGTCCTGCTGATTCAACAGAAACGACAATCGCTTGGGTTGCGGCGGTAGAGCGTAATGACGGACCAACTAGCTTGGTATTAAGCCGTCAAGGCGTGCCTGGTGTTAAACATGATGCTAAAGATTTTGACTTAGTACGTAAGGGTGGTTATGTATTCTCTGACGTTGCAGGTGCAGAAGTCATTATCATTGCCAACGGTTCTGAGTTGAGCTTAGCGGTTGGCGCTGCTGCAGAATTAAATGCAGCTGGTACAAAAACACGTGTAGTTTCAATGCCATCAACTAACGTATTTGACCGTCAAGATAAAGCTTATAGAGATAGCGTATTAACACCAGGTGTTAAACGCGTTGCTGTAGAAGCGGCTCACCCAGATTTCTGGCGTAAGTATGTTGGTTTAGAAGGTGCTGTTGTTGGTATCGATACATTTGGTGAATCAGCGCCAGGTGGCGAAGTGATGAAACACTTCGGTTTCACAGTTGAAAATGTTGTGAAAACAGTTAAATCAATCCTTTAATGGTTAATTAAGTTTGATTTAACGCAAGTAATATAAAAAGGCCCCAATAATGGGGCCTTTTTTTTGGTAAACTTAAAGCATATTAAAAAGTTGAAATAGTTAGGGGAGATAGATGGCGATTCGAGTTGGGATTAATGGATTTGGTCGAATTGGTCGCATGGTGTTACGCGCGGCTGTCCAAGAAGCAGAATTTAGCGATATTGAAGTGGTCGCCATTAACTGTTCATACGACACGGCTTATATGGGGTATATGTTGAAATATGACTCCGTACACGGGCGTTTTAATGCGCAGGTTAATACCGATAATGACCAATTTATTGTGAATGGTAACAACATTCAAATTACTGCGGAACGTGATCCATCCAATATCAATTGGGCGGCAGCTGGTGTTGATGTTGTTGTTGAATCGACTGGCGTATTTTTAACACAAGAAACTTGTCAGCCACACATTGATAGTGGTGCTAAAAAAGTGGTGCAATCTGCACCTGGTAAAGATGATACGCCGATGTATGTGTATGGCGTGAATCATCAAGAATACAAAGGCCAAGCAATTGTTTCAGCGGCTTCATGCACAACCAATGCGTTAGCGCCATTGGCAAAAGTGTTGCAAGATAACTTTGGTATTAAGCGCGGATTAATGACCACTGTGCACGCAGCAACTGCATCACAAAAAACAGTAGACGGTACCAGTAAAAAAGACTGGCGTGGCGGTCGCGGCGTCTTTGAAAATATTATTCCATCTAGCACAGGCGCTGCTAAAGCCGTCGGTAAAGTGATTCCAGCGCTTAATAAAAAATTAACAGGCATGGCGATGCGCGTGCCTTCAGCTGATGTTTCTGTTGTTGATTTGACTGTTGAATTGGAAAAAGAAACCAGTTATGCCGAAATTTGTGCGGCGATGAAATTGGCCTCACAAGGCGAATTAAAAGGCGCTTTGGGCTATACCGATGATAAGGTTGTTTCTACCGATTTTCGTGGTCAGCCAGAAGCAGGTATTTTTGATGCAGATGCCGGCATCATGTTGGATAGTACTTTTGTAAAAGTGGTTGGTTGGTATGATAATGAATATGGCTACACCTGTAACCTGCTTCGTCTGGTGCAACACGTTTCTAAATCATAATCGTATCGGTGCGTTGATAGTCGCTAGGTGATCATTAATAAGGGAATAAAATGAAGTTTATTAAAATGACCGATTTAGATTTGCGTGGTAAACGTGTGTTTATTCGAGCCGATTTAAATGTGCCTGTCTCTGATGGAAAGGTCACCTCTGATGCCCGTATTACCGCCTCTATGCCGACCATTGAATTTGCGCTAAAAGCGGGTGCAAAGGTCATGGTCACTTCGCATTTAGGCCGTCCAGAAGAGGGTGTTTACTCGGAAGAAAACTCATTGCAACCTGTGGCAGATGTGATGTCTGAAAAGCTAGGTCAGCCTGTGCGCTTAGTTAAAAATTGGCTCAGTGATGATGCGCCAGCAGGCAGTATGACGACTGAAGATGGTCAACTTATTTTGTTAGAAAACTGTCGCTTTAATGTCGGCGAAAATAAAAACGATGATGCGTTATCGAAGAAGTATGCCGCTTTATGTGATGTATTTGTGATGGATGCGTTTGGAACGGCGCACCGAGCGCAAGCTAGCACGCATGGCATCGCAAAGTATGCACCAGTTGCTTGTGCTGGTATTTTATTAGCGGAAGAGTTAGAGGCGCTGACCAAAGCATTGCTTAACCCCGCGCGTCCAATGGTAGCGATTGTTGGCGGTAGTAAAGTATCGACTAAATTAACTGTATTGGAAAGTCTTTCAGATAAAGTCGATCAGTTGGTGGTGGGTGGCGGTATTGCCAATACTTTTCTACAAGCCGCTGGCCATGAGATTGGCCAATCCTTAAGTGAAACTGACTTAGTGCCCACCGCTAAAGCATTAATGGCAAAAATGACCAATCGTGGTGCAACAATTCCGATTGCGGAGGATGTTGTTTGTGGCAAAAAATTCGATGCCAACGAAAAAGCAGTGCTTAAAAATGCAAACGAAGTGGCTGCAGATGACATGATTTTTGACATCGGACCAAAGTCTGCAGCCGAGCTTGCGGACATTATTATGAACGCTGGAACCGTGGTTTGGAATGGCCCTGTTGGTGTGTTTGAGTTTGACCAATTTGGTGAAGGTACAAAGACGATTGCCAATGCGATTGCCAACACTAAAGCCTTTACCCTTGCGGGTGGGGGCGATACGATTGCGGCTATTCAGAAGTATGATATTTACGATAAAGTGAGTTATATTTCTACCGCAGGTGGCGCTTTCTTAGAGTTTTTAGAAGGCAAAACATTACCCGCCGTTGAAATATTAGAGTCACGTAGCTAAGCTAAAATGTCCATTGCTTAGTGTATCAGTAGTGGCGCTTTCAGTGAATTAGACAGCCCTTTTTAGGGCTGTTTTCATATCTAGCACTAAACTTGCTTATTGATACCTAGTTGCTAATTTTCAGGAGAATGAAATGGCTATACGGGTAGGCATTAATGGTTTTGGACGTATTGGGCGGATGTTATTGCGCGCAACACTGAATGAACCTTTGTTTGCAGATGTGCAGGTGGTTGCGATTAATGGTTTGGAAGAGCCAGACTATATGCTTTATATGCTGAAATATGATTCAGTACATGGGCGGTTAAACTTTGACGCTAGGATAGAAGGTGATTACTTAATCGTTGATGGTCGGAAAATTCTGATTTCATTCGAAAAAGACCCTGCCAATATCGACTGGACTGCATCGAAAGTGGATGTGGTGGCTGAGTGTACAGGCGTATTTTTAACCCAAGAAAGTTGCCAAGCGCATATTGATAGTGGTGCCAAAAAAGTAGTGCAATCGGCACCAGGAAAAGACGATACGCCGATGTTTGTTTATGGCGTTAATCACCTGGATTATCAAGGTGAAACGATCGTCTCAGCAGCTTCTTGTACTACCAACGCTTTAGCCCCGATTGCTAAAGTGCTGAATGATGCATTTGGCATTAAACGTGGCTTAATGACTACAATTCATGCCGCGACGGCTTCACAACAAACCGTCGATGGCGTATCGAAAAAAGACTGGCGCGGTGGGCGCAGCGTGTTTGAGAATATTATTCCCTCTAGCACGGGTGCGGCTAAGGCTGTTGGCAAAGTGATTCCGTCACTCAATAAAAAGCTGACGGGTATGTCGATGCGTGTGCCGTCAGCAGATGTGTCGGTTGTTGATTTAACGGTAGAACTTAATCAAGAAACCAGTTACCAACAGATATGCGAGGCGATGCAAACGGCTGCTTTTGGACGATTAAAAAATGTATTGGCGTATACTGAAGATAGTGTCGTGTCCACCGACTTCCGTGGCGACCCAGCAGCGAGTATTTTTGAGGCAGGCGCAGGCATTATGATAGACCCGACTTTTGTTAAAGTAGTGGCTTGGTATGATAATGAATATGGTTATACCTGTAATTTAATCCGCTTAATGCAACATTTGTTTAAATACAAGTCAGTGATGGAATATATGCATCTTGAAGAACTAGCCTTAACCGAAACGGTATAATGGCCGTTACCTTCATTTCAAAGTAGAGCTGTTTTTTTGACCATACGCAGAACCAAAATAGTTGCAACCTTAGGGCCATCTTCTTCTAGTGAAGAGATGCTAGCTCGCTTAATTAGCGCGGGTGTTAATGTGGTGCGGCTGAATTTTTCGCATGGTACCGCTGAAGAGCATATTGCTAGAGCGAATATAGTGCGCAGTATTGCACTTAAGCTCAATCGACCAATTGGGGTCATGTGTGATTTGCAAGGCCCAAAAATTAGAATCGGCAAGTTTGCAACAGGTAACATTACCTTAAAAACGGGCGATGTTTTTATGTTGGATGCCAATTGTGTATTGGGCGACCAAGATCACGTTGGCTTAGATTACAAAGAGCTGCCTAGTGAGGTAGAAGAAGGCACGATATTATTGCTTGATGACGGACGTATCACCATGCAAGTCGACCGCGTTCTCAGCAGCAAAATCTATTGTGTCGTTTTATCTGGCGGCATGTTATCGGATAATAAAGGCATTAATAAACAGGGCGGTGGTTTAAGTGCCGATGCGCTGACCGAAAAAGACAAGCAAGATATCAAAACAGCGGTTGCGTTAGAAGCAGACTATGTGGCGATTTCGTTTCCGCGAGAAGCTGCTGATATTGAGTTGGCACGCAAGCTGGTGATTGATGCTGGTGGAACTGCTGGCATTATTGCTAAAATTGAACGAGCTGAAGCCATTGATGCCGCAGAGGAAATTATTCTAGCATCTGATGCCATCATGGTTGCACGCGGCGATTTAGGGGTTGAGGTTGGCGATGCGGCTGTGCCTGGCTTGCAAAAACGGCTAATTAATATGGCACGTATTCACCACAAGCCGGTCATTACAGCCACGCAAATGATGGAGTCTATGATTTATAACCCAATACCTACGCGAGCCGAAGTGTCGGATGTGGCGAATGCAATTTTAGATGGCACAGATGCGGTGATGTTATCGGCAGAAACTGCCGCAGGGCAATATCCGTTAGAGACAGTTAAAGCCGTGCATCGTGTTGCAGTTGCGGCGGAAAAAGAATATTTCACCCGATTTGATTCTAGAGTTAGTCGCAATGAATTTAATGCCTCAGATGAAGCGATTGCCATGGCGACTATTTACATTGCGCAACGGCTTAAAGTTAAGGCAATTGCAACCTTAACGCAGTCTGGCAATACGGCGCATTGGTTGGCACAAAAAGATAATATGGCGTTAATTTATGCTTTATCACCCGATCGAGTTGCACGTCGAAAATTAACGCTTTATCGCAGTATATTTCCTTTTCCAATTGAGCAAGAGGGCAAAAATCGAGATGAAATTTTGCATGAAATGGAAGCGGTTTTGCTAAAAGAGAAAGTGGTTGAGCATGGTGACAGAGTCATCTTCACATTTGGCGAACCAATTGGTCACCCAGGCGGAACCAATACCATGAAGATTGTTGAAATAGGGCAAAGCACAGCAAGCTAGTTTCTCATCTGATTCGCAAGACAACTCTACCTCATCAGATTATAATGAGATGATTATTTAATGATAGTTCAACATGGCTAACCCTCCATTACTCAAGACCAATATTGCTAGTTTAAAATTACTTCACCAAGGCAAAGTGCGCGATATCTATGATATTGATGCCAATCATTTGCTCATGGTCAGCTCCGACCGGTTATCCGCATTTGATGTTATTTTGCCAACAGGCATTGTGAATAAAGGGGCAATGCTGACGCAGATGGCTAACTTTTGGTTTGAGAAGTTGGGTCATATTGTGCCTAACCATTTAACGGGTATTGCGCCAAGTGCAGTGGTGAGCAATCCGCAAGAACTGGCGCAATTGGATGGTCGCGCTGTTGTAGTGAAAAAATTAAAACCATTGCCAATAGAAGCGATTGTGCGCGGCTATTTGGTTGGTAGTGGCTGGAAAGAATATCAAGCAAAAGGAACAGTATGCGAGATTCCATTGCCAGCAGGATTGCAACTGGCTGATAAACTACCACAGCCATTATTTACACCGTCTAGTAAAGCCGCCATTGGCGATCACGATGAAAATATTAGTATCGCTCAAGTGGAAGCGTTAATTGGCCCAGAGATGACGGAAAAAGTGGCTAAAGTAGCGATTGAGCTTTATTCACAGGCAGCAGAATATGCGTTAACTAAAGGTATTATTATTGCCGACACTAAATTTGAATTTGGCTTAGATGCGCAGGGTGTGTTGCATGTCATGGATGAAGTATTAACGCCAGATTCATCTCGTTTTTGGCCACTTGAAAGCTATCAGGTTGGTAGCAATCCACCCAGCTACGATAAACAATATGTGCGTGACTGGTTAGAAACGAGCGGATGGAACAAAACACCGCCAGCGCCAGTATTGCCTGCTGAGGTTGCGCAAAAGACCAGTGAAAAATACGCTGAGGTATATACAAAGTTAACAGGTAAAACGCTGAGCTAATACTGTCAATGTTTGAGCGATTTAAAAGTCTTGCAAAGCAGCTAAAGCAAGAGTTTGACGTCTATCGATTGGTCGCCAAACATCCTGATACGCCTTGGTTGGCAAAAATGTGTTTGGGTTTGGCAATAGGCTATTTATTGTTGCCCTTTGATTTAATCCCTGATTTTATCCCGATACTGGGTCAATTAGATGATGTGGTCATGATCCCTTTATTGGTCTACATCGCATTGAAGTTGACACCAGATTGGGTCATCGCAAATTGTCGTCAACAAATAAATTAATGCTGTTCGACACACTTTTTTAACAAGCTCTTGTTATAATCCGCAACTCAAAAAATATTGGAAGTTATGACATGTCATTGAATTTAGTGCCTTCAGGTAAAGATTTAC
>CBFHHI010000042.1:0-16204 GCA_965655675.1 Methylophilaceae bacterium | reverse complement strand
CATTGACGTTAAAATTAGAGCAATTGAGTGGGCAAGTTTTATTAGTCGCTTTATTAACACAGGGGATTTTGATGCTGTCATATTGGGCTGGGGTTTGGGTTTAGACCCAGATCAATACAACATTTGGCACTCAAGTCAACAAGCACCTGGGCAATTCAATTTTATCGGTTATCACAATCCGGCTATCGATAAGCTACTTGAAGAAGGTCGTAGCGAGTTAAATTCTGATAAAAGACAGGACATATATCACGCCTTCAGTGAGCAATTATTAGCTGATAGCCCTATTGTTTACTTGTCGGCCGGTTATGGTCTAAGCGCCATTCATAAACGCGTTCAAGGCATTGCCAACCCGATTCCACCTGCCGGCGTAGGCTATGATTCACAAAAATGGTATATTCCTAAGCCATACCTTAGAAACCAAATAAGCGCAGACTGATATGTTGAAATATACAATCAAACGTGTGTTATGGATGATTCCAATGCTGATTGGGATTAGTCTTATTTCATTTTTTATTATGCACTTGGCTCCTGGTGATATCACCAATAATGAAGCCGCTTTTAATCCCAAAGCGAGTGAAGAATCTCGGCAAAAATTACGTGAACTGTATCACTTAGACAAACCAATTATTGTGCAGTATGGTTTATGGTTAAAACGTATGGTCCAATTTGATTTCGGCAACTCATTTGCTAGTCATCAAAAGCCTGTATTTTTGGGAACAACCGATGCAGACGGCAACCAAACGAAGGGCATGATAGAAGAGGCATTGCCAATTACCTTGATGATTAACTTGCTCGGTCTAGCAATTACGCTTACGTTAGCTATACCGCTTGGCATTTTAGCGGCACGCAGATATCAACGCTGGCAAGATAAATCAATCACCCTATTTAATTTTATCGGCTTCTCTATTCCTGGATTTTGGCTGTCCTTATTACTCATGTATTGGCTTGGGGTTGCGAATAATTGGCTGCCTATTTCCGGTCTGCATAGTCTTGATTACGAGTATTTAGATACTTGGGGTAAATTAAAAGACAGTATCAGCCATTTAATTATGCCAGTGATTATTCCATCAGTAACAGGTTTGGCGGGTATTACCCTTTTTGTCAAAAATGGTATGTTAGATGTGCTCAATCAAGATTTCATTACAACAGCACGCGCAAAAGGCCTTAGTGAACATACGGTTGTTTATACCCATGCATTAAGAAATGCGTTACTTCCTTTAATCACCATTATTGGCTTATCAATTCCTGGCTTAATTGGCGGTTCTGTTATTGCTGAGACTATTTTTGCAATTCCAGGTATGGGTAAATTATTCTATGATGCTGTGTTAATGCGTGATTTCCCTGTTGTGATGGGTGTTCTCACAATCGGTTCTGCGCTCACACTGGTGGGCAACCTAATGGCTGACATTGCTTATGCATGGGCAGATCCGCGTGTTAGACGCGGTGTGGCTAGGACTTAAGAATGCAAAGAAATTTATTTACTAAAGCCCTTTCTAACCCGCTCTCATTAGTCGGATTTATTATCATCATGGTGATGTTTTTACTTGCTGTATTTGCACCATGGATAGCACCTTATGACCCTGACAGCTTTGACGTTAAAGCTATCTTACTAAGCCCTTCTTGGCAACATTGGATGGGTACAGATGGTCTGGGCAGAGATGTTTTGAGTCGTATGCTATACGGCGGTCGTATTTCATTACTTGTAGGCTTAGTCGCAGTTGGTATTTCTACTTTTATTGGCATTATTCTGGGTGCACTGGCTGGTTATTATCGTGGCTGGGTTGATACGGTTATTATGCGTTTAGTAGATATTATGCTGTCTATCCCAAGCTTCTTTTTAATACTGGCTGTTATTGCATTTCTGACACCATCCATCATCAATATTATGATTGTTATTGGCCTCACCTCATGGATGGGTGTGACTCGCTTGGTCCGCGCTGAATTTCTCAGCCTCAGTAACCGCGAATTTGTATTAGCATCACGCACCCTAGGCGCTAAAGATATGCGTCTTATTTTTATCCATTTACTACCTAATAGCTTAACTCCAATTATTGTCAGTGCTGTATTAGGGGTAGCGGGTGCAGTATTACTAGAGTCAGGCTTAAGCTTTTTAGGTCTTGGTGTGCAAGCGCCACAGGCTTCATGGGGCAACATTCTAACTGATGGTAAAGAATATATTCAATTTGCATGGTGGCTGTCGCTTTATCCTGGCATGGCCATTTTATTAACCGTGTTAGGGTATAATCTGCTTGGAGAAGGTTTACGTGACGCACTTGATCCTAGAAGCCAATCTAGTTAGTCAAGCATGATATGCGCGCAGATTCAATAATATTAATTAGGATAAATTATGGGATTTTTAGCAGGTAAAAAAATATTGATTGCTGGCTTACTCAGCAATCGCTCAATTGCATACGGCATAGCAACAGCAATGAAACGCGAAGGCGCTGAATTAGCATTCACTTACCAAATGGAAAAACATCAAAAGCGTGTTGCTGATTTGGCGGCAGACTTCGATTCATCCATTGTACTGCCATGCGATGTTGCTGAAGACGCACAAATAGAAGCCTTATTTCCAGCACTAGCCAAACATTGGGATGGCTTAGATGGTGTTGTTCACTCTGTTGCCTTTGTGCCGAAAACAGCATTAATGGGCGACTATTTAGATGCTGTAGACCGTGAAAATTTCCGCATCGCACACGACATCAGCTCTTATAGCTTCTCAGCGCTAGCGAAAGCCGCTTACCCGATGATGGCAGGTCGTCAAGGTAGTTTGCTTACACTCAGCTATCTTGGTGCGGAGCGCACTATGCCTAATTACAATGTAATGGGTGTTGCTAAAGCTAGTCTAGAGGCAAATGTACGTTATTTAGCACAAAGCTTAGGTCCAAGAGGTATTCGTGTTAATGCTGTTTCAGCAGGCCCTATTAAAACACTGGCAGCATCTGGCATCGGAGATTTTGACAAAATGATTGGCTTTAATGAAAAACATGCGGCAATGCGCAGAAATGTCACCATTGATGAGGTAGGTAACGCGGCAGCGTTTTTATGTAGCGATCTAGCTTCAGGCATTACTGGAGAGATTACTTACGTAGATGGTGGCATGAACATCACAGCAGCAGGCCAGATAGACTAGTAGCTTTCTGATAATAAAAAAGCTGGCTTATTGCCAGCTTTTTTATTGTTAGAACATCTTACAACGTCATGATCATCAAGGCTGCTGAGGTCCATCGAGTAATTGACGGCTAATATTAATATTAGCCTTCGCTTTAAGTGATTTCCCATAAGCAGATACGTACTCCTGAGCTAGAGCGGCTTCATACTCAGCCTGCGCACGTTGTTTCAACGTTTCATCTTCATCTAACGCATTGATCACATTTGTTATTTTCACCAATACATAAGCTCTATTAATATCAACAAAGCCATCATAAGCAGGCAATTTCGCAGTATTCATTGTAAACACTTTGTCCATAACAGGTTGCGTCAAGCCTTGTGCATCTTTGCGATCAACCGTTACTTCTGGTATCCACTCTAATGTGTCATCTTGCTCACCCGACACCAACTTAGAAAGCGCAGCTTTACCTTTTTCTTCAGCCAGCTTCATTGCTTGCTCTAGCTTTAATAATGCTTCAATTCCTTGCTTAACATCATCAAATGTTTTAGGTGCTTCAGGCTGGTAATCAACAACACGCGCTGCAATTAAATTGTTTGCCGCAACTTCAATAGCGTCTGTATTACGTTTTTCTTTTAAAACAGCATCAGAGAAGACCATATCCATTAATTTACGGCTATCTCTGAAATACTTAACACCATCTTCATAACTTAACCAGTCTGTTGTCTGGACTGTTAAATTAAATTGTTTGGCAACAGGCTGCAAGCTACCAGACTGCTCATAAACAAGATTACTGAACTCTTCTGTTAATTCAGCATACTTAATCTGCGCCTTCTGAAAAATCAGTTCTCCTTTGATTTGTGGTTTCATACTCTCAAATGAAGAGGAAGTACCCGTTACCCCATCTAAACGAATGATATGGTATCCAAACTCCGACTCAACAATATTACTAATTTGGTTAACCTCCATCCCAAACACAGCATCTTCAAATGGCTTAACCATTGCACCACGTCCAAAGCTACCCAAACTACCACCTTTAGAAGCCGAACCAGGATCCTGAGAAAACTTAGCTGCCAATTCTTCAAATCGCTTGGGTGAAGCCTGTAATTGAGCCTCTATTTCAAGTGCTTTGTCTTTCGCTTTTTGTTTATCAGCTTCCGTAGCACCCACCCCATAACCAATCAAAATATGGCTTGCTTCACGTTGTTCATCACCTTGGAATTTTTCTAAGTTTTGATTATAGAATGCTGTGACTTCTTCATCAGAAACAGTTACACCATTGATTAGACTTGCAGCTGAAAGTAAAACAAACTCCACTTTTACTTTTTGTGGCACTCTAAACTTATCTTTATATCGTTCGTAATAATCTTTAACTTGCTCAGGCTTTACACTCACCTCAGAAATAAATGCTGATGCTTTAATTTCAGCTTTACTGATATTACGTTTTTGATAACTATATTGCACCGCCTGTTCGGCAAGCTGTTTAGGAGCAAATGCTAAGCCAGCCAAATCATCTCTGGCTTGCTGTACCACTAGATCATTTCTGATACTTGATTCCAACTTGCTGGCTGTTAAGCCATTTTGCTCTAGTGTTTTTTGATAAACAGCCTCGGAAAATTGGCCATTTTCTTGAAACTCAGGCATCTTTAGAATATGTTGACTGAGTTGTTTATCACCTACCTGAAAATTTGCATTAATCGTTTCAGCATTTACTAACCGTCTCATAATTAAGCCATCTAAAATAGACTGTTTAAACGCTGGACTATCAAAAATAGTAGCGTCATACTGCTCAGATTGAGATTGCATGCGCGTTCTCACTGACTCAACTGTATTACTATATTCTTGTAGCGATATTTCACTACCATCGACCTTTGCTACAGGCACATTACTGCCAGCACCACTCAAATATTGATCAATACCAAATAAAGCAAATGGAATTGTAATAGCAGCCAAAATTAATTTTGCCAACCAACCTTTTGAATGATTACGGATAAGTTCTAACATAAGTTTCTTTCAATATTTTATAACCTGAGAAGTTGCCAATACAGCTAAAAATCAGCCTCTAAATATACCATAAGTAGACGCTCGGCGCATACCGATATTGTCCTGTTTACCGAATAAGGTAATGACGTTTTATACAGAAAATGTAAATAAAAAAAGAGCGTCAAGGCTAAGCATTAACGCTCTTAATGTTGGCGGAGCGGACGGGACTCGAACCCGCGACCCCCGGCGTGACAGGCCGGTATTCTAACCAACTGAACTACCGCTCCAGTTAACTTTTGATGATACATACTCATTTAAGCTAAAAATAAAGAGTGCCTAGATAAGCACTCTTTATTTGTAAAGTCATCTTCATAACATTGGTGGGTGCTAACGGGGTCGAACCGCTGACATTCGCCTTGTAAGGGCGACGCTCTACCAACTGAGCTAAGCACCCTTTCTGCTTTACTTTAACTTAAATCAACTAGCTAAATTGTCTTAATATACTAACTAAATCAATAAATTAGTTTACCGCATCTTTAAGTGCTTTACCAGCTCTGAATTTTGGAGAGTTTGCTGCACTGATTTGAATAGTAGCTCCAGTACGGGGATTACGACCACTCCGTGCAGCGCGTTTACCTACATAAAAAGTACCAAACCCAATCAAAGTGACTAAATCACCTTTTTTTAAGGACTTAGCAATTGCATCTGTTGTTGCATCTAGCGCACGTCCAGCAGCTGCTTTAGATATATCTGCTGACTTTGCGATCTGATCAATTAATTCTGATTTATTCACGTGTAATCCCCTCTTAGATTATTAAGAAACAGACCCTAGCCTGTTATGCCTTTATATCAAGCGACAAAAGTCTCTGTCAAGCTGTTTCAACTGATTTTTATTATTATTTAACAATCCATAAAAGAATTTAAAAATCATTAACAATCATTATCTGATTAATGTGTAATTGCTGATTCAGGGTCTTTGCCTGAGTCTGCAACTGTTGTTGCAATCTCTTTTTCATCTTCATTTAATGGTTTAGGCATTTTCTCTAAAGCATATTCTAGAACCTGATCAATCCACTTAACTGGATGTATATTTAAATGGTTTTTAATATTTTCAGGAATTTCTGCCAAATCTTTCACATTAGCTTCTGGAATCAGTACCGTTTCAATACCGCCGCGGTGTGCAGCTAATAACTTCTCTTTAAGCCCTCCAATTGGCAACACTTCACCTCGCAAGGTTATTTCACCAGTCATTGCCACATCGGAACGTGCTGGAATATTAGTTAAAGCAGACACTAAAGCTGTTGTTAATCCTATACCTGCACTAGGTCCGTCTTTTGGTGTGGCGCCTTCTGGTAAATGGATATGAATATCTTTTTTTTCATAAAAATCTTCCGGGATACCTAATCGGCTAGCTCGGCTACGTACAACGCTCATAGCGGCCTCTAGTGACTCTTGCATCACGTCACCTAGCTTACCAGTTTTAATCATTTTGCCTTTACCTGGCAATACAACAGTTTCTATGGTTAATAATTCACCACCAACCGATGTCCAAGCTAAGCCAGTGACCTGACCAATTTGATTTTCTTTTGCAGCAACACCAAAGTCATAACGATAAACACCAAGATATTGATCTATATTTTCAACAGTGATATCAACTTTTTTAATTTGCATTAAGTCAGCACCATCATCAGCACGCTGAAATTTTTTCGCTTCTGTTTTACTCTGCAGTAGGGTTTTTACAACCTTACGGCATAATTTAGCTAACTCTTGCTCTAAACGTCTAACACCGGCTTCACGCGTGTAATACTGAACAATGTGACGTATTACCTTATCATCAACATCAATCTCTGTTGATTTTAAGCCGTGCGCTTTCAATTGTTTAGGTAACAAATAGCGTTCTGCGATATTGACTTTTTCATCTTCCGTATAGCCAGCAAGACGAATAATTTCCATACGATCCAATAGTGGTGCAGGGATATTCATGCTGTTAGCTGTTGCAACAAACATCACATCCGACAAGTCATACTCCACTTCAGCGTAGTGGTCAGAAAAAGTATGGTTTTGCTCTGGATCGAGTACTTCCAGTAATGCAGAAGATGGGTCACCACGCTGGTCTTGTCCCATTTTATCGACTTCATCCAACAAAAATAGCGGATTTTTAACCCCAACTTTTGTCATACTTTGCAGTACTTTACCAGGCATTGAGCCGATATAAGTACGTCGATGTCCACGAATCTCAGCCTCATCACGGACACCACCCAATGCCATACGAACAAATTTACGATTAATTGCTTTTGCGATGCTTTGTCCCAACGATGTCTTACCTACACCTGGTGGGCCAACTAAACACAAAATAGGCGCTTTAACCTTGCCGACGCGCTGTTGTACAGCTAAATATTCAATAATGCGTTCTTTAACTTTTTCAAGGCCGTAATGATCGGCGTCCAAAACCTGCTCAGCTACTGATAAATCACGACTAATTTTGGTTTTCTTTTTCCAAGGGAGATTGACTAGAGTGTCCACATAATTGCGAACAACAGATGCTTCTGCTAACATGGGAGACATTAATTTGAGTTTTTTGAGCTCAGCATTAACTTTTGCCAATGCCTCTTTGGTCATTCCCGCTGATTGAATACGCGCTTCTAGTGCTTCAATCTCGGCATTTTCATCTTGTTCACCAAGCTCTTTTTGAATCGCTTTTACTTGTTCATTTAAGTAGTACTCACGCTGACTCTTTTCCATTTGGCGCTTAACACGACCTCGGATACGTTTTTCGACCTGTAAAATATCAATTTCTGATTCCATCAGGTGCAATAAGTGCTCTAATCGCTCAGTAACACTTAGCATTTCCAAAACATTTTGTTTTTCTTCTAACTTTAACGTCAGGTGTGCTGAAATCGTGTCTGCCAAACGCCCTGCTTCGTTAATTGTCGCAAGTGAAGTCAGAATTTCTGGCGGTATTTTTTTATTGAGCTTAACGTATTGATCAAACTGAGCCATGACAGTACGCATAAGTGCTTCTACTTCACTGTCATCCTCATCGTGTTGGACTATCGTTTCTGGATGAGCCCAGAAACTGCCATCAATCTCTTCAAATTCTGTTACTCGTACGCGATGCAAACCTTCCACTAAAACTTTAACAGTACCGTCAGGCAGTTTAAGCATTTGCAATACCGTGGCAATCGTACCTATTTCATAAATATCATTAGCATCTGGCTCATCTTTGGTGGCTGATTTTTGCGCAACAAGCATAATTTTTTTATCGGCATCAGAAGCAATTTCAAGTGCTTTTACTGATTTATCTCTACCGACAAATAAGGGAATCACAAGGTGTGGGTAAACCACCACATCACGCAATGGCAACAGAGGCATTTTGCCGTTCGCTAATAGGCTTTTTTGTGACACATCATTCAACGTTGGTTCAGTCATAATTACCTTAAATTTCACACGGGCTTATCTACCCAATGTTATTAGAATGGGAACATTCTTTGGAAGTTCAAGAGCAGGCGATAATTAAAGTATTAAAGTGCAACTCATCATTACTATAAGCCACTCGAATAGAATTGCAAATAGCTAAGAAAAAATAATTAGCCTTTAGCTAACCTTTTCTGAGAGGGGTGGTGCGTCTTGAAAAATCATTTTAGGAACAGCCCCATCATTAACAACATCATCATCAATCACAACTTTTACTAAGTTTTCCATTGACGGTATATCATACATAACATCTAGCAGTGCTTGCTCTAAAATAGAACGCAATCCACGCGCTCCAGTCTTTCGCTCAAGGGCTTTTTTAGCAACCGACTTTAATGCAGCCTCTTTAAACTCAAGCTCAACGCCTTCCATTTTAAACAGTTTTGCATATTGTTTAGTTAGCGCATTTTTAGGCTGCGTTAAGATAGTCATCAGCGCCTCTTCATCCAACGATTCTAGTGTCGCAACCACTGGTAAACGACCTATGAATTCAGGAATTAAGCCAAATTTAATCAAGTCTTCCGGCTCTACGGCACGTAAGGTTTCACCCACTTCGCTTACGTCATCTTTACTTTTCACTTCCGCACCAAAACCTATTCCGCCTTTTTCAGAGCGCAAGCGGATAATGCGCTCCAAACCATCAAAGGCGCCCCCGCAAATAAATAGGATATTAGTAGTGTCAAGTTGAACGAATTCTTGGTTGGGATGTTTGCGACCGCCTTGTGGTGGGATAGACGCAACAGTGCCTTCTACGAGCTTCAATAGCGCTTGTTGCACACCTTCACCAGACACATCACGTGTAATTGATGGGTTCTCAGACTTACGTGAAATCTTATCGACTTCATCAATATACACAATACCACGCTGCGCTCTTTCAACGTCATAGTCACATTTTTGCAATAATTTCTGCATAATGTTCTCAACATCTTCACCAACATAACCCGCTTCTGTTAATGTTGTCGCATCAGCCATCACAAAAGGCACATCTAATAAGCGAGCCAACGTTTGTGCAAGCAGAGTTTTGCCGGAGCCAGTAGGTCCAATCAGTAAAATATTACTTTTCTGGATTTCAACATCATCCTTCGTTGTACTGTCGCTGATATGATTATGCTCTAGACGCTTATAATGATTATAGACAGCAACGGACAAATTCCTCTTTGCTTGCTGTTGACCAATCACATATTGATCTAAAATTTTAGAAATTTCTTTGGGGCTAGGAAGCGATTTTTCTGTATTTTTAATATCGCTCAGATTGGTCACTTCTTCTTTGATGATGTCATTACATAAATCCACGCATTCATCACAGATAAATACAGAAGGTCCGGCAATTAATTTTTTTACTTCATGCTGACTTTTGCCACAAAATGAGCAGTAAAGTAGCTTTTCATCTTCAGACTTAGTTGCCATTCAATATTCCCGTTACTTAATTAAGTTATGCTACTGCAGAACGGTCGGTAATCACTTTATCAATGAGACCATAGTTAACAGACTCTTCAGCACTCATAAAATTATCACGCTCAGTATCAACATCAATCTCTTTTGCAGATTTGCCAGTGTGACTAGCCAGAATGCTATTCAACTTCTCGCGTAAGTACATAATTTCTTTTGCTTGAATTTGAATATCTGAAGACTGACCTTGGAAGCCGCCAGAAGGCTGATGAATCATGACACGTGAATTTGGCAAACTAAACCGTTTCCCTTTTGCACCTGATGCCAATAAAAATGCACCCATACTAGCCGCCTGCCCAATACATAACGTACTCACATCAGGCTTAATAAATTGCATTGTGTCATAAATTGACATACCTGCGGTAACAGAACCACCAGGAGAATTGATATAAAAAGAAATATCTTTATCGGGGTTTTCTGCTTCTAAAAACAATAGCTGCGCAACAATTAAATTAGCTGAAGCATCATTAACAGGCCCAACTAAAAATATAACACGCTCTTTTAGTAGACGTGAATAAATATCAAACGAGCGTTCGCCACGTCCACTTTGCTCAATCACCATAGGAATGTAACCTAAGTTTTGAGTATCTAGTGCGGGGTTAATCAAGTTTGTTTGTTCACTCATTATTTTCGCCTCTATTTTATCCAGCCATTAATTCATCGAATTTAATTTTCGTCTCAGAAACCTTTGCTTTTGCAAGCACCCACTCTACAACATTCTCTTCTGTTGCCAGAGCTGCAGGCTCATCCAAGCGTTTGACGTCTGCATAATACCAATCAACCATTTGTGCTGGTTGCTCATAGTTTTGTGCAAAGCTTTCAACTACAGTTTTCACTTGATCAGCAGTAGCTTGCAAGTTCTCAGTATTCACTAATTCTGACAAAATCAAACGTAAAGAAGAGCTACGTTTTGCTTGCTCTTCAAACATTTGCGGCTGTAATTTAATTGATTTAGGATCCATACCACGCTGTTGTAAGTTTCTAGCCGTCATTTGCATCATGCGATCAATTTCAGACGCAATCATTGCTTTGGGCACTTCCAACTCGGTGACGTCAACTAAGCCTTGAAACACCTGATCTTTAACGCGCGCCTTAATACGCTTTTCAACCTCTTGCTCTAAACTGGATTTAATTTCTCCACGTAGCTTATCAACGTCTCCATCATCAACACCTAGCGTTTTAGCAAAGGCCTGATCAACTTCTGGATAAATAGGCTCAGACACACTGTTATAAGTCACTGAGTAATTAACTTTTTTCCCTGCCAACTGCTCTGGATTGTGATCTGCAGGATATGCTATTTCAAACTCTTTTGTCTCGCCAGCCTTACCGCCAGTGAGCTCTTTATCAAACGCTTCAATACGTCCAACTTCTCCAAGCACAATGTCCATGCCTTTGTTATTTGTGCTTTCAACCTGCTCGCCATCAATAAATGCGGTCAAATCGATATTGATACGATCACCTTTTTTTGAAGCACGCTTAACTGGCGCATAACGCACACGTTGTTTAACTAATACATCGATTGTTTTATCAACGTCTTTATCACTCACACTCAGCGTAGGTTTCTCAACTTTTATTTTTTTAACGTCACCCACTTTAATTTCAGGGATAATTTCAAAAGTCGCCACATACTCAAGCTCGGTAGCTGCTTCTGCGAATGGCTTGTGCTCAATATTAGGGTATCCAGCAACGCGCAATTTATTCTCTACCACAGCATCACTAAAGGTAGTTTCAACTGCTTTTGCGAACACCTCATCACGCGCTTGCGCGCCATATTGCTGGCTAACCAAACCCATAGGGGCTTTACCGGGACGGAACCCTGAGAATTTTGCCGTTTTTGCAATTTCTGAAAGCCGTCTTTTAATCACACTTTCTAACTCAGCCAAAGGGATGGTGACTGTCATGCGACGCTCTATATTACTGATTGTTTCAACAGATACTGCCATGTTGCGCTTCCTGATTAATGGTTCATTGAAGGTCGGTAAGTTTTTGGTGCGAAAGGAGAGACTCGAACTCTCACGCCTTGCGGCGCTGGAACCTAAATCCAGTGCGTCTACCAATTCCGCCACTCTCGCTTAGGTTTTGACAGCTAATCGTTGCTGCCCAAACTAAAGGCGACATTGTATCTCAAATATTACGTTAAGCAAAAGATTAATCTTAGATATTTTTCAAGTCGTTTAATCTCTATTTTAGTCGTTATATTTTTTAATATCATTTAATCAAGATTTTTAAATTTGCTTTTTCATAAACGCTACTTAGAGTATGCTACTGCATGGCGATTGTTATCAAATGATTATGAATTGTTAGCAATAAACGTTTATACCAATACATTTTAAAGATGATTAAAAATATGCAAACCACACATGAAACTGCCGAAAGTCATATGCTACGTAAAGAGGTGGAACTTCTAATGAAGGAGCGAGAGATTTTACTCGTGATTGCCGGCGCAGCTGCTGGCTTAATTGCTGAGATAAAGACAAGCGATTTACCTATTCTAACGGTGGAAGCTGCAGATTTACTAGCAACGACGATTAATCAACTCCCAGAAGAAACTTTGCAAGATGCACTCAACTCTGTGCATGCCACTATAGCTTGAGTTGCGTTGCCAAACACAATTGGAAAAAGTTGATGTTGCCAGCTTATTAATTGCTATGTTGAACAAAAAAATTATATGCATTACTGTTGCTTTTAACTTATTGCTGTCAGGCTGTACTGCTCAACAGCCTGTTAAGCCATTGAATAGTGAGTTAACTGCCTCCCGTATACTCGCAAAAGATCCAACTGACCCGGCATTTTTAGCGTATTTAACTGATCAAGGCTATACAAAAAACAACCTGCCATTGAATGATTGGGGCATTGATGAGCTGACGCTATGTGCGCTTTATTTTCACACTAAATTAGACATTGCTAAGGAAGAGTTGGCGCTTTCTTATTTAGCAACTAAAGCTGCAGGCCTCAAAAATAATCCGTCCATTGATGGTACTTTTGCACGTAGTGGTCGAGAAAATGGTGACATATCGCCTTGGTCTTATGGCTTGTCAATTAACATTCCAATTGAGACAACCAAAAAGCGTGCGGCTCAAATTGAAAAAGCTGAAAAAAATACCGAAGTCGCTCAAATGAATGCTGCTGAAACGGCATGGCAATTGCGCAATAAGATTGCAACAGACTATATTGCTTATCATCAATATCGCGCTGAAGTGCAATTATTACGAGAAGAAATTGCGATACAAGACCATATTGTTAGCCTGTTAGAAAAGCGCGTTAATATCGGAGTTGCATCGAAGATAGAGTTAACAAACGCAAACTTATTGGCACTTAAAGCCAAACATGCGCTGAATATTAAAGATGGTCAGTTTAATCTCGTTAAGGCTCAATTAGCTGCTGACGTTGGGTTAAGTCTCGAAAAATTTGAATTAATTCATCTCAGACCACTTGCAGTAGAAAGCGCCTTAACACAACAGACACAGTTGTTGGACGCTTCTCTTGACTCAAAAATACTCCAAGAACAGGCACTACTTAATCGTATTGATATACGGCGCAGTATGGCGAGATATGCTGCGGCAGAAGCGGAAATTAAGCTGAAAATCGCACAACAAACTCCTGATATTGTATTAAGTCCTGGTTATTTATTTGAATTTGGCGATAGGATTTGGTCTCTAGGCTTTGCAAGCTTACTGAGTATGCTCGATAAAAACAAAACACTACTTGAAGAGGCGAAACAATTACGTGAGATTGAAGGCGCACAGTTTGAAAATTTACAAGCCGAAGTAATTGCAATGATAAGCCAAGCGAATACACGCTATCTAGCCGCAAAACACATCAGTGAACAAGCAAAAAATCAATTATCGGAACAAATAGCACAAGTGGAGAAAATGCAAAAACAATTTGATGCGGGGCTGATTGGCAGGCTTGATTTAAACAGATATGTCAGCACAACAATCGTGGCAAAGCAACAGCTCATTGCATCACAATTTGCTTTACTACAAATTGCAAATCAAATTGAAGACATCATGCAAAAACCCCTTCATAGCAATTTTAATATGCCCACTTTATATAGCAAAAGGCAAGATAAGAATGAGTAATAAATCGAATATTGTGATTGGATTGCAGACCTTATTAATTGTCATCCTGTTTTGGATGCTTGTTTTTTATGGCAAAGATGAGTTCGAGAGTTTCAGCGTTGCGCAAGAAGAGGAAATAGAGAGCATAGATCGCGTATCGACAATAGAAGGAATTAGTATTGTCAGCTTATCGCCTGCTGTTCAGGCAAACAGTGGGATTAAAACAAATAAAGTAGAGCCAATACTATATCAAGATGAAATTAAAAGCTTTGGCGCTGTTGTATCGATGGACACGCTTATGATGGCAAAAACTAGGTTACATAATCTGGAAGCAGAGTTGGCGTCAGCACGTACAAGTTACAAACAATATCAAACCCAGTATGAGCGTCTTAAAGCCTTAAATGTAGATGATAAAAATGTTTCGGATCTGGCAGTACAAGAGGCTTATGTTTTAGCAAACAACGCCAAAGTTGTTATCAACAGTAAATTGCTAGAAATTGATAACTTGCGTACCAGTATTGAACTGAGTTGGGGTGATGCTTTAACAAAACTTGCTTTCAGCAATCAGTCAAACTCTCTATTCAAAAGATTGCTTACTAAGAAAAATGTGTTAATCCAAGTCAGCTTTCCTTACGGCGCATACGAGCCTAAGGCTGGCGATACGATCCAAGTGACACCAATTAATAGTAGAGAAACAATTAAAGCACATTTTATCTCTCCGGCAACAGAAGCAGATGTGATTGGCGTTGGTAAAACATTTTACTACAGCGCCCCCTCCATTCATTTGCGTATTGGCATGCGTGTTGCGGTTGAAACAAGCGCAGCTAAAAATGCGAGCAGTAATGGCGTAATCATCCCCAGTAATGCTGTCGTTTGGTATGCAGGAGTGCCCTGGGCATACTTCAAACAAGGAGACGATCAATTTGTTCGAAAACCCATTTCTACAGATACAGAGATTGACAAAGGTTGGTTTAATAAAGAAATTGATGCAGACAGCGAAGTCGTTATCAGTGGTGCGCAGCTGCTACTCTCGGAAGAGTTTAAATACTTGATTAAAAATGAGAATGATGATTAAACCACACCACTTACAACGGATTTTCAATCCATTATTGTTAATATTGCCAACAAAGGCAAATTCAAGATGATGTCGGCAATTGTTCGTTTTTCGATACGCTTCCATGGTGTTATGGTGGGCATGGCCATACTGATTGTTCTTTATGGTATCTACAGCCTGACACGTAGCAATTTAGATGTCTTTCCTGAGTTTTCTCCCACGCAGATTATCATTCAAACAGAATCACCCGGCTTGTCTGCTGAATTAGTCGAGAGCCTAGTCACGCAACCAATTGAAACGGCTATAGCCGGCACTGTTGGTGTTTCAGAATTGCGCTCACAATCGATTCCTGGCTTGTCGGTAGTCACTGTTATTTTTAATGATGATTCAGACATATATCTCAACCGTCAAGTTGTTGCTGAGCGACTGAGCACGCTAAGCAATCAAATTCCTAGTGGCATGACCCCAAACATTACACCACTCACCTCTTCTGCAAGCACCGTACTCGGATTAGGCTTGACATCAAAAGAACGTAGTCTCATGGAGTTGCGCACCTTAGTTGATTGGATAGTGGTGCCACACTTGTTGTCAGTTCCTGGCGTTGCTGATGTTAATGTGTTTGGTGGAGAGGTTCGTCAATTTCAAGTACAAATAGATCCTGAAAAACTACTACAGTACCAACTGAATATCAATGATGTTGTGGTAGCCACAAGAAAAGCAACAGGGGTCAGCGGCGCAGGTTACATTCAAAATAGCAACCAACGTATTATCGTAAATACACAGGGCCAATCCAGCTCACCTGAATCGATAGCCAAAGCAACGCTCATTCATAAAAATGGGCGAACAATTAAAATTGGTGATATTGGTCGTGTCGTAGAAGCCGCAGCGCCTTCAATAAGCGCAGCAGCCATTAATGAGGAAACTGGTGTTTATTTGTCCGTACAAGGCCAATTAGGGGCAAATACACACGCAGTGACGCTGGCTATTGAAGCTGCACTAAAAGAACTTAAACCGACACTATTGCGTGAAAATGTCGTCTTGCATGAAGACTTGTTTAGACCAGCTAATTTTATTGAA
>CBFHHI010000041.1:0-16585 GCA_965655675.1 Methylophilaceae bacterium | reverse complement strand
AATCATTCTGTAAGTAATATTTTAACCATGGCGCATAGGCGTGACCATTTAATTTGGTACGCGCGCGCCGAATCATAAACGAACTTTCATCTCTTTCTAAGTCAGCTAGCGTTCGTGGATCACTATCGAAAGGTTCAGCAAAACGCGCTTGAATTCGATTCTGAATCGCTAGCGAAAACTGATTGTTATCAGTTCTGAATTCAAAACCATTCTTACCATAAGTAACAGCCGCTGGTAGAGCAGCTTTATTTTCTTTTGGTATTACAGGCTGTTTAGTCTCTTCCTCCGTTGCGATATTGATCACTGTGCTCATTTGTTCTCCAGGCTTTTGATTGTCTGCCTGAACACTGTGTTTTAGTCTCAACTCCGCTTCAATTTCCGCTTTTAAACTCGCTCTTAATTTATCGATGTCTTGTTTTTTTTCAAACTCACCTAGCTTAGTTCGATTCTTGCCTGGTGCAGCATAAATTTGTTGCGTGTCATTATCCACATAGAGATCCAGCGCCAACGCAGAACTCGTAAAAAAAGCTGTTGTTATTAATAGATGGCGGAAAAGCCTGATATTCAGATTCATAAAATCACCCAGAAGTTATTGCCTAATAAGGCATGCGTTATTGTCACATTATCGTCACATTTTTGACACATGATTGTAACATTTGACAAACGATGCGTTTAAGGGATAAATCAGGTTGCACATCAACATTATTCAATGAGTGAGTATCATTGAATAATCGCCACTAACCAAAAGGCATGTGTACCAACAACTTTTTTGAAGGATAAGGGGAGATGATGAGTCGTGTATTCTACAATTCGCTGCATTCAAAAGCAGCTGGCTGGATAATATTGATACGCCTAACGCTAGCCATGGTATTTATACCAGAAGGTATTCAAAAACTATTGTTTCCAGAGATATTAGGCGCAGGCAGATTTATTGCAATCGGCATTCCATATCCACAACTCATGGGGCCATTTGTTGGTTATGTAGAAATCATCTGTGGCAGCTTAATATTGTTTGGTATCGCTACACGATGGGCAACAATACCACTAATTATCACCATGTTAAGCGCGATGATTAGCACCAAAATACCAATTCTCTTGGGTCATGATTGGTGGATATTTCAGGTAGCCTCATTCAAGCGTTACGGCATTTGGAGCATGCTACACGAAACACGCACTGATTGGGCTATGCTCATGTGTAGCTTATATCTTTTGATTGAAGGTGCAGGAAAATGGTCGCTAGACCGATATATCAATCAACGACATCCGGTGCAACCTAGAGAATAAAAAGCTGATGCCATTTAATTTGGCAGCCTATCCAAAACAAGTCATTTGTTTTTTTTGATTAGCCTCAATTTTGAGGAGATCCTAGGTTTTGCCTGCAACCTACCTATGATTTGAAAAACAATAGGTATAGCATCAGACCAAAATAGAGTATTGCGAATACCGATACAATCCAAAAAACTTTAAGCATATTAGTGTTAATTTCAGTTAACTTGAGATTGTTTTGCTTGAGTTGCTCGATAAGCTCATTTTCATTTTGCATGTCAGGATTCCTTATTCAATACCTTGTTATGTTTATCCGCCATAAATTCAGCAACAAGATTGCGATGGCGCATACACTCTGGGCTATTTTTATCTTTGCATTGCTCTCGCAATTTACAAAAACATGTGTTGTTTACCATCGACTCTAAAGAGTTGATTTCAGCATTGCTATTCAAATTTTTTATCATACTTTCCCTATCTGATAGATTTGACACTTATCTATTCTAAGTTAAAACTAGTTTAACGACGAAATCTACTTCACCATGCGCTTGAGCATCATCATGATTACATGCATTACAAAAACACTAGTTCGATAACCCAAGCTTACCGAATAACAATATCAAGCAATAGTAATTGATGTGTTGCTACTTTTTAATGACACTGAAAGAATCAACTGTTAATTGGCGAGTAATCGTCTTAATTTCTAAAATTTGATTGTTCTTCTCAAAGTGGAATCTGCATCCATCAAGCTCCATTGAAATGCAATCGACAACCTCTGTCATGCCTTGATTGTAAACCTCATTAGCATAAAGACTACTGTTCTCAATCTGTTGATTAGTAAGGCCATGCCATCCTTGTGAGATTAATGTTTTTTTAAGTTCGCTGTAGCGCATCCCCTGCTCTATCGTTGGCAGTGATTCGTTCGCATAAAGGAATGAAGCACTGCATAAGCATAATGCCATTGCGTATATTTTGTAAAAAGTTGACATATTATTTTCTTCGGTATTTTGTTTGTACTATTTTCAGGAATGTTGGGCCAATTGCTTTCGAAATTGGGTGCCTATATTTTGCAAAAAAAACATAACACTTGGCATACACATATCGTATAACAGCAAACGAAAACAAATACTGAATGATGGCTAAATCAGTTCTTTTATATGCCTCAAAAAAAACTGCTGGGCCTGAAATAATGGTCTCTTCACCCAGTTTTGCATGAATCACTTCTAGTGCCAAGCGACAATCAATGCTTGCTGTAGAAGCATCCAATGATTGTATATCAACAAATGCTAGCAAGTTTTTATTATTATGCTCTTTAAGCAAATGTATCTCCGCCAGACATAAAGGGCATGCGCCGTCATAATAAATAGTCAGCTGAGTGGTGATGTTATCACTAGCATGTGTTGAATATAGCATTTCAAATCGCCTCTGAATCCATGATTGCATGCGCAAGATTCAATCCGCTCAGCCAAGCTCCCTGAATCTTTCCGCCATTCAACCAATCTCCGCATACCCCTATTTTTTGCTGATGATCTAATTGATAACCAATAGTAAGATAACGCTCACAATCAGCATAAAGCCAACGATGCAAATCGTAATTTGAAGCAGTCGTTAAGTCCGCAATCGTATTACTTATCTCCGCTGTATTAGCGCCATTTAATTGCATGATACCCATAAAAGCCTCAAGCATTAGCCTAGCAACAGTGTCGCGATCGGTATCAACATGCAGCTTGCTCCACTCACTTGTCGCATGCAACACCCAGACTTCTTGGTGAGGATCCTTTGAGCGACCAGGCTTTGCACTATCGAGTGCCACCCAACTTAATAGTCCAGTGTTGACAAATAAACATTCAAAATCTCTTGTTAGCTTGCTAGTTAATCGCAACATCAGTGCATAACAGGGGCGCATAGTCACACTGTTGCACAAGCTCGCTAATTGCTGGTTGACTCCCTGTAAAAGCGCAGCCGCCTGTGGCGCAGGCATAGCCAACACCAAACAATCAAAGCGTGTTGCAATCAATCCAAGCTCATTGGTACTCATTTGCCAATGATCACCATGATTGTGTATCGCGCTAACAGTTGATTGGGTGAAAACATTATGCGATTGCGCTAGCCACTTTGCTGGAGAATGATTGCATGGATAACCGACATAGCGCAATGTTGGCGCAGTGGATTCGGTTTCTTTGAGGGAAAAATGTTCTCCATCAAATACTCTCAACTCTGGCTGCCATAATTGCGCAACATTTGCTGTTAACCATTCTTCTAGCGCATGGCTAAACTGTGGGTCGGTAGCGGTAAAGTATTGAGCGCCATGATCACACTGCCAGCTTGATCTTACTCGAGTGCTTAACCTTCCAGAAACACCACGACTTTTTTCAAATAAGGTGACATTGTGACCAGCCACAGATAATGCTTCTGCGCAGCTTAATCCTGCTATACCAGCGCCAACAATTGCCACACTGATTGGTGAGTGCATCGTTTATCTCCAACCTTGCAGCCAAACAGTATCTTCAGATAATGCGCGCCACTGTATCACTTGTTTTCTGTGAGAATAGACAGCTTCAATCTCAATCAACTCAATGGCTGTATCTTGACACTCAGGAATCACTAACTTAGTCACTAAAAAGTGTTTTTCTTTGTTAATAGGTCTCACTGCCGTCCACTTGCTATTCAGTAGCTTTTTAGGGCTAATCATCTTTTTACTAGTATGTTTATCTTGCAACAAGCTTTTCCTCATCAATAAATATTGCACTTCAAGTTTAGAGCACCAAGCACTAAGAGCAATGTCATCTTAAATAATTCATTATGATCAGCAAATACTCAGCAAATACATAGTGCAGTTTTGTCATTCGTTTCAACATACTGCCCTAAATAAAACATCTATAGCATTAGATCATTATTGAATGCCGATACGTGCCCAAGATTAGTGCGCCTGCTATTTTTTTGTGCATGCCAAGATATAAAATGAGCAAAATTATCTTATTTTGATGCAAACTACTCCATGTTATTCATCGATGCCAATATGAACGGTCGACATGATGATTAACGATAACGCTCACATCAAACACACAAGTACACTGCCTTTGCCTGTTCAGTTGTAGCCGAATGTTGATGACTGTCCATGTTCTGCGATGCAGCTCTACCCAGCGCAATACATAGTTACTCAAAGCACCCTCATGAGACTTTATGGCCGATTTAACAGCATAAGCAATTGATTTTATGCATTTAATTTATCAATCATACTTCTATAAGCTGTCAAGCCTGTCACAAAAAATAACACCAGCAACAGCATCTATTGACCTACAACTAGATATGAATAGTCTTTTCTTAAATTGATAACATAAAGCCAATCGACAATAGCTGGCACAAAACATGCTTAAGGATGGTTAGGGGAATTGAGTCTACTAAATTTTTAGGAGTCTCAAATGAATAAAGGTAAGTTAGTTTTATTAACGGCTTTAATGCTAGGTACTACTGCTGCAGTAGCAGAAGAAGCGCCATCAGATTTTGATGTTACTGGTTACTTAACTGGTACCAATAATTTTATGTATAGAGGTCTTTCACTTTCAGCTAACAGCGCTGCGATTCAAGGCCAATTTGCTGTTGATCATAAATCTGGTTTTTATACAAAGCTTTGGGCAAGTAATACCAAGCTTCAAGTAAATGACAATACACCAAATTTAGAAGGTAACTTCTTAGCTGGCTTTACCGGTAATATTACAGACGATTTAGCTTATGATATTGGTTACTTACGCACGTTTTATCCAGGTGGTAGTGAAGATTTTGATTTTAACGACTTCTATGGCACCTTAATGTACAAAGGTATTAGTGCTGGTTTGTCTTACTCTAATGACTTCTTTAATTCAACTGGTGATGCACTCTATTCATTTTTAGCATACGACAACAAAATCATTAATGATGTGTCTCTTCATGCTAAAGTTGGCTATACAAATCTAAGAGAAAACGGTAAAAATGCTTTCTTTGGCCTGAGTGGATGGACGCACTACGAGTTAGGTTTATCACATCCATTACCAAAGGACTTTACGGTTTCTGGTGTTTACCACTGGACAACAGGCTCTGCTAAAGATGCCTTTGATGTTCCAGGCTTTGGTACAAATCGCTTTCAATTTAACTTGACTAAAAGCTTCTAATCCGAATACTGCTGGACAAAGGCGGGACAACGTGTCCCCTTCTATTTTCAATAACATCAGTCTCTGATAACAGTAATCACTGATAGGCAATTGAAAATAGCCAGCCTTTGTCTTGGCTTTCATTCTAGCAAAATACATTCATACGAATGTTAGTGCTTTCCTACCCAATATTAAGCGGACAATGTTAATAATGACTCAGACCATATTAAAACTGAGTGCATCTACTCTATGTGTATGGGCGGTAGCCACTTGGTCAACACCAATATTAGCATTAACAAGCGGTGATGCTCACCGTCAAGAAAAACAAGAAAGCATTCATCAATACCCATCCGTTGACCATGCCACTCAACCACCAGCAGAGAAGCATGAGTTGGCCACATGGCAACACGATCTTGGCTTAAGGTATCTTAGTGGCCAAGGAGTCACTCAGGATTTAGCTAAGGCGTTAGAATGGCTCAATAAAGCAGCCAATCAAGGGCTAGCAACATCACAACACAATCTTGGTTTGATGTATGCTAATGGTCATGGTGTGACCAAAGATGAAACAAAAGCATTTGAATGGTTTCATAAAGCGGCTAATCAAGGCTTCACCATTTCTCAACATGCACTTGGTTTAATGTATGCCAATGGTCATGGCATTGTAAAAGATGAAACAAAAGCCTTTGCATGGTTTCATAAAGCGGCCAATCAAGGACTAGCAAATTCACAACATGCACTTGGCATGCTATACGCAAATGAGGATGGCAACCTTCATGATGAGGTAAAAGCATTTGAATGGTTCCACAAGGCAGCCATACAAGGATTCATTGCATCTCAGCATATTGTGGGTTTAATGTATGCCAATGGCTCAGGTACAAGCAAAGATCTTACAAAAGCATTTAAGTGGTTAAATATGTCAGCTGTTTCAGGCAATGTTCAAGCCATGACTACACTTGCTCGCTGGTATCACCAGGGTGTACTTGGAGAAAAAAACTTAACACTTGCGCATATATGGTTTGATTTGGCAGGTCAGCATGGACAAAATAATGCGCATCAACTGCGTGATCGCGTGGCCCTACAACTGCAGCAAGCTGAGATTAATAAAGCAAAAAAAATTGCAAATCAATGGCAAATTGGGCAAGAAATCGTCGATATCAGATAATAGCAATCAATGGGCTTGCGCTATTGTTTGAAAACCAACCTATCGTCAGCTACGGCAACTTAAATGAGCCGATTGCCTTCCGTATTATCATCAATCACAATATAACAACGCTACTGAGCAAACCTCTTTAAAATCAGCTATCAGCAACTCGTTAAGAAATTAATCCATCATGAAGATGATGATTCATGCTTGGATCAAAATAAGAGAAGTGATACTGTAACAACTAGCGTTTTTCAGATGGGTGGTCACATGTCACGTTAACTTGTGTTTGCCTTAGGGAATTGAGTCTAAAGTAGTGTTGCAGCTATTTTAGATCCACTAGCGTCCCGCAACATGCGACCATAAGTGGTATTAATTTGTAAGCAAAACAACTGTCTACTATCAGCTCACAGTCTTATTGTAATGGGAATCATAGTTCAATAAAAACCGAAAATAATTGGTTTATAGTTCGAAATAAACTGACTTTAAAGTACTGACATAGATGAGACTTCCCTGACTAGCATTTAGTCACAAGGAATATTGAAAACCTGACTAAATCAGTCTTTAAACGTTATTTTGATCGCTTGATCGCGCAAGATCAGCTGAATAAATCTCTGCTGTGGATTTGATGACTGAAAGGATAGCAGGATGCTTGAGACGTCGCTCAGTAGTAATAGCATAAAGTTGCTCAAATACTTGATCAATAACGCCAATCACTTCAACGTCATATTGTTCACAAATAAACGATGCCATGGCGTACGGCGCTGCAAAAAAGCCAAAACCGCGCTGTCCGAAGAGCTTCATCAACACACTATCATCGAATTCAGCCACCATATTGGGAAAAACTTTATGAGACTCAAACCATTGCATTAATTTCTTTTTAATTGCAAAGTCGTCACTTGGCATCAAAAAATTGGCGTTATTCAATCGCTCAGGAAACGGTAGGCTACTATCGACCGCTACCAAACTTGCTGCACCAAATATCGCCAATTTACTTTGACCTAGCAAGTGGTTATAAGCACGAACATTAATATTGATTGGCATCGGACGATCTGCTATCACCAAATCTACTCGATGAATAGATAAATCAGATAATAAATTGGCTAATTTTGCCTGTTTGCAGTGCAGACGTATCGTGCTCTCAAGCTTGGTTAAAATAGGTTCTATTACCTGATAAGCAATCGCCTTCGATACACAATCTGCGATGCCGATATTAAATGGCTGTTTTTTTTGCAAGTCTTTTTGCTGTGTAAGCGTTAATAACTCATTGCCAAGTGAGAAAATTTCATCCGCATACTGAAACACTTTTCGGCCCATATCAGTCAAGGCAAGGCCTCGTCCAACTTTGCGAAAAAGCACCACCTCTAGACTTTCTTCCAGCTCTGCTAGCTGACTGCTGATGGTTTGTGGCGTCACATATAATTGCTCACTAGCTTGTTTTATACTGCCAGTCTTCCCGACCATCCAAAAGTAGCGTAGATGTTTATAATTAACTTCAGCCATTTGAGTAGAACCGAGCAGCTGCTTTATTTGAAAAAAACAATACTGCTAAAGTGAGTGGGATGAACCTATTTTGTTTATCCATAATACAGTGCCAAAACAGCAATTTAGCATTCATCACAACTGTTTTAAGCTAGTAGACCAAAATAAGAAAATAATGATCGACGACTAAAGCTAAGAATATCAACATCAAGTATAAAATAGAATACTTAAATGTTGTTTTAGACAGTGCGTCAGAATATTGTCGGTAAAGGCTAACTGCATAATAAACAAAAATACCATTCAGCAATATCGATGAAACCAAGTAAATCATGCCGCTCATCCGCATTGCAAAAGGAATTAAGGTGACGGCGACTAATATGATGGTATATAACAAAATGTGCAGTCTAGTAAACATTTCTCCGTGGGTAACTGGCAACATTGGCAATCCAGACTTTGCGTACTCATCACGTCGATAAAGTGCCAATGCCCAAAAGTGCGGAGGTGTCCAAGCAAAAATAATTAAGACTAATATCCAAGCTTCTGCTGAGACAGCGCCCGTTACAGCAGCCCACCCCAAAGCCGGCGGCATTGCGCCAGACAATCCGCCAATCACAATATTAAGTGGCGTTGCAGGCTTCAGAAAAATGGTATAAATCACAGCGTAACCAACAAAGGTAGCAAAAGTCAGCCACATCGTTAATGCATTCACATAGATATATAAGATACTCAATCCAATGCACGCAACTACTGTGGCAAATATAAAGGTTTGCTTTGAATTAATTTGTCCAGTAGGCAATGGTCGGCCTCTGGTGCGTGCCATTTTTGCATCAATTTTTTGCTCAACAAGATGATTAAAAGCTGCCGCCGCACCTGATGCCATCGCAATGCCTATCGTTGCAGGAATTAAAATACTTAATGGCACCATGGCTGGTGTCGCCAAAAACATACCTATGATTGCAGTAAATACAATCAAAGCCGTGACACGCGGTTTACACAAGGCAAAAAAACTACTTAAATCAGCTTTTGACCTGAATTGGTTTATCCCTGTTGTTGCACTCATCCAATAACCTTACATTAATCTAGTTGTTTTTAATCATTAATGACGTAAATCAGTCACTTTGGAGTTTAACACAATCAGTGTAATCAGTAGCAATGCTGCTACCATATTGTGCGCCACCGCTAAAACAATAGGTAAATGTAGAACTAAATTAGCAATACCAAGCACTATTTGTGTAACCAATAAAACCAGCATCACTTTAGCTAATCTACTTAATTGATGTTGACGCATTAATACTAAACCGAGTATACCCAAATACAAAAAGGTAATCAGTGCGCCAACACGATGAATCCATTGAATAGCAACATAAGCTGATAAGTTTAATGGATTGCCATCAGCATTCTCACCCAACTCTCTAAACCAATGAAATGCATTTTTAAAATCCATCTCTGGCACCCAAACACCATGACAAGTAGGAAAATCAGTACATGCTAAAGCTGCGTAGTTGGTACTTGTCCAGCCACCTAGAAATATTTGCATGAATAAAATAACAATAGCAAAGCGCGTAAAAAACCGAGTACGCTCAATTGTTAAAAAGCGTGCAGATGAGACACCCCAATGTCTATGTGTGATCCAGGTTAAAATAGCCAGTGTCGACATTCCACCCATCAAGTGCATGGTTACAACTGCTGGCTTTAATAACATTGTGACTGTCCACATACCTAACATTGCCTGAAAGCCGACTATTGCAACCAGTGCCGTTGGCAACCATGGTGAAACGCGAATGTGTGCTTTCTCACGCCATGCTTGTATAAAGATTGCGAAGACAAATAACCCTAAAATACCGGCCAGGTAGCGGTGTATCATCTCTTTCCAAGCTTTATCATTTTCAACTGGAGATTCAGGGTATGTTTCATGCGCATGCGCGAGTGCTTCACTACTCTGCGGCACCGTTAAAGTACCATAACAACCTGGCCAATCTGGGCAACCTAACCCAGCATCCGAAAGGCGCACGTATGCACCCAAAACAACAACACATAATGTTAAAACGGTTGCAATATAAACTAGTTTTTTAAACACTTTATCCACTCCATGAATTTTTTAACAATCGAACCAAATCACTACGAAGCGCTTTTGGCTGCATATCTTTTGGATAGTCCATCATCAAATTATTGAGTGGATCAACTAAATAAACACTGCCAATGGGTGCTGCCGCTCTGAAATCATTAATCAACAACTGCTGCTCTTCACTATTTGCGGTCAAGACAATCAACTGAGGAAATTGATCTTGCAACGCTTTTACTTCAGCTAAATCAATAGTGCCAGTTAATAATAATATGCGCTGAATACGGTCAGTTTCTTTGGGCAGCGTTCTATATACACGGTCTATTTTATCGACATTCTCCCTGCATGATGTCGCACAATTGGCATCATCAATTAATACGATATTCCATATTTTAGACCAGTCTTTTGATGAAAATTGTTTATCGTTTAATGCAGTATTAAACATAGGAATGTTTAAATTAACTGGTGGCACAATTAAATGGCCATAGCTTTTACCACCAGGACGAATATCTAACAAATGCAATATTGCCGCAATGGTAAATGGTAGTAAAAAAATTGCGGCTAACATTAGCAGTGTTTTTTTACCCCTGCCTTGTTTTTTCACAGATGAAACGTTACTTATTTCACTCATTGTTCTCAACTTCCTTTTTAACTCTTTTAATATTTAATACGATATAGATAACAAACAAAGTTAGTGCAAATCCAAACCATTGATAAGCATAGCCCAAATGCACAGTAATGCGATTTTTGGGTATTGGCCAGTCTCTTACAAAACCACCAGCAACTTCTCCTGGCGCCAAACGCACAATGTAGGGACTAACATTAAATGGAACTAAAGCTTGATACCTTTGCATATCAATATGCTGCCATAAGGATTGCCATGCACTGCTTTCCTGTACTGTTGCCTCAAGCGTGAACACTTTTGCCAATGGAAAAAACAAATCCCCAATAAACATTTGTTCACCCTCAGGTGTTTCTATCTGCGGCAAAGATCTATCCGGATTGCCTGCAAGCCAACCTCTATTCACTAAAACATAGCGCTCTTGATTGTGCACCTTAACTGGCGTAATCACTTGATAGCCGGCTCGGTTCTGATGCACACGATTATCTAGGATAATTTGATATTCAGGTAGGTATGAGCCCTTAAAACGCACGCGCTTATATCGCCATGCTTCCTTATCATCAATGACAGATGGAAGATCGACTGGCATTAATGCCTTTCCGTCGTCAATTTTCTGTTGCGCCTTAATCGTATCTTGTGCTTTGTTATATTGCCAAAATCCTAGACGTATGCATAAAGCCATGACTACTATCGTGGCTACTGTCATCAACAACTTAGGTTTAAAGTAATATGCTGTCATAGGGCGCAGGCTGAATACGTTTCATTAGAACCATTGCAAACAAATACCATAGGCAGCATAATCATATGAAACATTTGGAGATTAATCATGTTATTTAAAATCATTGTCATTGGCATGCTGTTATTAATTGGCTACAGTCTATTTAAAGCACTTTTTCACATGATGAAAGGAGACAAGCACGATAGTAGGATGATTAAATCACTGACATGGCGCGTTGCATTATCTATCTTGTTGTTCTCACTATTAATACTTGGCCTTTATACAGGCATCATTGTTAGAGCATAAATATAAATAACACTTTATCGCCATCATTTAAAAACCTTGCTGCACTTTTACACCTTGACTCAATCATTTGACTGATAGAAGGCATAAGATAGGGTCACTGTTTTAATATCTTTAGGTAAATCTGGACTCACAAAAAAACGTATTGGCATATCTTTAACTTCACCTGGTTGTAATGTTTGTTTATTAAAACAAAAGCATTCAATCTTTTTAAAATAAAGTGCCGCTACTTCGGGTGAAACACTAGGAACAGCACTACCAACAACTGCTATTGGTCCATTGTTGATAGCTTGATAAGAGGTCAGCTTAATCTCACCTGGGTGCACTGTGATGCTAGATTCATTCGCTGCAAAGTGCCAATCTAATCCAGGCATAGTGGTCCCAGTAAAAATAACCGTCACATCACGCGAATCGTCCACAACCATAGCTTCATCGTTATCAGTGGCTGTCGTATCTGCACGACCATTAAGTCCAATCGCTTTACATACCACATCATAAAGAGGGGCTATAGCAAAACCAAACGCTAGGCCCGCTACAACAATCATTAACAATCTGATTGCAAGATGCTTGTTACTCGTTTTTGCATTATCTAGTTTCATCACGCTTATTGCATTCCAGCGCCCATGTAAAAAGAGAGCGCAAACATCGCAATTGCAATCAGTCCTATTATCAAACCAATTACTTTACTATTCCGCGCACGTTTTTTTTCATCAACCATATTTTCACCCAATATTGATCACTATTCTATTTTAATACGGTATAGACATAACAATGATTACTATAGTTCTCATGCTGTCTACCTATAAAAAATAACGCCACTGGCGACAGCACCAAGTGGCGTTATTTGTGTACGTTAGTTTAGATTATAGCCAGTAAACAAATACAAACAAGAACAACCAAACCACATCAACAAAATGCCAATACCACGCCACAGCCTCAAAGCCAAAATGATTGTGTGAGCTGAAATGGCCTTTCAATATTCTAAATAAAATCACTGCCAACATAATAGTACCCATTGCCACATGTAAACCGTGGAAGCCAGTGAAGAGATAAAACGTTGATCCATAGATACCAGAATCCATTGTAAAAGCAGCTTCTGCATACTCATGTGCTTGCAGATACAAGAAAATTGAACCTAATGCAATTGTAAGAATTAAACCAATCGTCACTTGTTTACGATTGTCTTTCATTAAGCCCCAATGTGCATAGGTCAATGTAGCACCAGATACAAGCAGAATTAAGGTATTAATTGCTGGCAATCCCCATGGGCCCATTGCTTCAAGCGCTTGGGTAGCCGCTGGGCCAGAGGTTGGCCAGGTTGCTACAAAATCTGGCCAAACTAGGGTTGAATCGCTAATCCACTCTAACGCAAATGTACGAATATAGAACAGCGCGCCAAAGAAACCAGCAAAAAACATGACTTCAGAGAAGATAAACCAGCCCATACTCCATCGAAAAGAGATATCAACTTGCTTATTATAAAAGCCAGAAACACTTTCTTTAATCACATCTCTAAACCAGCCATATAGCAAGTATACAAACACCAAAATACCGGCGATCAACACATAATCACCCGTTGCGACATCGTTCATTTGCATAGCGAAACCACCCGCCATCAAAAACAATGCAATTGAGGCAATTAACGGCCAGAGCGACGGTGCTGGCAGGTAATAATTATTAGTATTCTGACTCATTTTATCTCCCTATCTCTATATCTCTAATGATCTCAAACAGCGCTATTATTTTACTGTAGGAGGTGTTTCAAACGTATGGAATGGTGCTGGTGATGGCACTGTCCACTCAAGGCCTTCAGCACTTTCCCATGGACTTGCACTCGCTTTTTGACCACCTTTAATACATTTAATCACGACATACAAGAATAGCAACTGGCTAATTCCTAATGCAAACGCACCAATTGATGAAATCATATTGAATTCAGCAAATTGTAATGCATAGTCAGGGATACGACGTGGCATACCAGCTAGACCTGTAAAATGCATAGGGAAGAATGTAATATTAAACGCGATGGTAGTTAACCAAAAGTGCCACTTACCTAGCGTTTCGTCATACATATAACCTGTCCATTTCGGTAACCAATAATAAACAGCACCCATGATAGACATCGCAGCACCAGAAAATAATACATAGTGGAAATGAGCGACCACATAATAAGTATCTTGTACTTGGATATCAACCGGTAAAATTGAACAAACTAATCCACTAAAGCCACCCAGTGTGAATAAAAATACAACGGCGATTGAAAACAACATTGGCGTTTCAAAAGTCATTGAACCTCTCCACATTGTTGCAACCCAGTTAAATACTTTCACACCAGTTGGAATTGAAATCAACATTGTGCTGTACATAAAGAACAGCTGTCCTGCAACTGGCATACCCGTTGTAAACATGTGATGTGCCCATACTACAAAAGAAAGCAATGCAATTGCTGCTGTTGCGTACACCATTGAGGCATAACCAAATAACGGCTTACGTGCAAAAGTTGGGATAATGGTAGAAATCAAACCAAAAGCCGGCAAAATCATAATATAAACTTCTGGATGTCCGAAGAACCAGAATACATGTTGGAATAACACTGGGTCACCACCACCAGCAGCATCAAAGAAAGATGTGCCAAAATGACGGTCAGTTAATAGCATAGTCAACGCACCAGCTAAAACTGGCATTGAAGCAATCAACAAGAAAGCAGTAATTAACCACGTCCACACAAACAACGGCATTTTCATCAATGTCATGCCTGGCGCACGCATATTTAAGATGGTGGTAATGATGTTAATAGAACCAACAATTGATGACACACCAAGAATGTGTAGTGCCAATATAGACATATCAACACCCATAGAAGGATTTTGTACAGACAAAGGTGGGTACATAGTCCAACCACCTGCCATCGCACCACCCGGCACAAAGATAGACCCAACGAGCAGAATAGCGGCTGGAATCATCAACCAAAAGCTCATGTTGTTCAATCTTGGGAAAGCCAAGTCAGATGTACCAATCATCAGCGGAATCATCCAGTTAGCAAAGCCAACAAACGCAGGCATAATGGCACCAAAAATCATAATAAGCCCATGCAATGTTGTGAGCCTATTAAAGTTTTCAGGTTCTAAAAATTGCAATCCTGGTTGAAATAGTTCCGCACGAATACCCAATGCCAATGCCCCTGCAAACAAGAACATAAAGAAGCTAAACCAGAGATATAGCGTTCCAATGTCCTTGTGATTCGTTGATGCAACCCAGCGCATTATGCCGGTTGGATGACCGTGATCATCGTGATGTGTTGCAGTAGTTGTACTCATCAGTTTCTCCTAAAAACTAAAGCTTAATTCTGTTATTTCTAAAAAATTAAAATAATACTTAGCGCGCTGCTTTTACTGCTGACGGCTGAATAAAATCACCAGCATTATTACCTAGCGCATTTCGCTCGTATGCAATCACAGCAGCAATATCAACATCATTCAATACATCTTTCCATGCTGGCATAATATTTTTACCATTTAAGATGATATTCAAATGGCCATCAAGAGGTCCAGTCGCAACAGCACTGCCTGTCATAGCAGGGAATGCAGGTGGAATACCTGCGCCAGTTGCACCGTGGCAAACAGAACAGTTTTTCTCATAAACTGCTTTACCAGCAGTCACTAGCTCATCTTTCGTCCACTCTTTATCTGCGCCAGCACTTGCTGATGCAACAGCTTCTTTTTGAGCTGTTACCCATGCTTGATAATCAGCTTCAGATTTCGCTTCTACCACAATCGGCATAAAACCGTGAGCTTTACCACACAACTCAGCACATTGACCTCTGTATGTGCCTGGCTCATCCACTTTAATCCATGCCTCACGTACAAAACCAGGAATCGCATCTTGTTTTACACCAAACTCAGGTATCCACCATGCGTGAATAACATCTTGTGCTGTGATTAATAATTTTATCTTTTTGCCTACTGGGACCACCATTGGATTATCAACTTCCAACAAATAGTTTTCACCTTTTTCGGCTTTATTTTGGATCTGATCTTCAGGTGTCGATAAAGTACTGATGAATTTAACATCTTGATCTAAGTAATCATAAGCCCATTTCCATTGCGAGCCAGTGATTTTAATACTCATATCTTCTGCACTAGTATCTTTCATCGCAAGAATAGTTTTAGTCGCTGGATATGCCATTGAAACAAGAATAATAACTGGAATGATAGTCCAAATTACTTCTAACCAATGATTCTCATGAAACTGAGCTGCTTTATGTCCTACTGATTTACGATGCTTGATAATTGAATAAAACATCAAACTAAATACAACAACAAAAATGGCTACACACACCCATAAAATAAGCATATGTAAGTCATATATCTGACTTGCTATTTCTGTTGCTGGCGCTGTTAAATTTAATCTATATGCCGCATGGGAATTGACGGCAAACAACGATAAAAATGTAGCCCCGAAAGAGAGAATTGTTCTCTTGTTCATAACTGAATCCACCCCAAAAAAAATGTGAACAACTTAATAAAGGTCAAAGCCAATAAAGCGTTTTACTATGCCTCACTGACAGCTTACATATCAATTTAATTAAAAATGTATGTTTTATTATTTACTGTAAATATTTTGATTTAAATCAACTGAAGATTAGACGAGTTGTGCCAAATTCAAAATTTCGCTCAATTTAGCATACGAGCAGGCGCATATCAAGACAAATGTAACAAAATAGTTACATTTTTTACAGCTTGCTATTGGATTTGATACTGAGTATGTAGCGAAGATATTTTTAGAAAAAAATTTGGTGCCGGGAGGGGGAATCGAACCCCCACGTTGTCACCAACGCGGGATTTTGAGCCAACAGAGCACATCTGTG
>CBFHHI010000040.1:0-17795 GCA_965655675.1 Methylophilaceae bacterium | reverse complement strand
GACTATTTGATGTTATCAAACTGGAAAGTAGTGATATTTACTTTTTAGCGATGCTGACGTTTGGTTATGGCTTATTAGGCATTGCTACTCCCGTTGCTGTTCAATCTCTCGTTAATATCGTCACGATGGGCGGCGTATTGCAGCCCTTATACATTGTTTCTTTCATTTTATTTGTTCTATTGGTTCTCTCTGGCATTCTATATGTGTTGGAAGGATATGTCGTTGAACTGATACAAAGACGACTGTTCATTAGAAACGCACTTGATGTAGGTAAAAATGCGCAAGGCATCAACATCCAAATGTACGATAACCACAACCCTGTTGAATTAATGAATCGGTTTTTTGATATCGTTAATTTACAAAAATCTGCTGCTGTCTTACTAACGGTTGGCTTGACCGCTTTGTTACAAGGCCTAATTGGCAGCTTTATCTTGATGTTTTACAGCATCTACTTTTTAATCATTATTATTTTAATGCTTGCTTTTTTATTCGTCATTATATGGCTACTAGGTAAGAAAGGATTGCCGACAGCTATTGAGGAATCACAAGCCAAATACAAGATGGTTGATTGGCTAGAAACGATTGCAAGAAATGTGTATTTGTTCAAGTTTTTTCATACAGCGCAACGCACTCATGATCAAACCGACACACTTGCTACCGAACATCTGATTAAACGTTTTAGTCACTATAAAATATTATTATTCCAAAACATTGGCGCAGTTACTTTATACGCAGTCATTGGGACAGCGATGCTGATGTTAGGCGGCGCTTTGGTGATTCAAGGTCAAATAAATTTAGGTCAATTTGTCGCTGCTGAATTAATTATTTTTGGGGTATTAGCTGCATTTGTTAGATTAATTAAGCAACTTCAATACTACTATGATTTGTTGACTGCGCTTGATAAGTTAGGCATTTTGCATGACTTCCCTCAGGAGTCGACGGGGACATTCATTCCCGAAGACAATCAATACCGCGAACTCAATTTAGAAGAAGTTGCCTTTTCTTTCACCCCTAAAACACAGCTGGTGAAAGATATCAGTGTTCATTTGTCTAGGGGTCAGAGCATATCTATACTGGGCCCTTCTGGATCAGGCAAGTCGACATTGGTGGCATTGATGACTGGCCTTCGCTCACCAGACAAAGGTTATATTCATGTCAATGGGATTGATTTAAGGCAACTTAATTTAGCGCATTACAGAAGTAAAATTGGTTTAGCCAATAAAATAGAAATCATTGATGGGTCTATACTAGATAATTTAAAACTTGGTAGGGAAATTCCTATCAGCTTAATTCATCAAGTTCTTGACACTTTAGGCTTAAGTAATGACTTTGTGAAACTCGAAAATGGTATCGATACCACTCTTACTGCTTTTGGTGCTCCATTATCGACCACGCAAATGCAAAGATTGATGTTGGCTAGGGCAGTTATTGGTGAACCAGATATACTCATTATTGACGGACTTCTAGACTCATTGACAACTGAAGAGCTCAACACAATCCTTGCTCTTCTTAAACAAAATCAAGAGAATTGGCTGCTCATTGTTACGACAAGAATTGCGCAGATTGCTGGCCAGTTTGATAACACATTAAACTTAAATTTGGATGTGGATTAATCGTATGACATCTAACAGTTTACAATTGGCAAAAACTCCTACTAGTGTAGACAAGGCAATTAAGTATATTGCTATCTTTTTTTTCGTATTCCCTTTTCTGACATTATTTTTGCCTTGGCAACAAAACGTCACTGCACTTGGCAAAGTAACGGCTTATTCGCCAGCTGAGCGAACGCAAACAATTGATGCGCCTGTTGGAGGTGTCATTACTAAATGGCATGTGCAAGAGGGCACAAAAGTGAAGAAGGGTGATGTATTAATTGAGATTAGCGATATCGATGCACAATTCAAAGATCGGTTAGAGTTTCAACGTGATAACTTAAAAGATAAATTATTAGCAAAAGAACAAGAGCTTAAAACTTATCAAATACAGCAACAGAATCTGCTTAACTCTCAAGATGCTAGAATCGCATCATCACAATTTAAACTAGATGTAGCAAACCAAAAAATCTTAGCCGCTTCAGAGGCTATCAGCGCTTCAGAAGCAACCTTAGATGCCGCAACGCAACAAATCAATCGCTTACAGCGCTTATTGCAAGATGGTCTAGTATCTAAACGCGATGTTGAGGTAGCAGAACGTGACCAAATTATTGCGACTCGCAATTTAAACAGTGCGCGTGCGCAATATCAATCAGCCAAGGCAGAGGCGCAATCTGCAAAAGTAGAAATTGAGCAAATTAAAGCTGACACACAAGCAACGTTAGAATCAAACAATGCTGTGATTAATAAAATAAAAGGTGAGTTGGCCGATAGTCAGAATAGTCTTGCAAGCTCTGAGGTTAGCTTATCTCGCCAAAGTATGCAGCGCATTGTCGCGCCAAGAGATGGCACTATTTATAGACTACCCGTTAATTCTCAGTCACAGGTCATTTCTCAAGGACAGCCTTTATTGGTTATCTTGCCTGATACAGAAGAGCGCTCGGTTGAGCTGTGGGTTGATGGTCGAGATGCACCATTAATTGTAAAAGGTAGCGAGGTACGCCTTGAGTTTGAGGGTTGGCCAGCCATACAGGTTGCGGGTTGGTCTAATATAGGCTTTGGTACATTCCCAGGTAAAGTCGCTTTTGTTGATCCAACGGATAATGGTAGTGGCAATTTTCGTGTGATGATAGTTCCCTCTGATAGTGAATGGCCATCTGCTCGATTCCTAAAGCAAGGCATTAGCGCCAAAGGGTGGATTCTGCTAGATAGAGTGACGATTGGTTACGAAATATGGCGTATATTAAACGGGTTCCCACCACGCATTCCTCAAGAAGAAGTATTGATTAAGAAATGATGATAGATCGCATTTTGTCGACGATGAACGTCATTTTCTTGTTAGCTTTATTTTTTTTTGCGCAGACTAATACTGCTTTAGCTGCAACTAAAGCAGTGCAGTTACGTGTTGATAAACAGCTCAATACTGACAATACTTTTTTACCCGAAACCTATAGTGTTGAGCCACCCGCTACTTTGCAATCTGAGATTGAAAAACAAAAAAAAGCAATCCAGCAAGTCAAACCACTGACCATTGATATAGAAAAAGCACTCATCCCGTTTGATCGTCCTGACAATCCTGATGGCATTAACCCAAATTTACTAAAAGAAACTGGACAATTTGTTTCTATTGCAGATATCAGGCAAAAAGCGCTGATGAATAATTTAGAAATTAAAATCATCAACTTTCAACCAACGCTTGCCCAGACTATCGTCAGGGAAGAGGAAGCCAAATTTGATAATATTATTTTTGCTTATGCAAAATTGGTTGAAACAGACTTGCCTGGCTTTTCATCTGATAGCGTTAAATTTACAGCCAGCGACCCTACGTTAAATAATCAAAACGTTAAATTAAATGTGCTAGAGCAACAATCAAGATATCTCGATGCAGAAGCTGGCGTAATGGTGCCACTCAGAACGGGTGGTACTGTTACATTGAGTTCGCCACTACAAAGAAAGGTCAGCGAAGGCCTAACAGATAGTAAAGAATACCGCAGTGCTTTACAGTTTTCATTCAGTCAGCCGTTGCTGAGAAATGCAGGCGTTCGTATCAATGAAGCCAGCATCAATATCGCTAGCTTAAATAGGCAAGAAGAAGACGTTAAAACACGCTTACAAACCATGCGTATTGTGGCAATCGTTGATAAAGCCTACTGGGATCTTTACGAAGCATGGGGGAATTTAGATATTCGCCGTCAACAATATGAGTACGCCAATCAAAATTTAGAGATGGTGAAACGCAGAGTGAATGAAGGATTAACCGCTACCATAGAAATCAATCGTGCAGAAATTGGTGTTGCTGACAGAATGGAAGCATTGATTATTGCAGAAACAAATTTAAAATTAGCTCAGCGGCAAGTTCATTTTTTTACCAATGATATCAACGAAACGGCCGAACAGATCATCATCCCCAAAACGCAACCTAGTTTAGTGAAGTATCAATTTGATAGAAATCAGCTATTACAAGATGCTTTGTCTAATCGTCTAGAGTTACTACAACAAGAAGTGAAATTAGCTGCTGATGCTATCAATATTGATTATTTAGAAAATCAAACCCTGCCTCTGTTTACACTAGATTATCAATATGGCGCACTGTCTAACACCATGAACAGTTTTAATAACACTTACCGTAATGTGCTTGATGGTAACTACAGTGACTGGTCAATTGGTTTTAAGTTTGAAATGCCTTTCACAAATGAGGCAAGAAAAGCAAAACTAGAAAATGCCGTCCAACAACGATTACAACGACTGACAACAAAAGCGCTGCAAACACTAACGGTAAAAAGAGAAATCTACGACGCTTTAGATAAGGTGGACCAAGACTGGCAACGCATATTAGCCGCCAGACAACAAGTCTTAATTGCTGGTATTAACTATGAGGCCGAGCTTAAACAGTTCAATGAAGGTCTGCGAACCATGACAGAAGTATTAGAAGCATTGACCCGTTTGGGAGAAGCGCAAATAAAAGAAATTCGAGCGATCAGCGATTATCAAACGGCATTAATTGATACTGCCTTTGCGACAGGCACCTTGTTAGGCTATAGTAAAATCAACTTTCAGTAGTGCATTGCTTAAGCGTATTAATCGATTCACTACTGAATTAACAAGCAAACATTCTCGTAGGAGCCGCCAATTAATCTCACTTAGCATCAGTGATACACCTAATGGGCTCCCTCAAAGCTGCGAATGGATTCAGCAAATATCGACTATGGATGATAAACTGTTTCGCTACAGGAACAATCGGCTGACCTCGTATTCGCCTTATACCATCAATCCATGAGCAACCAATTCGAACTATTTAAAGCGCTACGGTTTAGATCCTTATTCTTAACCCAATTTTTAGGTGCTTTTAACGATAATGTCTTTAAAACGGCGTTGATCACTTTGGTTGTTTTTCGCACCCACCAACTCACCAGCATAGATGCAACAACTATGGCGACCATATTGCCAGGTTTATTTATTCTGCCCTTCTTTTTATTCTCGGCGACTGCTGGCCAAATTGCCGACAAGTTTGAAAAATCACAAATCATCCGAATTGTGAAAGCATTTGAAATCATCATCATGTTGATTGCCAGCATCGGGTTTTTAGTGGACAGCATGCTTTTGTTGGCTAGTACACTCTTTATGATGGGCGCTCAGTCAGCGTTTTTTGGCCCAGTTAAATACGCCTATCTACCGCAACAATTGCATGAAGATGAGTTAATAGGTGGCAATGGCATGATTGAAACAGGAACCTTTATTGCTATCCTATTAGGTCAAATATTAGGTGCTTGGCTGGCCATGCACAGTCATAGCGAATACAACATTAGTCTATCTATTGTTGCATTAGCCATGATGGGCTACTGGTGTAGCCGTAGCGTGCCAGCTACAGCAGCTGTCGATCCCACACTGATCATCAACTGGAATCTATTCAGAGAAACGGTCTACAATCTAACCTTTATTTGGCAACGTCAATCGCTTTGGATAGCCATTATTGGTATCTCTTGGTTTTGGTTTTTTGGCGCTACCTTGCTCGCACAATTGCCTAACTTTGCAAAACTCATACTTTACGGTGATGAAAGCGTATTTATTGTAATGCTGTCTGTTTTTTCTTTGGGGATTGGCGTCGGCTCACTCTTATGCGAAAAACTATCCAATCACCGGGTTGAACTTGGGCTTGTGCTCTTTGGTGGCATTGGCCTCACCCTATTTGGTATTGATTTATATGCGACCAGCACTCACATATCAAGCTTAACAGCGCCTACATTAGCGCATTCTTATCTGTATTTTCTGCTCAACTTTACTCATCTGCATTTGTTATTAGATGTGCTATTGATTGGTGTATTTGGAGGCTTCTACATTGTGCCCTTATATACATTTATTCAGCGCCCTCTAGAGAAAAGTCATCAATCCAGAATTATTGCAGCCAACAATATAATGAATGCCTTGTTTATGGTGGTTTCTGCACTATTTTCACTGTGTGTTTTTAGCTTAGGCTTCAATATCCCACAACTGTTTTTAATTACCTCCATATTAAGCGCTCTTTTCATGACTTATCTATGCATTCGCCAACCAATCTTTTTATCACGTTTTTTAGCATGGGCTTGTATGAGCAAGCATGAATAAGGCCGACTCCACGTTTTATCAATTCACATTTATAATAGTTATTTAATTGCTTCACTCATATATGAAATCAACCCCCACACCGTCCATCACTCCTGATTTTAATCGCCTACAAAGGGCTGTGAAATGACAACGAAACAACATGCACCATTCATCAAGCAAATGCTGCTGAACACCTTGGGATACATGCTAAAAGGTGGGTTTTTTCTCCGCAACGCTCATTTACCGCCTTCTGATGGGCACGCTATTCCGCACAATTTTTTAGGCATTTGCGTTGCTTCAAACGCCAATATAGAAACAGATAGCTATATCATCAATCAATTGCAAACCTTAGGCATTGAGCATGTGCGGCTAGATTTTACTTACCATGACTTAGATAGCTTCAATGCGCGTTTTTTACAAAGACTGATTGCAGAAGGGTTTGTAATCACCCTGCATCTGATCGCACCCTTTGATGCCGCAAAAAATATGCATGAGCAACAGGAGCAAATGCGCTGGCAACAATTTTTAACCACCGTACTAGACCGTTTTGGCACATCCATTCAACAAATAGAAATCGGCAACACCATTAATCGTAAACGTTGGGCTGGCTATCATATTCACGGCTTTTTAATTGCATGGGAGATAGCCTATAAAGCCATTAAATCGCACAACATAACCTTATTAGGCCCCAATATTCAAGATTTTGAGCCCATGTATAACATTAGCCTGCTCAAAATCTTACAAGCCAAAAAACAATTACCCGATATACATACCGATAACCTGTTTGTAGAGAGAGTAATAGAGCCAGAGCGCAATGATCATCGGGTTTTTAAATACATTTGGACACGCGTATTCAAATTCAATTTAATCAAAAAAGCACGCCTATTACAAAAAATCGGACACGACTTTGGTGTGTCGCAAACCGTCTCATCTGCAGCCTTTTGGGCAATTTACCGTATTAAACGCATCTTGCCAGATGGCGAACAAAAGCAGGCGGATTATTTAACACGTTATTTCACCTTATTAGCTGCTTCAGGCGCACTGCAACACGCCAACTGGGGAGCGCTGATATGTCATCGCGAAGGACTCATAAACGATGGTTTAAGCGATGCTGAGTACCCTCATTTAGAACGCATTAGCCACTATCAATCAGCCGATGGTGAGTTAGCACAATACACACTGCATCCCAGTTTTGATGCAATGAAAACGCTAGTTAAACAGTTTAACGGCGCACGCTACCAAACAGCCATTGCCAGCAGTCAGCATTTAGAAATTCACCATTTCACCCAAGGGAGTTCCCAATATCATATCGCTTGGACAACAAACGGCAAAGTTGCCTATCTTGCAGACATTTACGCCGAAGAATCGTTAAAATCTGCAAAAATACTAAATCGTGATGGCAAATCATTAGATAGAAATAGCGAATTTATTTGTGAATCACCTATTTATTTATGTTGGGAGGCAAACGACAACATTACCGTTCTAGCTAAACCAAGTGTGGCGCCTCATGTCGCTATCCACCCTCACATCCACCACTTACAATATTTTAGATTTAATCAAAATGGCTGGCTTGGCTTAGTGCTAGCAGCCGATGCTAATCAAGCTAAACAACTGATAGACGCACTCCATCCAGATAAGCTCACTGCGCCAGATAAATCACAATCATTGCGACATGCCCGAAATGCCATTTGGGCAGTCCAAGATCCTAGAAACGCACAGGCAAAACTGACTGTTAAACAGCCTATTAAAATGTACCCACACAAAACATTGTTAGATCGCTTTAAGCCTAGCAAAGCCAAACGTAGCTGGAATGGCGCAATTGAATTATTAAGACGCGGTATCGGCACCGCGCAACCAATTGCCTACTTTGAAAAAGTGGGCGATACCACGCTCAAGCAAAACTTTTATGTTTGCGAACACGTCGACGCTCATTTCAGCATTGGTGAAATATTTGCTGCTTTTGCAAGAGGAGAAACCACCTACCATGGCTTAACACCTGAAGAGGTCTACCAACAATTTGCACAATTTTGTCACATGATGCACGGACGATTTATTTTCTTTAGAGACTTTTCAGGTGGCAATATTTTGGTCAAACAAAATGAGCATAAACAACTCAGCTTTTCATTAATCGACACCGCTCGACTACGCACACTAGAAACATCGCCATTCCCTATGCAATACCGCTTGGCAGATCTTGTGCGCGCTTGTCATAAACTGCATCAAGCAGGACGCAAACGCTTTATGCAAATTTACCTAGGCTTACATGGCAAACCATTTGGGCGCCAAGCCAGACTGGCTTTTTTCCTTTACGACTGCAAAGTCAAACTTAAACGCACCATCGGCCGCAAAGGCATTAACAAACTCATCAAACGCATCAAAGGCGACAGTTAAAACAATCTAATGAAAATCATGACTTGCTTTTAAGTAGATTAGACACAGTGTTTTTTTAGCTAAGCAGTAATATCTATCTCACGTAATGCAACAGCTTACGAATTTAAACAAAAGGAGAATTACTATGTGGACAACACCAGCAGCTACTGAAATGCGTTTCGGTTTTGAAGTTACAATGTACGTAATGAACAAGTAATTTTTGTTTTTATGTATTTAAAAGGCGCTTAGGCGCCTTTTTTCACATCTGTCTTAGCGCGAAGCGCTTAGCGAGATTGGGGATGCCCAGTGCAGGTATGGTTACTTTCTTTGGCACAAACAAAAAAAGTAACTAGCTGTCGGCCTATCCCCGACTTGGTGAAATATTGAGCCAATATTCATACGGCGGATAACGCTACGCTAATCCGCCTTACCAGTTCCGCATCAATAACAAGCCTCTATTCCTACTCCCCAATCACAAACCCCTTAGGCAACAATACCCAAATCTCACCCTGCTGTTTCATCGATCCAGCCCTGGCGCCTGCAGCATCGCCTGCTCCCCAGAAAAAATCTGCTCTCACCCCACCACGAATCGCGCCGCCTGTATCTTGTGCTAACATTAAGCGCTTGAGTGGTTTGTTACTATTCGGCTCGGTAGTGGATAGGAAGATAGGCGCACCTAATGGAATAAATTTAGGGTCAATCGCCACACTGCGCTCTGCAGTAATGGGCACACTCAACGCGCCTAATGGCCCAGGCAAGCCTGCAGGTAACTCTCTAAAAAACACATAGCTGGGATTGCTATTGAGCAAGGCTGATAATTTATCTGGATTGTTACGCGCCCAATTTTTGATGCCTTGCATGGAGGCTTTGTCTAAAGTGAGCTCGCCTTGCTCGACTAGCAATTTGCCAATGGATTTATACGGATAACCATTTTGATTGGCATAGCCCACTTGCACTTGCTCGCCGTTGTCTAATTGCACAACACCTGAGCCTTGTATTTGCAAAAAGAATACATCAATGATGTCGTCTATCCAAAATAGTTCATTGCCCGCCAATGGTGATGGTTTCGCATCAATTTCTGCCCGCGTGCGATAGGGCACTAACTTTTTACCTTCTAGCTTGCCTCTTATTCGTTTAAATTTTAGCTCAGGATAAACATCGGCTAATTCAACCGTAATTAAATCAGCTGGCTCACGATACAAGGGATAAGGATATTGGGTTGATTGTGTTTTACTGCCGTTTAACAGTGGTTGGTAGTAACCTGTGATGGTGCCAGTTGTGGTGCCATCTTCGTTATACGTGCGATAAACATCAAAATAATTTGAAAAATAATCAATTATTGCCGCATTGTTGGGCTGTTTCATTAATAGGGCGGCATCGCATGCGGTTTTCCACTGCGCTCTTTTACCTAGGCGCGTACAGCTTTGTAACCAAGCTGGCCATGCGTCAACTACATTGTCTTGTAACAGTCCATCTAAATCCTGCCAGTTGGCTTGCTTTAGCAAGGAGTATTGTCCAATATCCTCTACCGGCGCGACTTGTTGTGGCTGCTCCGTAGTTGGTTGTTGAGACACGGGCTTTTCAGTTGCTGATTTCTCAATAGTCGGTTTGTCGGTGGCTGGTGGCGCCGGTTTCACAGCTTGTTTTGAACAAGCGACTGTCATTAGCATCGCGCATAAAAATAAGCTTATTTTTTGCATAGTAGATGAAACGTTCTATTAGTGAAGCACTCTTGGTGCAGCAAGGGTAAAGGGCGCAATCGTTGCTTCAAATGATGTGCCATCAACTGCAACAATTTGATAACTGCCATGCATCTGGCCAACTGAGGTATGCAGCACTGTTCCGCTGGTATAAGTAAATGTCTCACCAGCCTCAAGCAAGGGCTGCTCGCCAATGACGCCCAACCCTTTTACCTCTTGAAGGTTGTTATCTGCATCAGTAATGATCCAGTGACGACTAATCAGTTGCGCTGCCATGCTGCCTGTATTGGTAATGGTGACAGTATAAGCAAAAGCATACCGGTCATCTTCTGCACTAGACTGGTCGGCTAAATACGCTGTTTCTACTTGAACGGCAAAGCGATATTGTACTGTCATTAGCCTATCATACCTGTCGTTGGTGAACTTGGGCTTGCCGTGTATAACTTTTTAGCCATACGACCTGCTAAATAAGCTTCTCGACCGGCCTCAACTGCCTTTTTCATAGCAGATGCCATTAATATTGGTTGATTGGCTCCTGCTATTGCTGTATTCATTAAAATGCCAGCACAGCCTAATTCCATTGCAATCGCCGCATCGCTCGCTGTACCAACACCGGCATCCACCAGCACAGGCACGCTTGCATTATCAATAATGATTTCTAGATTCCATGGATTCAAAATACCCATGCCAGAACCAATTAAAGAAGCTAAAGGCATGACCGCACAACAGCCAATGTCTTCTAGTTGTTTTGCAATAATCGGGTCATCTGAAGTATAAACCATGACATCAAAACCTTCTTTGACGAGCGTTTTAGCAGCAGCAATGGTTTCAATCACATTGGGATATAAGGTGTTAGGGTCGCCCAATACTTCTAATTTAACTAAGTTATGCCCATCTAATAATTCGCGCGCTAAGCGTAATGTACGCACCGCATCATCTGCCGTGTAACACCCTGCAGTATTAGGGAGATAGGTAAATTCTTCTGGTGGTAAATAATCCAATAAGGATGGCTCACCTGCCTTTTGCCCAATATTGGTTCGACGAATGGCCACCGTCACTATTTGTGCACCACTGGCATCAATCGCTGCACGCGTTTCTTGAAAATCTTGATATTTACCTGTACCCACTAACAATCGTGAATCATAGGTTTTTCCTGCAATTACTAACTGATCTGTCATCTTTATTGTCTATCCATTTTATTTTAACCACCACCAACGGCGCCAACCACTTCTAATGTATCACCATCTTGCACAAGTGCTTGCGCATATTGGCTTTTCGGCACAATCTCACCATTGCACTCAACGGCAATCCGTTTTCCTATAAACTGCAACTCACTCACTAGCTGAGCAACAGTCAACTGAGCGACATCAAACTGTTTAACAGTCCCATTAACCATTATCTGCATTTTAAAATACACTCTCCCATGTCATCAATTGTTCATCTCATGAATCTATTATAACTAGCATTCAATCACATTCCGTCAAAAACATTAATGCCACTAGCAATAGAAACACAATGCCCATTTGTTCCCATTTCGCAACAAATTAGAATATCAACGCATAAAACCTAATGATTTTAATGATTTGTTTGCTATTACGGTTCACAAATACGAACTATCTTGCTAGATTGCACTCAACGTTGCTGTAGACGTAGAAGTATATATAAACCCATGTACCGAAACAAAATTTCAGTACATTTAACTCCCAAAAGGAAAAAGCATCATGAAACAAGCTGTTAACCATGCAGATAGCAACAAAACATCGTCAGATAAAGCGACGATTGAGCAAAAAGCAAAAGAAGTAAGCAACACAGAAGATAAGCGTCTGCTGAAACTCAAAGAAACCAATCAGTTCCACCGTTATTTAGAAGCAAGTTGCGATTGCGTTTAAAACGCACCTAAAAATAAAAACGCATAAAAAAAGAGGATGACTTCAGTCACCCTCTCTTTTAGTTATTGCAAGATACTATTCATTAATCAATAGCAATCTGTGGACGGCCAGGCTCTGGCCAATCCAGGTGGAAGAACTCACCACGCGGTCTATCTTTACGCTCATAAGTATGCGCGCCAAAATAATCACGTTGACCTTGCAACAAGTTTGCTGGTAAATCTGCACTACGATAACCATCATAATACGCCAACGCAGCTGCAAAACCTTGCGCAGGAATACCGTTGGTCACAGCCAATGCAATCACTTTACGCCAGCCTTCTTGTCCTTTATTCATCTCTTCAGTGAAATATGGATCTAACATCAAGTTTTTCAGGCGTGAATTAAGCGAATAAGCATCGGTAATTTTTTGCAAGAAACGCGCACGGATAATACAACCACCACGCCAAATTTGAGAAATCTCACCAAAATTAAGTTTCCAGTTATAAGCAACTTGTGCTTTATCAATCAATTGGAAACCTTGCGCGTAAGCACAGATTTTTGAGCAATAAAGCGCGTTTTTAATCGCTTCGATTGTCGCTTTTTTCTCAGATTCTGGAATTGCCGTTACTTTAGGTCCTTTTAGAATCTTACTTGCAGCAACACGCTCTTCTTTCACACTTGAAAGTGCTCGCGCATAAACGGCTGCAGCAATCGCGTTCGCCGGCGCACCCAACTCAAGCGCATTCGCTGCTGTCCATTGGCCTGTTCCTTTTTGTCCTGCAGTATCTAAAATCATATCGACCAAGAACTCTTTAGACATTGGATCTTTTTGCTGCAAGATATCTGCGGTAATTTCAATTAAGAAGCTAGACAACTCGCCTTTATTCCATTCTTCAAACACTTTACCAATCTCGTCAGATTTCATGCCTAGCAAGTGCTTCATGAGCCAATAAGCTTCACAAATCAATTGCATATCGATATATTCAATACCGTTATGCACCATTTTTACATAATGCCCTGAACCATCAGGACCAATGTATTCGGCACAAGAGAAACCACCAACTACAGGCTTACCTGGCTCTCCACCCTCTAGAGGCTGACCCGTTACTGGATCAACTTTGGCTGCAATAGCTGTCCAGATAGGCTCAAGCGAAGCCCAAGCCTGACGTGTTCCAGATGGCATTAATGAAGGGCCAAAACGTGCGCCTGTTTCTCCTCCAGAAACACCTGAGCCAATAAATTCAATATCTTTTGCTCTAAGTTCTTTTTCGCGACGAATGGTATCTGTCCATAATGCATTACCACCGTCGATGATGATATCGCCTTTTTCTAAGAATGGGAGTAATGCATTGATTGTTAAATCAGTTGCCGTACCCGCTTTAACAAGTAAAACAATTTTACGTGGGCGTTTAATACTTAGCACAAAGGTAGCTAAGTCAGCATGACCAATCACGTTTTCATGTGATGGTTCATTTTTTTTACAATAGTCGATAAACTCTTTCATTTTATCGGTGCTGCGGTTATAAACAGCGACGTTATATCCATGGTCTGCCATATTCAATACGAGGTTTTGCCCCATTACGGCAAGGCCAATCAAGCCAATATCAGCGTTTTTTGTGGTCATTTTTCCAATACTCTTTCTTTAAATTGATAATTTAAATTAATAATTAAGCTATTGCTTGTGGCGCAAGCTTGCGATGTTTACTACTTTAGTGTGTTACAAAACATTTGTGTGGCTAACTGATAGCCTGTTGCTGCCAATTGTGGGTCGTAGCGTTCGCCTTCGTCGCGCATAAAGGCATGCTGCCCATTAAACTCATGCCATGAGAATGATAAGTTAGCATCTGTTAGTTTTTGATAAACCATCATACGTCCAGCTGTAGGAATATGGTTATCTTGTTTGCCCCAAATCATCATCAGCTCGCCTTTGATATCTCCTAAGCGATCCATGCTATGCTGATTTGGTTTGTTAGGAATAATATTAGTATGCAAATCAGTCGCATAAAAGCAGGCTGTTGCTTTTACCTCTGGCTGCAGTGCCGCGCGAAAAGCCAAATGGCCACCGATACAAAAGCCCATTGCACCCAAGTGACCGTCATACCAGCTTTGCGTATTTAAAAATTCAATCATCGCGCGGTTATCGCTGTCGTAACCCTGCACATCTTTGGCTGATTTATCAGCATTGCCTTTATCACGTCCAGCATCGTCATAACCTAAAACTGTGCCAATCGGATTTAACTCATGAAACACTTCAGGCACCAGCACCGCATAACCTTGACCTGCCATCATTTTGGCAGCTCGCTCTATCGGGCCTGTCTGATGAAAGATTTCTGAATAAAACAAAATCGCTGGCACTTTTTTATTATGTGTTGGTCTATGGATATAGGTTCGCATGATGCCAGTTGGGGTATTTAAATCGACAACTTCTGATTGTATTAGCATAGTTTTAACTTCATTTATCCAGAGTTGTCTATTCTACAAGGCTTTAATGTCTGTTTCACCCCTATTGGTGTAATTTTGTTAAATTATTTACCACGCTTAAGTATCTTTACACTATATGAGAGTTAGTTTACTTTGGTCATATAGCATTGACTTCTGCTAATTTGAGACTATGAAGATGCATCACTTTATTGCCTTTTTTCTATTGATTTTTATGCATGGCCATCTTTCTGCTGAGCCACGAAATGCGCTCAGTTTTAAGCTAAAAGCATCTGTTGTTAAGGTGCATGTTGGCACTAAAACAGGCGGTTATGGTGTGGGTACGGGGGTTGCGATTAGCCCAGACTTAATTGCCACCAATTGCCATGTATTAGCCAATAGCACTGGCGTTAGCATCACTAAATATGGCAATACGCACACGCCAGTTGCACTAAAAGCTGACTGGAAGCATGATTTGTGTATTTTACGTTTTCAATATGCCGATTTAACACCAGTTGAATTAGGCGATTCTGAACACTTGCAATATGAACAGGATATTTTTTCTATTGGGTTTCCAGGCGGCCCACCAAAACCACAATATACCGAAGGTAAAATCAAGGCAATTTATCCTTTTGATGATAGTCACATCATTCGTACCGACGCCTCTTTTGTAATGGGCGCAAGCGGTAGCCCAATATTTGATGCCGATGGTAAGTTACTGGCTATTAGTACGTTTAAAAGCCCAGGTAAGCACGCCTATTATTACAATATCCCTGTGAAGTGGATAAAGACATTATTAGAACAGCCTGATATCACCTCAATGGAAACAGATATATTTCCGTTTTGGGATGCGCCAGAAGCGCAACGCCCTTTCTTCATGCGCGTTGTACAGCCTTTTAAAAATGAAAAATGGGATGAACTGCACGAAATTGCACAACTCTGGTTGCAAAGCGAACCAACTTCAGCAGAAGCTTTTTACTACGCAGGCATTGCAGAAGAAAAGATGCATCACCTAAAAAAAGCTAAGCAATACTTCGAACAAGCTCTAGTGATACACCCAAAACATCCAGCAGCCATCATTGGCTTAGAATGCACCGAAAAAGTCACATTGGCCTGTAACGACCATTTTTAATAATCACTGCTACGACCTGTAGAATAGCCCTGCGGCACATCATTTTGCCACTCGCCACATGCATGACAAAGATGGTCGTGCATAGTGGGGCTTAATGTAAGCTCATTGCTTCCGCAAAACTTACATTTTGTAGGGTGTAATGCTGGTGCTTCTTTGTGATGTGCCTCATGGTGCACTTGTGCCACTTTTGTACTACCCAAACCATACTTATTATCCATTTAAGAACTCCAAGCGTACACGACCGAGTACTACCAAAACTACTCGCTTTTGTCGTTGATGACAAGCAGTTTTTACTGCGTTTTATATGAAGCGCGACTTAAACGATCATGAATCGCTAGCCATTCTGGTGATATTGGTGGGCTTTCAATTAACAATTTCCTTACTTTTAAAGCATCCATTTGATGCAGAGTATCGTATAACTTTTCAGCCATGCCAACCGGATGATTGGGCACATTAAAGGTCTTGGTATTGGTGATTTCACCCTCACCCAATAGCAAAGCTGCACAATTCGTTTCGGTGGCTGCCGCTTCTATTAGCGCTGCTCTAGAACTAAATAATGCTAATGGTGTGATTGGCGAGTAATGCAATACATGCTGTCCTGGTGCTTTTGGTAATATTGTCTGCGCATTGCTTGCATGTAAGCCAGCAACCATTTGGATATCTGCTTCCGCAATCATGCCTAAGCGCAGTAATCGCCACTCATCGCCATCTACGGCAACGATAGTAGACTCAATACCCACTAGACAAGCGCCGCCATCCAGTACGGGAACATGCTCACCTAAGCCATCGGCCACATGCTTGGCTGTGGTGGGGCTCAGCTGTGTATATTTATTGGCTGAAGGGGCGGCTAAACCCAAGCCCGTTTCTTGTAAAAGCGCTTGTGCAATTGGATGAGCAGGCACACGCAAAGCGACGGTTGGCTCGCCAGCACGTACAATCATAGAAACATTTGACTGAGCTGGTAATACTAAGGTGAGAGGCCCTGGCCAAAAAGCATTGGCCAACTTTTGCGCCAATGGAGAAAATGTTGCTGCCCAATCAAGCACCTGCTCACTGCTGCCAATATGGATGATTAAAGGATTATCCGCAGGCCGCTCTTTAATCGCATAAATCTCACGCAAAGCATCTTCGTTACGCGCATCGGCAGCAAGGCCATAAACGGTCTCGGTTGGAATAGCCACCACTTTGCCAAGCTTAAGTAAAGCAATAGCCTCTGCCAAATTAACTTGCATGGAATCAATTAAACAAAAAGTAAAATCACATTTTACCTGCTTTACGAAAAGTTAAGTTAATCCGTCTCTGACCGAGCACTGAATGCGTAGCTGCTTTTACTGGCAACACACCATGAAAATATAGTCTGGATTGCGCACCCCAAACAACAACATCACCATGTACGAGTGGCACTTTCGCGACTTTTGCTGTTCGTGTTAAACCACCAAATTGAAATGTGACTGGCAACCCTAATGAAACCGATACAATAGGCTGATTGAAATCCGCTTCATCTTTATCTTGATGCAAGCCCATTTTGTCACCAATACCATACACATTCACCAAGCAACTATCAGGCAAAAAATTACCATACCCCGCTTGGCTGGCAGCACGCTTTGCCAACGCTAAAAAGAGATCAGGCATTGCTGGCCAAGGCAGATTAGTATGCCCATTTTTAGTAGCATATCCATAGCCTTGCTTGGTAGCAATCCAACCAAATTGACCAAAGCTTGTAGTATGCACCGACATCTTGTAACCCATCGGTGTCATCATCTGTTGCGGTGGGTGCGTTTTAAAATGCGCTAGCAATATCGCACAAATGACATCGGCTTCTGGCAAGGCAAAACCACGCAACCAATATGCACCCTCAGCAAGCGCAACTTTCGACTCCATTTGTTCTGAAAATAAATCTGTTGTCATGGCTATATTCAAGCTGTTTTTTTAGTGGGGTTAGCACGCCTAATCTATATCGGCAGAGTCACACTAGGTCAACGACGGCTCATCCATATGCTTGCGCATACTTACTACCTTATTCACTGTGCTAACCCAAGCATTGTACACAATAGTAATGCATATTATGGCCCTAGCGCTAACAACAATTGGTTACACTCAGTTGACAGATTTAAATTTATAATCCGCGCATGCT
>CBFHHI010000039.1:0-17907 GCA_965655675.1 Methylophilaceae bacterium | reverse complement strand
CCTTTCGATAGTGATCCACGAACGCTAGCTGACTTAGAAAGAGATGAAAGTTCGTTTATGATTCGGCGCGCGCGTACCAAATTAAATGGTCACGCCTATGCGCCATGGTTAAAATATTACTTACAGTATGATTGGTCGCAACCGGTATTGCGCGATTTAAATTTAACTATCGATAAATATCAATGGGCACAAGTGAGGGTTGGGCGTGGCAAGGTGAGCTACAACAACGAGCGCGTGACTTCTTCAGGAAATCAGCAATTTGTGAATCGATCGATAGTTAACGATGTTTTTACCGTCGACCGTCAACAAGGTATTGAAGTGAAAGGTAATTTATTTCCAGGGACTTGGCATGATTTAACTTATTATGCTGGCGTATTTACTGGGTTGGGTGTTGGTGAGAGAAATAATGATGATGGCAACATGATGTATTCTGGTCGATTGCAGTGGAATGCATTGGGTGGTGAAATGAAATTTAACCAATCTGATCTGGATTTTCACGAGCAAGCTAAATTGAATATCTCGGTAGCGGCTAATACAAACAGGAGTAAATGTACTGCTTTCGAGACAGATAGTCGCAGTTGTAGAAGGCTGACGGATGTCAATGCACTGGGTAATGCCAAATACAGCGACCCGTCAAATGGCGCGCAAAATGGTCAATATGAAATTGACCAGTTGATGGAAGAAGTGCATTTTAAGTGGCAAGGCTTTTCTTTTTTGCATGAATTACATGCTAAAAGAATCAAAGACACAGTCAATAATGATGAAGAAACCAAGTTGTTAGGCGGCTTTATGCAAGCGGGCTATTTCCCGCACCGCCAAATCAATTTCATGCCACAACAGCTTGAGATAGCGGCACGCTACGCATTTGTTGATATGAACACCAATCGAGATAATGATAAACAAACTGAATTTAGTGCAGTCATCAATTATTTTCTAGAAGGGCATCTCAATAAACTGAGTCTGCAACTCAGTCGATTGGCAGTGGAAGACCCTATTGTGCTCAAAAAGAACTCTGAAAATAGAATGTGGGCACAATGGGATTTTTCGTTTTGATGTGGTGATTAACGATTGTTAGTACAACATTCAGGACACTCTCCGCCATATCAATGCAAGTGGTAGACAACACCTGCCAATATACTGGCGTTTTGATGGTTCCAATTCGAATCTAGAAATCAAACGCTTTAAGTCGTTATGTTTCTGTGAGATGGTGCCATGACATGTTTGCATGGCGCGCCCGGCGGGAGTCGAACCCACGACCTTTGGCTTCGGAAACCAACACTCTATCCAACTGAGCTACGGGCGCTTGTGGCGGATTATAGCAAAGCGTCTGACACTTGTCTCAATCGCGTTGGTGCGCTGATGGGTAATCAACAACGCTGGGCGCCTATGTAAACAGAGGTATATACACGCGTCATTTAACTGAACATTGCTTGTTACCTGCTAATACATTTAAGTTGCTGGTATAATTTAGCTAATTTAATTCAACATAGGTTATCAATCATGAGCAATGAAACACATGCGGCATCAAATGTTACTTTGATGCAAAAAATTGTTATTGTATTAGGCGGTATTATTGCGCCTATTTTTGTTATTTACATGGTGACGAAGTCGCCAGATGCGCCTAAAAGTGCAGTTGAAAAACCTGCTGAAGCTGATAGGTCTGAGGTTCTCAGTAATATTAAGCCATTAGCTGTCGTGGAGGTTGCCGCAGATGCAGGTATCAAAGTACAAAAGAGTGCTGAAGATATTGTTAATCAAGCCTGTGCTGCATGTCATGCTTCAGGCATGATGGAATCGCCTAAATTGGGTGATAGTGGCGCTTGGTCTGCACGTATTGCACAAGGGTATGAAACATTAACGAAACACGCTATTGAAGGTATCCGTATGATGCCAGCGCGTGGCGGTAACCCAGACCTTACTGATAACGAAATTGCCAGAGCTGTTGCGTATATGGCGAATGGCGCAGGGGCTAATTTTACAGCGCCAGAGCCTGAGTCTGATGAGGCGCCAGTAGCAGAGTAATTGTTAGCTTAGTTAAGGCTGCACTGATGGCAACCTATGCAATAGGTGATATCCAAGGTTGCTACTATGCTTTTCAAGCATTGCTTGACCGTATTCAGTTTAATCTGAAGTCAGATCGGTTATGGCTGGTTGGTGATTTAATTAATCGTGGTAGCGGATCGCTGGAAGTGCTGCGATGGTGCTACCAGCATCGCGATAATATTCAAACAGTTTTGGGTAATCACGATTTACATGCCATTGCTGTGGCTAACGGCATTCGTAAACCCAATCAGAGCGATACACTGCAATCAATCCTTGATGCACCAGATGCTAATGAATTATTAAGCTGGCTACGTCATCAGCCATTGATGATTTCAAATGGCGATTATGCCATGGTGCATGCAGGTTTACTGCCACAATGGGAAATCAATCAAGCACTCGCTTATGCCAAAGAAGTGGAAGCCGCATTGCAGAGTGAGTCATATGTAGATTTTTTGCTGAATATGTATGGTAATACACCAAACCTTTGGCATGATGGTTTGCAAGGATATGCTCGTTTGCGTGCCATTACTAATGCAATGACGCGGATGCGGGTTTGTACGGCAGATGGAGCATTGGATTTTAGCTTTAAGGGCGAGTTGGTTGATGTGCCAAATGGGTTGATTCCTTGGTTTAATTTGCCCAATCGTGCGTCGAAAGATCAAGCAATCATAGTTGGTCATTGGTCTGCGTTAGGGTTACATCAGTCTCAAAATGTCTTTGCCTTAGATACAGGCTGCTTATGGGGTGGTCAGTTAACCGCGATGTGCCTTGAGACAAGAGAAATGACGCAAGTTAGCGCTAAGAAGAAGGATAAAGCAAACAAACTTAAGCGTTAAAGATTGAGTTGTTGCGCAATATTGTGAAACGCTAATTGGGTGAGTGCTTGTCTGTTATTTGATTGCGCGTTAATTGGGGTCAGAAAGTATAATTCTACTATGGGTTTTTTTTGCTTTAATATCCGCATCATAGACTCTCCCAGCGTTGTTTCGCCAGCATAAGCCATCTCTGTATTCGTACTGCCATTTGACAATGGGTAGCGAATCGCAACAGGGCGTATTACTGCATTTGCATTGATAGCAGCTTGAATAAGGCTGCTTTTAAAATGAGCAAGTGAAGTGCCATCTGTGGTCGTTCCCTCAGGAAAAAATCCAACATTAGCACCCGCCACTAGCCGATCAGTGGTTATTTTTACAATGCGAGAAGTATCTTGTCTGCTACTTCTATTGATGAAAATAGTCCCAGACTTTCTGACAAGATAGCCAAGAATGGGCCACTGATTGATATCAGATTTAGCAATAAAGTGTAGTGGTAAAACGCTATTGAGAGCATAGATATCTGCCCAAGAAACATGATTAGCAAGAATCATATTATTAGTCGTGTTATCTTGCGGTATTTCACCAAACAAAAAAACTTGAATATTGAAGCAGTTTAGCAACTTACCACACCACCATTTAGTCAGCTTTATTCTGGTTTTTTCTTGGGTAAGAGGCCAACTAACGGCAACTATCAATATACCGAGCAGCGTATGCGTCAGTACACGTAAGATACGATAACCAATGATAAAAATGTGTGTTTGTTGCAAATGTTATCTTAAAAAGTGCGCTGCGTATTTTTGATTGATGTCTGACATTGATAACATTACCAGCATATCGGCTGTATTGAAATAGCTGTCCCATGCGGGTTCACCACAAATTTTTGCGCCTAGCTTTAAATACCCTCTAATTAAGGGTGGGCAATCTACTTGCATCGTATTGTTCAGTGATTCTATTGGTAGATGCACGTGTGGAAACACGCGATATTCAGGTGAACATAAATGTTTATCTTTAAGATGATGGTAAATAGAAGCCGCTGCATGTCCGCCATCATGCATGGGAATGCTAGCACAACCTATCATGTGTTCATAACCATGCGACAGCATATATTTGGCTAAACCAGCCCACAACAATGTAATCGTGCCGCCGCTTCTGTAATCTCGGTGTACACAAGCGCGGCCAACTTCTACTGTGTTGCCTAGTAAATGATTGATGCGGCTTAAATCAAATTCCCCAGACGAGTAGTAACTGCCTGCTTCATTGGCCTGTGTTGGGCTAAGTATGCGATAAGTGCCAATGACTTGTTGCGTATTGGTATCGCGGACAAGTAGATGATCACAAAATGCATCAAATCCATCAATATCCAGACCATTATTTCCAGACATTTTTGCCCCCATTTCTTCTGCAAACACTTTATAGCGTAAGCGCTGTGCTTCTTTCACTTCGCTAGGGTTTATAGCGAGTGATACCTTTAGGTTGGGTTTTGATGATGATCGATTTTGTTGAACTACTGATTGTTTTAGCATCAGATGATCTCTCCTTGAATAAGAAGAGATCATATGAGAATCAAATGACGGTTAGATTAAATAAAGATGACGATTTTGTGACGCTAATGGCTTACACGTGAGGTGCCGCCGCTCTCTATAATACGCACGCGATCACCAGGGTTAAACTGCTCGTCAGCTTCTTGCACAATGGCAATGAGTCCGCCGCCATCCAGTTTGATGGTGATTTCTAATGCATCTTTACGGGTGATTCCCTCTTCTATAGCAGAGCCTGCAAGACCGCCCGCTACTGCACCAATCACCGCAACTATGCTGCTAGTTCTGCCACTGCCGACAGAGCTCCCAGCAATGCCGCCAACTGCGCCACCTGCAATTGATCCGATGGGGGATTTTGTCCCCTCTAACTGAACGGTACGTACACTCTCTACGATACCAGTTTTAACAGTTTGTACTTTACGCGCATCATCACGTTTATAGACGCTACCAGAATTTGAACTGGCACAAGCTGCGATAAAGAGGGATAAAGTGGTCATGACTAAGACTCTCGATAGATTCATAATTTTCCCCATAACATATTTAAAATTGCTTATTAACTTTGTATTGCCACTTCTTTAATCAGTGCTTGGCTATAGATGTTCTCTATTTCCTCGCGGCTCGGTTTGTGGTTTTGTCCACCGCGACTCGCAATTTTGATAGCACCCATAGTAGCCGCTAACCTGCCACAAGCTAACCAGTCCCATTTTCTTGCAATACCATACAATAAACCTGCACGATAAGCATCCCCACAGCCTGTAGGATCGATCACTTCTTTTGCTTTAACGCTTGGTATCTCATAACGTTGACCGTCAGCGTAAATGTGAGAACCTTCTGCACCTAATGTAACAATCAGCGCTTCCACTTTTTCTGCAATTTCATTTAAAGAAAGTCCTGTCTTATCTTGGAGCACTTGTGCCTCATAGTCGTTCACCGCAAGATAGGTAGCCATATTGATAAAATGCATCAGTTCTTCGCCATTAAACATGGGCAAGCCTTGCCCGGGGTCAAACATAAAAGGAATCTGAGCATCAAAGCATTCTTGTGCATGCTGGAACATGCCATCTCGTCCATCAGGGGCGATAATCGCTAAAGTGACGTTTTTAGCATCTTTAACACTGTTTTGATGAGACGCTACCATTGCCCCGGGATGGAAGGCGGTAATTTGATTATCATCTAAATCTGTTGTGATAAAAGCTTGCGCGGTAAAGCTATTTGGGATCGTTTTGATATGTTGATTAGAAAGTTGATTCTTATCTATCCAAGCTTGATAATTGGCAAAGTCTTCACCAACAGTTGCCATAATTAATGGCTCACCCTCGAGTAGCTGTAAGTTATATGCAATATTTCCGGCCGTGCCACCAAATTCTTTGCGCATTTCTGGCACAAAAAAAGCGACGCTTAATTTATGTATTTGGTCGGGTAGGATGTGGTTTTTAAACTGATCTTGAAACACCATAATGGTGTCAAAAGCGAGAGAACCGCAGATAAGTGTTTGCATCAGGCATCATTTCTATGAAATCAAAGCAACATTATCTTGTAGCTAGGACATACAATGCAAGTCAAAACTGAATATTAATGATTCAATATTATTGATTAATCGCGCCGTCAATTAACAATTTAGCCGCTTTTTTGGCGTATTTGATAGCGCCAGAACCACGTTTCATTTGCTCAGCTTGCACAGCGCCTTCAAACAATAGCGATAATTGTAAAGCCAATCCATTTGCATCTTTAATGTTTGCTTCGCTTGCAAGCTTGCTGATGTATTGCCGAAATTCGCGCGACTGTTTAGATGAGAGTTGATGAATGGGATTCTCTTCATTTGGGAACTCGGCTGAAGCTTTAATAAAGCCCATGCCTAGAAAGCTTGGTGAAGTAATCCATTCTTCAATGAAATCAAAGAGTTGTTTTATTTTATCAGCAGGCACTTTACTGCTGCTGTTGAGCTTATTATCTAGCCAGTTTTGGAAATCTTGTTGGCTCTTATTGAGCACTTCTAAAATAAGACCTTCTTTTGTATGGAAATATTTATAAAGTGTCATTTTTGTAGTGCCTGCTACAGCAACTATCGTATCGACGCCAGTCGAGTTGATGCCGCGCGTCTGAAATAAATCAGTGGCAGTATTTAATATTTTCTCTCTCAAGGCGCTCATGATGCGAGTATAGCATGCGATTATTGTTTATAAAAATAGGTATACAGAGTTGTAATGCCAATAGCAAATTGATAACGTTTATTACGGATAAGTGGCTTAAAGAAAGTAGCGTTAATCTATTATTCTGCCGATGAAAAATATACTATCCTGTATAGTATTTATATTGATGAATTGCGCTTTTGTATAATGAAACTGCTATTGCATGACGTGCGATCTAAGTTGATTTTTTCATTAGCATAGGCGTGTAGTTGCAGTGTATTTTATCTAGCAATTCGCGCACTACTTTTTGTTCTTCTATATTTGTACTAATTTGACCAAGTACAATATTTTTAAAGTAAACCGGTTTGTAGTGATCTGGCAGTAAGATAGCTTCTAATAAGCGGCAGTTACCACTGCGCATTTGTTCTATTTGGGCAACAAGCGAAGCCGTGCTTTGTGGTGACGCAATGGATGCATTCAATGGTGGCTTAAATATGGTATCTTCTGTAGAAGCAAGCTGTATAAGCTCTGCATTTTTTGGATGGCTAACAAAGAATAAGCTTGCCACAATCACCAATGTACCGACAAAGCTGGCCGCGATAGCGTAGGCTGAGGTACGTGATATATGAAACTCTTTTTTTGTTTGTGCCGTAATCAAAGCCGCCGCCGCACTTTTTGCATGTATTAATCCTGCTGGATTACGGCCTAACAGTTTTTCATGCATTGCTGACAGCGCCATGACATAGAGTTGCGTAGCAAGCATTTCTGGCAAAGCTGCGCGTGCTTTGGCTGCTTCTAGGCTTAAATATGTTTTAAGTAATGTGGCCTCATTTGCATCTACATCCTGATCTAAATTGACATTGAAACCAGGCGCTTCTGACCAGTCATTTAAAATATCAAATAAGCACAGTAAGCGTTTCTGTGGTGTATTGCCTGCTTTTTGAAGCATTTGAATGAGCCAATTAGAATGTAGGATATCCATCATACTTTTCCAATTTAGAATGGTTTGACTACTACCAGTATCACAATGAGTGTTAATGCTATTACAGGTAGTTCATTAAACCAACGAAACCAAAGATGGCTGCGGTTATTAATACCACCTTTGAAGTTGCGTATGATTTTGCCACAATAAGCATGGTAGGCAATTAAGCCAATGACCAGCGTTAGTTTTGGGTGCATCCATTTGCCACTGATGCCATAACCCATCCATAACCAAAAACCAAAGCCCAAAGCCAACAGCGCCAGAGGGAACATAAAGCGATAGAGTTTTTGCTCCATCATCGTCAGTCGTTCAATGGCTGCTGGATTGGTTTCCATCGCGTGATTAACAAAGATGCGTGGTAAATAAAATAAACCAGCAAACCAGCTGGTGACAAAAATAATATGAAAAGCTTTAACCCATAACATTAGCTGAGTTCCTTATCTAATAGTGCATGTAGTTTATCAAAATTAAAAGCGCCAACAGCATGTTGAATACGCTTTCCCTCTTTATTGTAAATGTAAGCCGTTGGCGTTAGTTTGACACCGCCAAATTTTCGAGTGATTTCAGCGTAGCTATCATGTATCACTGGAAAAGGTAATTCTTTTTTTGAAGCAAAATTTACTACTTGTGCAGGCGGGTCATATGGCATGGCAACTGCAATAATTTCTAGCCCTCGAGATTGGTATTGATGATAAGTCTGAATCAACTTAGGCATTTCACTGACACAGCTTTTGCAATCGGTTGCCCAAAAGTTAACCAATACCACCTTGCCTCTGAGTGAGTCCATGCTGATTGATTCACCTTTAATTGATACAAAGACAATATCATCTATTTCGGATTGTTGTAATAGGGTGTAGCCGAACCAAGCAATGAAGATCAATAGTACTGCTGCAGCCGTCATTTTTCTTTTATAAGACATCATTTGATTGTAACGTTTTTTAGTTAGATTGTGCGAATAACCACAACTAGCTCGCAGTTTTTGTGTGCAATCACGCGTGCTATAATCGCGTTTTGTTTATGATAATTGTTTAATGAACGCACCTATATCTCCTACTCTACTCAAGGCGACTGCTGATTCTCCAGCGCGCTTGCGAGAAATCCCTTATAACTATACTTCTTTTTCCGACCGTGAAATTGTTATTCGGTTCTTGGGCGAAGAAATGTGGGAAACCTTGCAGATGCTTCGTGCTGAGCGCAAGACGGGCAGAAGCGCTCGTATGCTATTTGAAGTGCTGGGCGATTTGTGGGTGGTGAGTCGCAATCCTTATTTGCAAGATGATTTGTTAGACAATCCTAAGCGACGTGCAGCGTTAATTGAGGCGCTCAACCATCGCGTTACTGAGATTGATGCTCGCCGAAGTGGAAATCCACAAGTAGAGAAACTAGTGGTTGCTGCCAAAACAGCGATTCATAAATTTGCGGATGACTTTCGTCAAACACATGATTTACGTAAAAAAGCGCTCAATAAATTCAGTAAATATACCCGTAAAGATAATATTCAATTTGATGGATTGGCGCGTGTTTCACATGTGACTGATGCAACAGATTGGCGTGTTGAATATCCTTTTGTTGTGCTTAATCCCGATACAGAGGCAGAAATTGCTCATCTCATTAGAATTAGTATCGAACTTGGTTTAACGGTTATCCCACGCGGAGGCGGCACTGGCTATACCGGTGGTGCGATACCACTCACACCGCTATCAGCTGTGATTAATACCGAAAAGCTTGATCAGCACACTGGGGTGCAAATGCGCAGTTTGCCGGGTGTTGACCACCAAGTGCCAACAATTGAATGCGGTGCAGGCGTGGTAACGCGACGTGCGATGGAAGCTGCATCAGAGGCCGGTTTAGAGTTTGCTTGCGATCCTACCTCGGCTGATGCCTGCTGTATTGGCGGCAATGTAGCGGTGAATGCTGGTGGCAAAAAAGCCGTGCTATGGGGAACAGCTTTAGATAATCTTGCCTCATGGCGTATGGTGACGCCCGATTCTACGTGGATGGAAATTGAGCGTTTGGATCATAATTTAGGCAAAATTCATGACATCGCCATGGCGCGCTTTAAAATCAGTCGTTACGACATTAATAGAAAGCATTTGATAGCTGAGCCTGAAATTATTGAAATTCCAGGCCCAAGTTTCCGTAAAGTGGGTTTGGGAAAAGATGTTACTGATAAGTTTTTATCGGGATTACCAGGCGTACAAAAAGAAGGCTGTGACGGCTTAATTACATCTGCGACTTTTATTTTGCATCGCATGCCTAAACATGTGCGGACCATTGCGCTGGAGTTCTTTGGACAAGTGTCAAAAGCAGTCCCAGCGATTGTCGAGATTAAAGACTTGTTAGATGCAACGGCTAAACAAAATCCTGCTGTTGTCATGGCAGGACTTGAGCATTTAGATGAGCGCTATATTAAAGCGGTTGGCTATGCAACGAAAGCTGCGCGTCAGCAACGGCCTAAAATGGTATTGCTCGCCGATATTGCTTCTGATGATGAGAATGCGGTTGGTGAAGTTGCTTCTGCTGTGGTGCGCATTTGTAATGCGCGGGATGGTGAAGGTTTTATCGCGGTTTCAGCTGAGGCGCGTAAAAAGTTTTGGTTAGACCGTTCACGCACTGCCGCAATTGCCAAGCACACCAATGCCTTTAAAATTAATGAAGACGTGGTGATTCCACTGCCGCAATTGGGCGAGTACTCAGATGGTATTGAGCGTATTAATATCGAGCTTTCTATTCAGAATAAACTGAAGTTAATTAATGCGTTAGAACAGTTTCTTGAAAGCGATTTGCCACTGCAAGCCGATGAAGATGGTAATACTGATCCAGAAGGTGTGAAATCTAAGCAAGTATTGGCATTGCAATTAGTGCGAGAGATGCGCATGCAATGGCGTTTAATTTTGAATACATTGGATGAGCCTTTGACGGCGCTAGGCAAGATTGGCGAGCAGTTTGGACGGCATAACACTGTGTTTGAAGCCGTGCAATCTTATGATTTGCGTGTCTCTTGGAAACGCGAGTTGAAACAGCCTTTGGGTGATATTTTTGCTGGTCGTGAATACCAAAAAATTATTGATGCTTTAGATGCTATTCACAAAAAAGTATTAAAAAGCCGTGTGTTTATTGCACTGCATATGCATGCGGGCGATGGCAATGTGCATACCAATATTCCTGTTAATTCCGATGATTACGACATGATGCAGGAAGTGCATGGTGCGGTTGTGCGCGTAATGGCATTGGCGAGAAAACTGAATGGCGTCATTTCAGGTGAGCATGGTATCGGTATTACAAAAATGGAGTTCTTGGATCAAGAAACCATTGATACTTTTAGCAAATACAAAAATAAGGTTGACCCGAATGGGCACTTTAACAAAGGTAAGTTGCTACATGGTTCGGGCTTAGAAAATGCTTATACGCCAAGTTTTGGTTTGCTAGAGCAAGAGTCGATTATTATGGAGCAGTCTGCGATGGGTGAGATTGCAGATGATATTTCTGATTGCTTACGCTGTGGCAAATGTAAGCCTGTTTGTTCTACCCATGTGCCTCGTGCTAATTTGCTATATTCGCCCAGAAACAAGATTTTAGGCACATCGTTACTGATAGAAGCCTTCTTGTATGAGGAGCAAACCCGCCGTGGTGTTTCACTCAGACATTTTGATGAGTTTAACGATGTGGCCGATCACTGTACGGTTTGCCATCGTTGTGAAAAACCTTGCCCAGTGAATATTGATTTTGGTGATGTTTCCATCAAAATGCGTAATCTATTGCGCGAGCAAGGTAAAAAGAAATTTAATCCTGGCACCGCAGCTGGGATGTTATTCTTGAACGCAAAAGATCCTGCGACGATTAAATTTATCCGTGCAACCATGATAGGCATGGGCTATAAAGCGATTAACTTTGCTAATGGCTTGGCTAAACGTTTCGGGCTATTAAAGTATAAAAAAGCACCGCCATCAACGGTAGGTAAAGCTGAAATTAAGGCGCAAGTGATTCATTTTATCAATCGACCGATGCCTAAGAAAATGCAGTCAAAAACATCGCGTGCAATGCTTGGGGTTGAAGATGATACGATGATTCCAGTGATTCGTGACCCAGTAAAAGTCACTGAGGATTCTGACGCAGTATTTTACTTTCCAGGTTGCGGCTCTGAGCGTTTGTTCTCGAATGTAGGGTTGGCTACACAAGCGATGTTATATGAAGTTGGCGCTATTACCGTATTGCCACCTGGTTATTTATGCTGTGGTTATCCGCAAACGGCAAGCGGCAATCACGACAAAGGGCAAGAAATTACAGCAGAAAATAGGGTCTTGTTCCATCGTGTTGCCAACACATTGAACTATTTGGATATTAAAACAGTGATTGTGTCTTGCGGTACTTGTATGGATCAATTGCAAAAATATGAGTTTGAGAAAATTTTCCCAGGCTGTCGTTTATTGGATATTCACGAGTATCTGATGGAGAAAGATCAAAAGCTTTCTAATATTACTGGCACGCGTTATATGTATCATGACCCCTGCCATAGTCCGATGAAAACGTATAAGCCACTTGAAGTGACTAATCAATTGATGGGGCAAGAAGTGGAGTTGAATGACCGTTGTTGTGGTGAGAGTGGTACCTTTGCTGCAGCGCGTCCAGACATTGCGACACAAGTGAAGTTTCGTAAGCAAGAAGAGTTGGAAAAAGGCATGAAAAGTATGGGCCTAACAGTTGGTAAGCCTGAGCAGGCAGTCAAAATTTTGACCAGTTGCCCAAGTTGCTTACAAGGCTTATCGCGCTATGGGGATGATACTGGTATTGAGGCAGATTATATTGTGGTTGAAATGGCTAAGCATATACTTGGTGAAGACTGGATGCAAAAGTATATTGAAAAAGCCAATAACGGCGGTATTGAAAAAGTGCTCCTCTAACGCTAATTGCAATAAAAAGTCCCACGATAAGTCAAGCCGTTCAGAAAAGGTATTGAATTTAAATTGATAGTTTGAAATTTAGAAAGCCCTATCATTCATTTGCTAAGGCTTTTTTATCATGCAATTTTCAGTTTCTTTTTAATGGCTTTTAAGATTAAAAATATCTTCAGTGATAAAGAAAATTTGGCATCAATACCGCACAATACGCCCTCAAGCTTCATTGCTTTGAGCACATGGTCTTGAATTGGATTTTTCAATGCGTTACATTTAATGCCAACGACGGTTCTTCTAGGGCTTTGCCGTTCAAGCAGCCAAGCTTTGCTCTAACACTTTTTCAACGGCCGTCAGCAAACCACTTATTGGTTGGTAGGTTGTATATGAAAGCTGCAGCACATCATTAAGCGTCGCTACACCAATCACCTGCTCGCCCGACAAGCCAGATGAGACTATCGGCCCCCATAAAGACTGTACCCGCAAGGCGCTGTGTTTCCCTTTGAAACTAATGCGGCCAAGGTTGGTGACGAGTAAATCCCATGACAGTACTGATGTCAGCAAATTTAAAGCGTCTTCGTTGCTCAGGGACGGTTCTACAACGGATGACAACAGATTAAGTCCAATCAGTCCTCCTTCTCTGCCAACGTACGGTAACAATTCATGCCGCAGTGCAACTGCCATTGACCAAATCTGCGTACTTTGCGGTGAATCATCGATCGTTCTGGCGGGGGTCATAAAAACGCCCATGGCATCTTCAAAGCTTGGATCAAGACCTCGGATGTTGACGGGTGTGGCCACACGTACTGGGCTTTCACACCATTCCTTGCGCAAGCCGCGCCCAGCAACGAGAATCGCAGCAGTGATGAGGCCGTGCATGGTCGTGCCTTCGTCGCGGCATCGCGCGACCAATTGACGGGTCGTTTCAGATTCGACGGTCAGCGTTTCCACATGTGGAGATTGATCCGTAAGTGGACGAAGATATGAAACATCTTCATTGGTCGGCAGCGAAGGCGTTGGCAATAGATGGCGTTCATCTGCAAGCACAAGCTCTGGTGCCTGCACGGCGGGTTTGGGTGGTAGACTCTTACCACACACAAGCTGAATCAACTCATCGAGCAGTCGTGTGGCACCCATGCCATCCAAAGGAGCGTGATGCGCGATGAATAATACGATAGTATGTCGATCATTTTCCATCAAAGTAAGCCGGCTTAGTGGGCCGTTTTGCGTATCGAAGCGCTCCAGAAGCTCGCGTCCCGCCTGAACCTGCCAGGAGAGTTCACCCAGTGACTCAAACCGAATCGGCAATCTCAACTCAGGCTCTGGTACAAAGCGTGCTCTGCCAGTTGTTTCCTCGACAATTCGCGCACCCAGCAATGGATTGCGAGCCTGTAGCGAATCCATTGCTTGCCGCCATTGCTCGGGCGAAAGTCGCCCATCAATCTGCGCGGCCAGCACAAAATGATTCGGGCGATGTTGATCCCACGACAAGAAAAGCTGTTCCATGGCGCCCAGCGGGCGCCCATTGTCAGCGTATTTTGTGCTATCCATAGGAGATACCCCCGAGCACTTCCTCAAGTTGCATTTCTTTGAGCACACGATCTTGAATAGGCTGTGTCAGTGCATTCATTTCATCCACACCCCATGTAATGCCAACAACCGTTCGTGTAGGACGTTTGCCTGCAGGCTTATCGGCCAGGGCCAAGTATGCATCGACCACAAGTTGTGATTTGGGCGCTTCTTCGCTCTGCAAGAACGTTGCGAAGTGCTGGCCCATCGCAATGGGGACACCCGCCAAGTCACCGTAGCTTGCCAGCACATCATTTCGCTCAGGTGCTTTGCCACCTGCGAGCAAACCAGTGCCGAATGGACCAGGCTGTACGAGAGCGACATCGATCCCGAAGGGTGATACTTCGTAGCGCAGACCTTGCGTATAGCCTTCCAAAGCGAATTTGGTGGCACTGTAGGTTGAAAAAAATGGGGGCGATATTTGACCAACTAAGGAAGAGCAGTTGATGATGAGGCCAGATTTTGCCTTACGCATGGCAGGCAAGACCGCCTGAATAGCGCGAATTGCACCGAAATAGTTGGTCTCCATCTGCTCTTTGGCTTGAGCAACGCTAAAGGCTTCTGTGATGCCTAGGTACATGATGCCGGCATTGTTGATTAAGACATCGACCGCGCCGTCATTTAGGATGCGTGCAAAACCATCAGCAACTGATTTGTCGTCTGCCACATCCATGTCGATCACCGAAATGCTTTTAGAATAGCTCTCTAACGCAGCCTTCTTGCTAGCATTGCGCCCTTGGCTATCTCGCAAAGTTCCCCAAACACGGTAGCCCTTATCTGCGAATGCCTTGACGGCTCCTTCACCGAACCCACTGCTACATCCTGTGATGACGACTACTTTTTCTGATTTTTCCATATTCATTAGCTCCAAGTTGTAAATGAGTAACACGAAAATTAGTATTACGTACCACATGGTAACATATATTTTATTATTTCGTACCATGTAGTATAATAATTACAATGAAACCTATAAATCAAACTGTCCGTCGCGGCCGTCCAATAACGCGGAACAGAGCGCATGTCCTTGAGACAGCTATGAATGCTTACTGGCAAGACAACTTGGCCGCCACTTCAGTCAATGCAATCTGTGCGCTTGCTAACGTGTCAAAACCCTCTTTGTATCGCGACTTTGGTAGCGAGGATGGTCTGACGGTTGCCATCTTGGAACGCTATGCCAGCCAGGTTTTGGTGCAGATAGGAGACTTGCTCATGAGCGATGCAAGCTTCGCTACCAAACTGGATGAATTGATTAAATTTGCAAGTGAAGCCCCTCAGATGGAAACTGGCTGCCTATTCATTAAGATGCGAGCACGACGCTCGCGCTATGGTGTTCAAACACAAGCAAAACTAGCCGACATTGAAACTCAAGCGCTAACGCTCTACGTTCGCTTTTTTAACAATAGTCATTCGCGAGGCGAATGGTCTGCGAGCATAACTGCTGAACTTGCAGCTAGTTATTTGCTGGAGCAATTTGGATTGGCCGTGACACAAAGGGCGGCAGGTAGAAACAAAAATAGCATAAGGGAACTATTTACTCTTTCGCTATCTGCCTTGAGGAGAGTTTGACAATGATGACACTTACTCATCAACTGTGTAGAGTTGTCAGTTAAAAGCTATTGATGTTATGCATCGTCGTTTGAAAGAATCAATACTATACAGCCCTGTAGAATGAATGATAAGGCTTTTTAAATTCAAACTGCCAACTTTTATTCAACATCTTTTCTGAACGGCTTGACGATAAGTAGGATTTTTTATTAAATAATACTAGATAACTGCTGTTGTACGTATTCCAGTGGTTTACGCTTAAAGCCGCTTTTGACGTATTGATGCCAGCGGCCAATGACAAAACACATCACCAAATTAGCTTGACTTTCGGGTAGTATCTTTTTACCGGATTCTGCAACCGCAATCTTTAAACATTGCTTAAGGGTCACTTCAATACGGTCATAAAGTTGGTTGATGCGATCTTGTAAGCGCTCATTTTCATTCACGAGTGCATCCCCAATCAGCACGCGTGTCATGCCTGGATTTTTTTCAGCAAATCTGAGCAACATGCTCACAATAAGTAAAATTTGCTTGCTGCCATCTTGTTCTTCTGTCGTAATTTTATTAATGACACCAAAAATACTGGTTTCAATAAACTCAATTAAACTTTCGAACATTTGTGCTTTAGTTGCAAAATGACGATAAAGCGCTGCTTCTGAAACGGCTAGTTTTGCAGCCAATGCGGCTGTTGTGATTTTTTCGCGTTTAGGATTTTCTAGCATTTTTGCTAGTGTTTCTAAGATTTGTTGTTTGCGTTCACCTGCCATACGATTCCCTGAAATAATCTTAATATTTGTTGTCTGAATTATAGCTTAAGGTGCGCTAGTGCCGAAACCTTACTTAATCTAAAGTCCACAAAATTTGGTTTATGTAGTCGCTGGGTAATCCAAATGGTCTTCATGCCTAAGCGTTTGGCAGTCATTAATGCGGCTAGGTTATCTTCTAACATAATGCAGTCGCTGGGTTTAGCGCGAATCGTTTTTAAAAGGCCTTGGAATCCACGTACAGAAGGCTTTGCATGAAATTGAGTAGATTCAACACTAAATATCAACTCAAATATATCCGCAATGCCAATGATTTCTAAAACACGAATCGCATAGTTGCGTGGCGCATTGGTAAAAATGACTTTTCTGCCTTTTAAACTGAGTAGCAAATGACGTAAGCGCTTGGTTAGAATGACGCGCTCATGCAAGTCTGGAAATTGATGTGTTTCAAACAAAAAGTGATGCGGATTAGTAGCATGATGGCGCATGAGGCCTTTAAGCGTTGCGCCATAGACTTTCCAATAATGTTTGCGTAGTTGGTCAGCTGCTTGTTCATCCATGGCAAGTGAGTCTTGGATGAACTTTGTCATGGCACCGTTCATCACTGGAAAAATATGGGCAGAAGCATCATGCAAAGTATCATCCAAATCGAACACCCAAACGGTTGACATTGGTGACCGTTATTCTAATTAATTGGCTTTAATCAAGGTACCAACACCTTCATCGGTGAGCACTTCAAGCAATAAAGCGTGCTCTACACGACCATCAATAATATGCACGGCTTTAACACCACTTCTAGCCGCGTCTAGAGCAGAACCAATTTTAGGGAGCATGCCGCCAGACAATGTGCCATCTGCAACCATGCCATCAATTTGTTTTGGTGTTAGCCCTGTCAGTAATGTGCCATCTTTATCCAACACGCCAGGCGTATTGGTTAATAGCACGAGCTTTTCTGCTTTTAAAATTTCAGCCAATTTGCCCGCTACCACATCGGCGTTAATATTAAACGTGCTGCCGTCTTCGCCCACACCAATTGGCGCAACAACAGGAATGAAATCGCCGCTATCCAAGAAGCTAATAATGCTCGGGTCAATAGTGCTAATTTTGCCAACCTGACCCACATCTATGGTTTTTAGTTTGTCGTTGATATCTTCCATCATCAGCTTATCGGCACGAATAAAATTTCCATCTTGCCCCGTTAAGCCAACGGCTTTACCACCGTGCTGATTAATTAAATGCACAATCTCTTTATTGACATGACCAAGCACCATTTCAACAATATCCATGGTTTCTTCATCGGTCACGCGCATGCCTTGAATAAACTCACCTTTTTTACCAACTCTGTCGAGCATTTGATTAATTTGCGGGCCGCCGCCATGCACAATCACTGGGTTCATACCAACTAATTTAAGCAACACCACATCGCTGGCAAACGATGCTTTTAGCTTTTCATCTGTCATCGCGTTACCACCATATTTAATGACGATGGTTCTGTCAAAAAAGCGTTTAATATAAGGCAGCGCTTCGGAAAGTGTTTTGGCTTTTTTGGCGGCGGCGGATTCGCTAATCATGTGTTGAGTTCCAAATGAGTTGATAGACAGATTGTAACCAAAAACTGTTACTTGATGAA